>NZ_JBSGJX010000080.1:0-14956 GCF_053605785.1 Nonomuraea sp. NPDC003754
GGCCGTGGGGAAGGCCCCCACGGCCGCCCGCCGCCTCGCTAGTCGAACAGGACGATCTGGCGCAGCGCCTCACCGTTGCGCAACGCCGCCACCGCCTCGTTCAGGTCGGTCAGCTTGATCCGGGCGCTGATCAACGAGTCGAGGTCGAGCTGGCCCGCCTTGTACAGCTCCGCGAAGTACGGGAAGTCGTGCCTGACGTCGGCCTCGCCGTACAGCGAGGAGAGCAGGTTCTTGCCCTCGAACAGCAGGCTGAACGCCGAGATCGACACCATGTCGTCCATGGCGCCCGCGCCGACCACGATGACGTCGCCGCCCTGGCGGGTGAGCTGCCAGGCGCTCTGGATGGTGGCCGACTTGCCGACGACCTCGAAGCCGTAGTCGAAGCCCTGCCCGCCGGTGAGCTCCTGGAGCGCCCCCGGCAGGTCATCGGGGGTGACGGCGTGGGTGGCGCCGACCTTCAGCGCCAGCTCGTGCTTGGCGGCGAGCGGGTCGACGGCGAGGATGGTGCGCGCGCCCGAGATGCGGGCGCCCTGGATGACCGACAGGCCGACGCCGCCGCAGCCGATGACGGCGACGGTGGAGCCCGGCCGGACGCGCGCGGTGTTGACGGCCGCGCCGACGCCGGTGGTGATGCCGCAGCCGATGAGGGCGGCGGCCTCCCACGGCACGGCGGGGTCGACCTTGATCGCTCCCTGCCACGGGATGACGATCTCCTCCGCCCAGGTGCCGCTCCCAGCCATGCCGTACACCATCGTGTCGCCCATCCGGAAGGTGCCGGTGGTGAAGGACTCGACGACGTACTTCATGCAGAGGTACGGCTGGCCCCCCACGCACAGCGCGCACTCCTGGCAGGCGGGGCGCCAGTTGATGATGACGTGGTCGCCCGGCTGGACCGAGGTGACGTGGTCACCGACCTCCACGACCTCGCCCGCGCCCTCGTGGCCCAGGACCAGCGGCACCGGCTGCGGAAGGGCGCCGGTCATCGCCGACAGGTCCGAGTGACAGACCCCGGTGGCCTTGATCTTGACGCGCACCTGGGCCGGGCCGACGGGGGCGAGAGTGATGTCGTCGCGGATGTCGAGCTTGTCGTCTCCTACGGTGTGGAGCAGCGCTGCGCGCATGGGGGTCACTCCTCGAGTGAGAGGGCGGCTTTCGGACATGACCGCACCGCGTGGCGGACGCGGTCCAACATCTCCGGCGGCGGCTCAGGCAGCAGGATGTGCAGCTGGTCGTCGTCGTCCACCTCGAAGACCTCGGGCGCGAGCCCCATGCACACGGCGTTGGCCTCGCAGACCAGGTAATCGACTTTGATCTTCATGACAGCCTCCTGTGGTCCCATGAGACCACTCTGGTCGGCTCCACGACGAACGCGGCGCGCTTTTTCCCGGTGTGTTCCACGTACTCCCTGAGCAGTTCGTCGGGCACGCCGGGGGTCATCCGCCGGGCGATCTCCATGCCGATGTCGAGGGTCGTCTCGACCTGCTCGGCGACGCCGTACACCAGGACGCCGCGGAGCTCGGCGTAGTCGTCGCCCGACTCGATCAGGCAGCTGACCCGCGGGTCGCGTTCCAGGTTGCGGGTCTTCTGCGCCTTGCCGTAGGTCCAGAAGGCGATCCGGCCGGCGTCCAGGGCGTAGAACATGGTCACCAGGTGCGGGGTGCCGTCCGGGTTGATGGTCGCGAGCTGCAGCTTGCGCGACTCCTGGAGGAAGGCGGCGATGTCGTCGTCGGACATCGCGATGCGGGCGCGCTGGTTCACGTGCCAAGTAGAACAGGTTCCAGAATCTCGTTCAAGAGGAATGTTCGGTTCGAGTCGTGAGTAAGGTGCTCGTCATGGAGATGCCGCCCGATCTGCTGCTGGCCGCCGAGCGCGCCAAGGGGTTCATGCCCGCCGACGAGGGCATGGCGCTGTTCAGGGCCGCCCTCCGGTACGGCACGCGCGGCCCCATCTGCGAGATCGGCACCTACTGCGGCAAGTCGGCCGTCTACCTCGGCGCCGCCGCGCGCCTGACCGGCTCGGTCGTGGTGACGGTCGACCACCACAGGGGATCGGAGGAGATCCAGCCGGGCTGGGAGCACCACGATCCCACGCTCGTCGACCCGCGCTTCGGGAAGATGGACTCCCTGCCGACCTTCCGCACGACCATCGCGGAGGCGGGCCTCGAGGACGAGGTCATCGCGATCGTGGGCCGTTCGGAGCAGGTCGCGCGGCTGTGGAACACGCCGCTGGCGATGCTGTTCATCGACGGCGGCCACTCCGACGAGCCGGTGACGCGCGACTACGAGGGCTGGTCACCGCACGTGATGGTGGGCGGGGCGCTGGTCTTCCACGACATCTACCCTGATCCGGCCGACGGCGGGCAGGCGCCGTACCGGGTGTATCTGCGCGCGCTGGAGACCGGCGCCTTCGAGGAGACCTCGGTGACGGGCTCGCTCCGCGTCCTGACCCGCCTGCGCTAGCCGGCCCCGCCTTCCAACGGCTGGGCCCGCCTTCCTGCGGCCAGGCCCGCCTTCCTGCGGTCAGGCCCGCCTTCCTGCGGCCAGGGCACGCCTTCATGGAGCCGGGTCCGGTTCAGTGAGCGCGGCGCCGCCGGTAGCCCCTCACCGGTTCCTGCGGAGCCACGCGCGGCGGGTGTGGGCCTGCCAGGAGAGGAAGTCCTCGGGGCTGTGCGGGTCGTGACCGAGCTCGATCAGCGCCCGGTCCGCCCACGCGGCGGCCTGCTCGGGCTCTGCCCCCGCCATCAGCTGGACGGCGTGCTCCGCGTGGCCGGGCAGGTGCCCCTCGCGGAGCATGGCGGCCGCCGCGAGGGCCGCGCCCTGCGTCAGATGGGCCCGGAAGCCGTCGGAGGCGGCGTAGGCGGTCAGCCTGCACAGCTCGTCCAGGTCCGCGCCGCCCACGTACGTGGCCGCGAACGCCACGCCGCTCCACAGGTCCGCCCTGCGCGTCGCCGGATACTCGGCGACGCGCGCCGAGACGTCCTCCGGCGAGGCGCAGTCGTGGAACCAGAGCATGCGCCCCAGCCCCTGGTCGAACAGCGCGCGCCGGCTCCTGGTGAGCAGGCGGGGAACGGCGCGCTCACCCACCATCCGGTCGGCGCGGGCGAGCGAGCGCTGGAAACCGAACCCGTCGACCGCCAGCCAGCGCAGCAGCGGATGCGTGCCGCCGAGACCCTGGAGGGGGCGGACCCGCAGCCCCGCGTACGCCCGGCCGGCGCCGAGGTACGCGAGGTGCTGGTGCCGTATGGCGGGGCCGGCTAGTAGCTCGCGAAGGCGCCGGCCCCGGGTCATGGTGAGCAGGTCGAGGGTCGCGCACGCCGTGGCGGCGCCCGCGTACCCGAAACCGCGCTGCTCAGGGGAGAGCTCGTCGATCCTGCCCGTCTCGCGGGACAGGACCGCGTTGTAACCGAAGACGTACGACCGCTCGGAGCGCTCGATGGCCGCTCGGGCGGGCCCCGACCGCAGGCGGAAGCGGCGCCTGCCGAGGTCGGCCTCGGCAGGGTCCTTCGCCAGCAGGCGCCGGAGCCCCGACGAAGGGGAGACGGTCGGATCGGTCGTGACCTGCTCCAACAACGCAAGCGTGCCCGTGTCGCCCACTCTTCCCCCGAAGACGCATCGAACGGCCACTGACGAACCTAGTGAGCGCGTCGCGGCGTCCCTCGGCGGCGCTCCGCCCCCTGTGGCAAAGAAGCGATAAAACGGCTTGCGGGTGCCGGCGGCCGGGAAGCGCTGTGCGGGATCAGGAACGCTCGCCGTACAGGGAGGGGCTGGTCTGCCCGGAGACGGGGATGTCGCGGAACAGGCCCGCGGCCGGGGTGAACCCGGAGAGGGCGTCGGCGGCCAGGATCACGGCGGCGGCGGTGTAGCCGGAGCGTTCGTGCGGGAAGTGCTTGCGGTTCACGAACTGCCAGCCGGTCCAGTACGAGCCGTCCTCGTGACGCAGGTGCTGCATGTCGGCGAACAGGCGTCCGGCCCGCTCGCGGTCGCCGACGGCGTCGAGGGCGAGCACGAGCTCGCAGGTCTCCGCGCCCGTCACCCACGGCTGGTCGGACACGCAGCGGATGCCGAGGCCGGGCACGACGAAGGTGTCCCACTCCTTGTCGAGCAGGTCGAAGGCCAGGTCGCCGCGGACGGCGCCGCCGAGCACGGGGTAGTACCAGTCCATCGAGAAGCGGCTCTTGTCGGCGAACGCCTCGGGATGGTTCCGCAGCACGTTGGCCAGACGGTCGGCGGCCAGCTCCCAGTGGGGCTGCGGGTCGCCGAGCCGCTCGCCGAGCAGGACACCGCTGCGCAGGCCCTGGTGGATGCTGGAGCAGCCGGTCAGCAGCGCGTAGCCGGACGGGTGGCCCTCCGCGTCACGCTCCCAGACGATCTCGCCGCGCGGGGTCTGGAGGTCGACGACGTAGTCCAAGGCCTTCTTGACCATGCCCCAGCGCCCGTGCGCCGCCTCCAGGTCCTCGGTGACGAGGAGGTCGTGCCAGGCGCCGACGGCCACGTAGGCGGCGTGGTTCGTCTCGCCGCCCCGCTCGACCGCCTCGCCCGCGACCAGCTTCATCGGCCACGAGCCGTCCTCGCGCTGGTGGGCCGCCAGCCAGGCGTAGCCGCGCTCGACCTCGTCCCTGAGGCCCGCCACGGCCATGGCCATGAGGCACTCGACGTGGTTCCACGCGTCGACGTGCCCCTCGGGCCACGGCACGCCGCCGTCGCCCTCCTGGATGGCCGAGATGCTCAGCGCTGTCCGGAGGACGTGCTCGCGCGTGATCACGCAGGCTTCCTGATGTAGAGCACCACGCTCTTGCCGACGACCTGGTTCAGCACGGCCTCGGCCACTCTGGTCGTCCGCGGGCGCTTCATGATGTCCCAGACCAGGAGCTTGTGGTACGCCTTGGCCAGCGGGTGGTCGTCATTGTTCACGCCGACCGCGCACTTGATCCACCAGTACGGCGCGTGCAGGCCGTGCGCGTAGTGGTGCGGCCCCACCCTGAAGCCCGTCGCCTTCAGCTTGGCCCTCAGCTCCGCCAGCGTGTAGATCCTGATGTGCCCGCCGGGAGCCGTGTGGTAGGCCTCGCTCAGCGCCCAGCAGATCCGCTCGGGCAGGAACGCGGGCACGGTGATCGCGGCCAGCCCGCCCGGCTTGAGCACCCGCAGGATCTCCCGCATCGCGGTCGTGTCCTCGTGGATGTGCTCCAGCACCTCGGCGGCGATCACCCGGTCGAAGCTGTCGTCCTCGAACGGCATGTCGAGCGCGGTGCCCTGGACCGTCTCGCCGGTGCCCTCGGCCTCGCCGGCCTCCTCCATCGCCGCGAACATCGACTTCACGCCGTCGAGCTCGGCCTGGTCCATGTCGAACGCGACCACGTCCGCGCCCCTGCGCAGCACCTCGAAGGCGTGGCGGCCGCCGCCGCAGCCCAGGTCCAGCACCCGATGGCCCGGTCCGACGGGCAGCCGGGTGAAGTCGACGGTCAGCACTTGCCGAACTCCTCAATGGCCTCTCTGTAGGCCTCGACGGTCTTCTTGGCGACGACGTGCCAGGTGTAGCGCTCCATCACGCGGTCGTAGCCCGCCTTGCCGACCCGCTCGCGCTCCTCGGGGTCGTCGTGCAGGCGGCGCAGCACCGCGGCGAGCTCCTCGGGGTCGCCCGGCGCCACCTGCACCGCCGCGTCGCCGACCACCTCGGGCAGCGCTCCGGTACGGCTGGCGACCAGCGGGGTGGCGCAGGCCATGTGCTCGACGGCGGGCAGGGAGAAGCCCTCGTAGAGGCTCGGGACCACGGAGATCTCCGAGGTGGCGATCAGCTCGCCGAGCTCGTCGTCGGAGATGCCGTGGACGAAGCGGACCCGGTCCTGGAGCGACAGCTCCTGGACGAGCTGCTCGGTGGGGCCCCCGGGGGTCGGTTTGCTGACGACGGTGAGGTTCACGTCGCGCTCGGTGGCCAGCTTGGCGACCGCCCGCAGCAGCGTCGCGACGCCCTTCATCGGGGAGTCGGCGGAGGCCACGGCGACGATGGAGCCCTTCCTGCGCGGCTTGTCCGGCCTCGGGTGGAAGTAGCGCGTGTCCACGCCGAGCGGGATCAGGCGCATGTTGGCCTGCGGGACGTTGAAGTCGCGGTGGATGTCGGCCAGGCTCGACTCGCTGACCGTGAGGATCGGCTTCAGCCTCGGCGCCACCTTGGCCTGCATCCTGACGAACCCGTACCACCTGCGCATGGTCAGCTTCTTGGCGCCCGTGGCCGCCTCGAGCTCGATGCGCCGGTCCACGCTGATCGGGTGGTGGATGGTCCCCACGACGGGGAACAGCTTCTGGATGCCGAGCAGGCCGTACCCGAGGGTCTGGTTGTCCTGGACGACGTCGAAGTCGCCGACGCGCTTCTTGAGCTCGCGGTAGGCGCGCAGGGTGAAGGTCAGCGGCTCGGGGAAGCCGGCCGTCCACATCGTCCCGACCTCGAGCCAGTCGATCCAGTCGCGGTACTCGTGCAGCTTCGGGGTGCGGAAGGGGTCTTCGTCGCGGTAGAGGTCGAGGCTCGGGACCTTGTTGAGGATGACGCCCTCGTCCAGCTCCGGGTACGGCTGGCCGGAGAAGACCTCCACGTGGTGACCCAGTGCGACCAGTTCTCTGCTGAGGTGGCGGAGGTAGACGCCTTGACCGCCACAGGTGGGCTTACTCCGGTAGGAAAGCAGCGCAATCCGCACGGATACCCCTTTCTCCACCGGTACCGTGAAAGATGACCTTAGTCTGCGCACCTTACCATTGGGTAGGTATGCGGGACCTCTTGTGGAATTGTTCCTCGGTTGGCTTTCACGGCGCGCGAACTGGGAAGTTAGCCTGACCGAACGGCGTTCGGTGGAACGCGTTCTATGGCGGTTGCTGCTTCACCAGGGACCTGGCTGTACATTCCCGTCCCAACGACTAACGATGGAGGACCCCGTTGGCCAGGCGCGCGCTGATCACCGGCATCACCGGGCAGGACGGTTCCTACCTGGCCGAGCATCTGCTCTCCCTGGGCTACGAGGTGTGGGGGCTGGCCAGAGGACAGGCCAACCCGCGGGTGTCCCGGATGCGCAAGCTGCTGGCCGACGTCCAGGTCGTCAGGGGCGACCTGCTCGACCAGGGCTCGTTGATCTCCGCGGTGGAGAAGGTGCAGCCCGACGAGGTCTACAACCTCGGGGCGATCTCGTTCGTGCCGATGTCGTGGGAGCAGGCCGAACTGACGGCCGAGGTCACCGGCATGGGCGTGCTGCGGATGCTCGAGGCCATCAGGGTGTGCTCCTCGCGCGGCGCCTCCATCCGCTTCTACCAGGCCTCGTCCTCCGAGATGTTCGGGCAGGTCAGCGAGACGCCGCAGAACGAGCGCACCTCCTTCCACCCGCGCTCGCCGTACGGGGTGGCCAAGGCCTACGGGCACTTCCTCACCCAGAACTACCGGGAGTCCTACGGCATGTACGCCGTGTCGGGGATCCTGTTCAACCACGAGTCGCCGCGACGGGGCGCCGAGTTCGTCACGCGCAAGGTGTCGCTCGGGGTGGCCCGGATCAAGCTGGGGCTCGCCTCGGAGCTGCGGCTCGGCAACCTCGAGGCGCGGCGCGACTGGGGGTTCGCCGGCGACTACGTCAAGGCGATGCACCTCATGCTGCAGGCCGGCGCGCCCGAGGACTACGTGATCGGCACGGGACGCACGCAGTCGGTACGGGAACTCGTCGAGGCGGCGTTCAAGGCGGCCGACCTGGACTGGGAGCGGTACGTCGTGTGCGACCAGGCGCTGCACCGGCCGGCCGAGGTGGACCTGCTGTGCGCCGACCCGAAGAAGGCGCGCACCCAGCTGGGGTGGGAGCCCGTGGTGTCGTTCGAGGAACTCGTGGCGATGATGGTCGAATCGGACATCCGCCTGCTCTCCAACGGGGGCGACCCCGACCAGGACAGCTCCTGGCCCTGACCCCTGGTGCGGGTGCGGGTGCGGGCGGTAGGCGGCTCTGCACCCCTGGTGCGGGTGCGGGCGGTAGGCGGCTCTGACCCCCGGCACGGGGTGTGGACGGCTGTGACCTCGCCGGCCCCGCATGGCGGTGGCCTTGGCGCGGCGTGGCTGTGGACAGCCGCTCGCTCATCCACAGAAACCCGTTCGGTCGTCGCCGCCCGCGCCCCTCCCCAGCATGCTGTCCCAGTGCCAGCCTCCCTCCTCGACCGAGCCCGCCTGTTCACCGGCCTCGTCCCCGGCTCCACCGCGTGCCATCGCACCGCCGCCCACGTCTGGGGCCTGCACGCCCTCGACGACAGCGAGGACGAGTGGCCGGTGGAGCTCGCCGTACCGCGGGCCACGCACCTCCCGGGGTGCACCGTCCATCAGGTGAGCCTGCCGCCGGCCGACGTGACCGAGCACAGGTCCGTCCGGGTGACCACACCCGAGCGCACCGCCGTCGACTGCGCCCGGCACCTCCCGCGGCGCGACGGCGTCGCCATCGTCGACCAGTTCCTGCGCCGCGGCGTCGACCACGACGCGCTCATGCGCCGCGCCACCGGCTTCGGGCGGCTGTGGGAGACGCTCGCCATGGCCGACAGGGGCGCCGCCTCCCCCCGCGAGACGTGGCTGCGGGTCATCCTCGTCGAAGGCGGCCTGCCCAGACCCGCCACCCAGATCCGCGTCGACCTGCCGGGTGACAGGCTCGCCTACCTCGACCTCGGCTGGCCCGCGCACTTCCTCGGCGTCGAGTACGACGGGCACGAGCACCACAGCTCGCCCGCCGACCGGCGGCGCGACGCCAACCGCCGCGCCGCCCTGCGCGAGGCGGGATGGCGGGTCATCCCCGTCAGGCGCGACGTCGTCCCCGCCCGCTCCGCCGACCTCGTCGAGCAGGTCGCCAACGCCCTCATCGAATGCGGCTGGCAGCCCGCTCCGGCCGAGGTCACCCGCATCCTCGCCCGGCTGCGCACCGCCCGCCGCCGACGGTGGTGATCACGGATGCAGCGACAGCCCCTTGGTGACCTTGTCCACCGTGTTCCTGGGCCCGTAGAGCGCCAACCCCACCACCTGCAGGTCCTCGGCCGCCACCGCCCGCACCGCGGCCCTGTTGTCGTCGTCGTTGCCCGTCTTGAACAACTCCTCGGTGTAGACGGCCACCTGCATCCCCCTGGCCAGGGCGCGCTCGCGCACCCGCGCGAGGTCCTCCCTGTCGCCGGCGTAGACGAGCACCGGCTGCCTGAACATCGGCAGGTAGACGTTGCCCGACCCGTCCTCGTACGGCTGCCCGACCGTCTCGGGCTCCCCACCCGCCACAGCGCTGGAGAGGAAGGCGGTGACGTTCAGCTTCTGCCAGACAGCGAGATCCCGGCGGACCACGATGCCGATCTTCGTATCGAACCGCATGCGCCCAGCCTTCCGTTTCACGGCCCAGGCGGTCTTGAACGCTCGTGCGCACCTTGGGCTCCTCCTGCCCGCGTGTACGGCCGGCGGTCACGCTCCGCCGTCACCGGCCCGCAGGGGTGGGCGGCGGGCCCAGGTGGCCCAGCGCCAGAGCCATTCCAGCGGACCTTGGCGGTATCTCCGCAGCCAGAGCGTGGACCACAGCCACTGCACGGCGAGGATGGCGCCGGCGATCGCCACGACCATGGCCGAGGTCCAGCCGTCAGGCGAGCTGCCGATGAGACGGGCGGTCACCAGGACCAGGAGCGTGGCGGTCAGGTAGTTGGTCAGCGCCATGCGGCCCAGCGGCGCGAACACCCTCTGGAGCACCGGCCGCAGCGGCGTTCTGAGCAGGAGCAGCAGAGCGCACACGTACGCACCGGCGATCAGCAACCCGGCGAGGCCGAACCAGGGGTGCGAGTCACCAGCCGGCGTTTCGATCTGCAGCAGGACGGCGGGCACCGCCCCCGCCGTGAGGAGCAGGCCCAGCGCGGCCGGACCCCACACGGCACGCTCGATCCTGTCGATCACGCCGTACCGGGTCAGCGCCGAGCCCAGCAGGAACAACCCGGGCACCAACGGCACGCCGTTGCCGCCGAGAATCGGCGGCAACACCAGGAGGACCGCGGCGAGTCCCGCGACGGCCCAGCGCGGCAGCCAGGTCGAGGGCAGCAGCACCAGCAGGCCGACGACGGCATAGATGGTCAGGATGTCGCCCCGCCACAACACGAACATGTGCACCAGGCCGATGGCGAGCAGCGCCAAGAGGCGGCGCAGCAGGAGCACCCGCGGGTGCGGGACCTTCCGTCCCGCGGAGTCCAGCAGCAGCGAGAAGCCGACCCCGAACAGCAGGGAAAAGATCGGGAAGAAGCGCTGGTCGACGAACAGCCCCAGCCAGGCGCCGTCATCCTGACTCGCCGCCACCATGGGCTGCGTGACCGATGCGCCGTCGGCCATGTGGGCGATCGGCTTGACGTTGGCCAGCAGGATTCCGCACAGGGCGAACCCGCGGACGACGTCGAGCGCGGCGATGCGAGGGCGGGCGGCCGAGCGCGGCTCCCCATGGGCGGCGACGTGGCGACCTGCCTGCTCGGACAGCCCGGGTGGGGGAGCAGCAGTGCCGCCCGGCTCGTGGTGGCCGGGGTGCCGAAGCCGGGCGTGCTGGGGCGGGCGGAACTCTTCATCGGACGGGTGGAACTCTTCACGGGACATGAGGACACATCCTGCGGATCCGGGTCCGGGAGCGGCACGGGTCGAAAGCAGGGTTCGCGGCAGCGGGACCGTACTTTCGGCCGGTTCAGCGCAAGGGCTCGGCGGCCTAGCCTGAAGCGCGTGAACGGCCGTGATCGACTGGACGGGCGCCCCGAGGGCGAGGCCGGCGCCCGGGGTGTGGCGACGGCGGCTGAGGCCGAGGTCCGGGGCGTCGGGACGGCGGCTGAGGCCGAGGTTCGCGGTGTCGGGACGGTGGCCGAGGGCGGCATCCGAGGTGTGGGATGGCGGGCGAGGCTGAGACTCCGGGTGGGGACGGTGGCCAAGGCCGATGTCCGAGGTATGCGGGTGGCGGGCGAGGCCGGGCTCGGGGTCGTGTTCGCCGGTCTGCTGGCCTTCTGGGCCTATCGGGTCTCGGACAGTTGGGGCGGCGGCTACTGGACGTTCGGGTGCGTGGCCGGGGCGATCGTGTGCGGGCTCGCCCTGGCGCGGCGGCGCGGCCGGGCGTGGGCGGCGGTCGCCGGCCTGGCCGTCGCGGTGGCGGCCGTCCTGGCCTCCCGGTTCACCGGACTGCCTGCCGAGCCCGGCCCGGCCATGGCCCTGGCCCTGTCCGTGCTGGTCGGGTCGGCGGTCAGGACGCTTCCTGTCCTCCAGGCCTGCGCCGTCGCTGCCGGTGGGCTGGCGGTGGCCGCCAGCAGCCTGCTCAGCGCCCACGCGTCCGCCTCCCCCCTCCCGCCCGTGACGGCGCTGAACGCCGGCGCATGGCTCGCCGGGGTCGCGATCGGGCTGTGCTCACGGCTGCTGGCCGCCCGCCGCCGGGCCATGGCCGAGGACGTACGCCGCCACGAGCGCCTCCAGCTCGCCAGGGAACTGCACGACGTCGTCGCCCACCACGTCACCGGCATCGTGCTCCAGGCCCAGGCCGCCCAGGTCCTCGCCCGCAAGCAGCCGGACCGGCTGAGCGGCCCCCTGTCCGACATCGAGACCGCCGGCTCCGACGCGCTGGCCGCCACCCGCCGCCTCGTCGGCCTGCTTCGGGAGGCCGTTCCACCCACGCCGCCTCGCGAGAGCCTCGCCGACCTGGTCGAGCGCTTCGACGGACCCGACGTACGCCTGCGCCTGCCCGGCGGCGAGGACGAGCCGGCCTGGCCGCCCGAGGTGAGCAGCACCGTCTACCGGGTGGTCCAGGAGTCGTTGACGAACGTCGCCCGCCACGCCTCGCACGCCCAATGCGTCGAGGTCACTGTCGCCCGAGAGCACGACACGGTCACGGTGGAGGTCTCCGACGATGCCCCGCCCGCCCCGGAACGGCGCTACCGCCGCGGCGGATACGGACTGGTCGGCATGCGCGAACGCCTGGAGGCGCTGGGCGGCACGCTCCGCGCCGGTCCCCGCCCGGGGCAGGCCGGCTGGTCGGTGCTCGCCACCCTGCCCCTGCCCACCCGCTCGCTCACCCGCCCGCCTGCCGGAAACGTCGATGACCATCCCAAGGAGCGACCATGACCATCCCGGAAGGGCTGATGACGGTCGGGGAGCGGGCGCTTGTGACGTTCGTGGATGGGCTGGTGAGGGTGGGGTGGGGGTGCCCGTGACGATCCTGGAGGGGCCGATGACGACCGGGCGAGGGGGCCCATGACGATCAGTGTCCTGCTGGCCGATGATCAGGCGATGGTGCGCGCCAGCCTGCGCGTCATTCTCGAGGACCAGCCCGGTATCGAGGTCGTCGCCGAGGCCGCCGACGGCGACGAGGCGGTCGTCCTGGCCCGGCGGCTGCGCCCGGACGTGTGCCTGGTCGACATCCAGATGCCCCGCCTCAACGGCATCGAGGTCACCCGCGCTCTGGCCGGGCCCGGCGTGTCCGACCCGCTGCGGGTCGTCGTGGTCACCACGTTCGACCTCGACGAGTACGTCTACGGCGCGCTCCGCGGCGGCGCCGTCGGCTTCGTGCTCAAGGACGCCGGACCGGACCTGCTGGTGGAGGCCGTCCGGGCGGCGCATGCCGGGGACGCGCTCATCTCCCCGTCGATCACCCTGCGGTTGTTGCGTCACGTGACGTCCTCCGGGGCCCCTGCCGCCCGCCGTTCCGCGCAGCCGCTGTCGGAACGGGAGACCGAGATCGTCAGGGCGATCGCCAGAGGCCGCACCAACCAGGAGATCGCCGCCGAACTGTTCATCTCGCTCAGCACGGTCAAAGGCCACGTCTCCGCCGTCCTGACCAAGCTCGGCGTCCGCAACCGGGTCGAGATCGTCTCCTGGGCCTGGGAAAGCGGCCTGATGGGCGGCTGGTAGCAGCCCACCCACCTGATGGCCCCGGAGCCCCACGGCTCAGACGCGGGGTGCGTAGTCGTGGAGCGAGCTCGCCGACGGTCTGCTCTGGCCTGCCGATGAGTACGCCCGCGACCAGGACAGCCAGCAGGCACCCCCGCCCCGACGACACGATGCGACGGACACAGATGCGGCGGACACAATGGGAAGGTGACGCGTGACTGGTCCCGCTACTGGCGCTCTCCCGACAGGCCGCTGGAGGCGATGCACGCCCACTTCGAGCAGCACGTCTACCACCGCCACAGCCACGACACCTACTCCTTCGGCGTCACCGAGATCGGCGCGCAGGCCTTCACGTGCAGGGGCTCGGCCCACACCAGTGCCACCGGCATGGTCATGGCGTTCAACCCCGACGACCCCCACGACGGCCACGCCGCGGACCGGTTCGGGTTCACCTACCGGATCATCCACATCGGCCCCGAGGTGGTCGCCGACGCCCTGGAGGACAGCACGGGCAGCCGCATGGGCCTGCCCCTGTTCACGGCACCCGTCCTGGAAGACCCCGTGCTTGCCCACACGTTGCACGCCCTCCACCGCGCACTCCTCGGTGGCGCCTCCACCCTGCGCCGCGACGAACTGCTCAGGGCCACGGTCGCCGCGATGGTCCGCCGCGGCAGCACCACCGGGGACCTGCCCAGCGGCACACCGCTGACCGGCGCCCAGCTCATCGCCGAACGCGTGCGCCGCCGCCTCGACGACTCGCCGCTGGACGATCTCACCGCCGCCGACCTCGCCCAGGCCGCAGGGTGCAGCCGTTTCACGGTCTACCGGGCCTTCCAGTCGGCGTACGGCTTCGCGCCGAGCGACTACCAGCGCCAGCTCAGGCTCAGGCTCGCCCGGCGCCTCATCGCCCGCGGGCTTCCCCTCGCCGAGGTGGCCACCCAGTCGGGGTTCGCCGACCAGAGCCACCTGACCCGCTGGTTCACCCGCACCTACGGCGTCACCCCCGGCATCTACCGTCAGGCAGGCCTTCTTCCCAGGAGATGACACACCGTACGACGGCTCGCCGGCTCCCGCGGACACCGAGGCGGTCACGTCCACGGACGTGGTGTATGAATCGATCTTCGCGTGATCCTGTTTCTGCAGGTTAAGCGGTAAGTGTCTGCGGGAGTGGGTTCTGGGCTGGTGTGTCGCCGGGGATCACCCGAACGCGGGCTTTGGCCAGGATGTCCAGGCCCATGTAGCGGCGGGCTTCGACCCACTCGTCGGTCTGCTCGGCCAGCACGGCCCCGACCAGCCGGATGATCGCTGCTCGGTCGGGGAAGATGCCGACCACGTCGGTGCGGCGGCGGATCTCCTTGTTCAGCCGCTCCTGCGGGTTGTTGGACCAGATCTGCGGCCAGATCTCCCGAGGGAAGGCGGCGAAGGCGATCAGGTCTTCCCGGGCGGCGTCCAGATGCTCGGCCGCGGCCGGGTGCTTGGCCTCGAGCGTTTGCACCACCCAGGCGTGCTGAGCGCGCACCGAGGCGGCGTCGGGCTGGTCGAACAGGGTGCGCACCAGGGTGGCCACGAACGGCTGCGCGGACTTGTTCACGCGGGTCAGCAGGTTGCGCAGGTAGTGGCTGCGACACCGTTGCCAGGTCGCACCCGCCAAGGTGGCACCGATCGCGGCGACCAACCCGGCGTGGCAGTCGGAGATGACCAACTGCACCCCGGACAGGCCGCGAGCCACCAGGCCGCGCAGGAAGGCCAGCCAGCCCGCGCCGTCCTCAGCGCTGGTGACCTCCAGGCCGAGGATCTCGCGGCGGCCATCGGCGTTGACCGCGGTCGCGACCAGAACGTGCACGTTGATGATCCGGCCGCCTTCGCGCACCTTCTGCGTCAACGCATCCAGCCAGACGAAGGTGTAGGGGCCGGCGTCCAAAGCGCGGGTGCGGAAGGCCTCGACCTGCTCATCCAACGTCTTGGCCATCTCAGAGACCTGGCTTTTGGAGATGTGCTTGATCCCAAGTTGTTCGATGAGCTTGTCGACGCGTCGGGTGGAGACGCCGAGCAGGTAGCTGGTGGCCACCACGCTGATGAGCGCCTGCTCGGC
>NZ_JBSGJX010000081.1:0-14877 GCF_053605785.1 Nonomuraea sp. NPDC003754
CGCGCGGCGATCGCGACCCTGGTCAACGCCACCTTGCGGATGCGGGATCCGCTGTGGTGGGGCAACGGGACCGCGTGCGCGTCGGATTCGAAGAAAGATCGTTTACTGTTTGGTGGTGCCGGCCAGTGTCTGTCTGTCCCGTGCTGGGTTGATTTCGGTGTCAGGCCGTGACGGGTTCTGTCGGTACGTTCCGGGGCGGACGAGCACGGACCGAGCACAGGCAACCGCACCACGCATCCATGACCCAGGGATGTGTGAACCGCATGGTCAACGCGGTGAACCAGCAGGTCAGTTCATTCGGCCCCTGCGGGTCCGCGGCGCATGCATGAAAATCGGAGCAGAGTCGCCAGCCGACATCGATTCCTCTTTGGCGCAGGTGAGGCCGTGGGTCAGTTTGATCGCTGGGAGCCGTGTCATGGGGCTGCGCATTGTCGCCACGAGCACGACAGTCCGACTCTCACCCATCCCCCTCAGCTCCTGCGGGCGGCTCGTTCTGTCCCCCGGCTCGGAGTAGAGAACGGCACATGGAGGAAGTCCAGGAGATCGAACTACACGTCGAACGGATCACGGCCCTGGATCTGGGCAAGAGTGCGCTGGAGGCGTGCGTGCGGATCCCGCACCCCGCAGGCGGGGGCCGCCGCCTGCGGGAAACCCGGCCGTACCAGACCACCACAGCACAGCTGCGGCAGATGATCGAGTGGTTGCGCAAGCATCATCAGGTCACCCGGGTGGTCATGGAGGCGACCTCCGATCACTGGAAGGGCGTCTTCTACCTGCTGGAAGCCGACGACTTCGAGGTCTGGCTGGTCAACCCGCGCGAGGTGAAGAACCTGCCTGGTCGCGCCAAGACCGACCGGCTCGACTGCGTGTGGCTGTGCAAGAAGGTCGCTGAACGCGGCATGTGCCGCCCGTCGCTGGTGCATCCGCCCCAGATCCGGCAGCTGCGAGAACTGACCCGCTACTGGCGAGCCCTGGCCCAAGACCAAGCGCGAGAGAAACAGCGGGCCGAAAAGCTCATGGAGGACGCCCAGATCAAGTTTCCTCGGTGCTGTCGGACATCTTCTCAACCCTGACCTGGGCATGTCCGGCTGCCGTCCCCGCAGGCGACGGAAATGTCCCAAAGATCATGCATTGCCCCTCCTTGGCGTTTCCTGATAAAAGATCTTGATCCCTATTACGCATGAGCATGACGAGGGTTAAGTGACGATTCAAAAACAGCCTCGCCTCCACAGCCCTGTCGACCGGAGTGCTCTTCGGCAGCGAGCGAGTCATCCAGGCCGCCCGCCGCTTCCGCAACTCCTACACCGGCCCCACGCTGCCCAGCGTGGCGGCTTTCGACGAAAGACTCCTCGCCGCCATCAGCTGAACCATGCACAATCGCGGCATGACATTGCGCATCGCGATTACCGGTCACCGTGGTCTTTCTCCGGACGTCGAGCGCCGCATCGACGCCGACCTGCGCGCTGCGCTCAACCGGCTTGACGACGGAGTGGTGGCGGTCTCCTGCCTGGCTGACGGCGCCGACACTATCTTCGCCAAGGCCGTGCTCGATGGTGGCGGGCAGCTCGAGGTCGTGGTGCCCGCCGCCAAGTACCGGAACGGGCTGCCCGCCGAGCACTGGCCGGTGTACGACTTGCTGATCAAACGAGCTGATCGGGTGTACGAGCTGGAGCGGGTGGAGTCAACAAGCGAAGCGCACATGGAGGCGTCGGCCAGGATGATCGAGCTGGCCGACGAGCTTTGGGCGGTGTGGGACGGTCTGCCCGCCCGTGGGTACGGTGGCACCGCCGATGTCGTCGAAGCTGCCCACACCGCCGGGCTTCAGGTTCGGGTGTTCTGGCCTGACGGGGCGGCCAGGTAGAGAAGAAGGTCGACGCCTGTGAGGGGCTCATCGTGACCGTCAAAGGCAAGGGCAGCGTCGTGGCCAGTGGTCCGCGCGAGCCATACATCGTCGAGCCGGGCTCCAGCTGGCACACCACCGCCCCGTTCAGCCCAGGTGGCCGACGTCGTTGTGCCCAGTCAACGCCCACCGCCAGCCGAGTCCGGGCATCGTCCAGGACAGCGGCTGCTGCTGCCACGTCGTGACAGCGGTCGGGTGGCAGGCGAAGCTCACCGGCATGACTTCGCCAGCGGGGACGCCGGCGAAGTGGTGGTGGGCGGCCGCGATCGTCTCCCCGTGCGCGACGATCAGGATCTTCTCGCCGCCGTGCCGGTCGAGGATGGCGGCGATAGCGGCTCGCGCCCGGGCAAGGAACGCCAGCCACGACTCCGCGCCGGCAGCGATCGGCCGGTCCGGATACAGCGATGGGGCGTCGCCAAAGTCTGCGACCACTTTGTCCCACGGCAGCCCTTCGGCGGCGCCGTAGTCCGGTTCGCGCAGGCCCGGCTCGACGATCGGCTCGACCTCGAGGACGTCTCCGACGAGGCCAGCCGTCTCCAATGCGCGTCGCAGGGGCGTGGCGTAGATGACGTCGACGGGCCGGGCGGCCTTGGCGAGGCGCGCGGCGAGCCGCTCGGCCTGCTGCCTGCCTTCCGGGGTCAGGCCGCGGCAGGTGCGCATCCCACCGATGATCTGTTCGCGGTTGCACCAGGCTTCGCCGTGGCGGGCGACGAGAAGCTCGGTCGGTTCGGCCATGGGGCCGTCACCTCCTGGAAGGGTCGAGGGTGTGC
The DNA here is from genome assembly GCF_053605785.1 of Nonomuraea sp. NPDC003754. NCBI lineage: Bacteria > Bacillati > Actinomycetota > Actinomycetes > Streptosporangiales > Streptosporangiaceae > Nonomuraea > Nonomuraea sp. NPDC003754. The sequence goes on from NZ_JBSGJX010000081.1 coordinate 2,671, forward strand.
GGGGCGAGCCGGTCGAGGTGGCCGCGGGCCAGCGTGTAGGCGTCGGGCAGGCTAATGCCGGTGTAGTCGCAGGTCGCGGACGCTGCCAGCTCGGGGATGGCGTTGACGGCGACGCTGATGGGCGCATGGGCGAACAGCGGCTGGTCGGACAGGGAGTCGCCGTAGGCGATCCACCGGCCGGAAGGGACCCGGTACTGGGCGAGCAGCCGGCGGGTGATGGCCACCTTGTCGCGCGGGGCGAGGATGCCCGCCGGGTCGAGCGGCTGCCGCATCGGCAGCGGAGGGAACCGCGAGCCGGCCACGTGATCGAAACCGAGCTCGCGAAGGTGGTCGGCGTAGAAGCCGGGCGACATGGTGATGACGGCGGCGTGCTCGCCGCGGGCGTGGATGTCGGTGACGACGTCGGCGATGCCGTCCAGCCACGGTCCGGCGGCGAACGTCTCGGCCACGATCTGCTCGGTGAGCTCGGACCACAGCTGGTGGAGGCGGGCGGCGAACCCGCGGGTGGTGACGCGGCCGGCCGCGAACGCCTCCTCCAGGTCGAGCACCTCGCGCTCGCAGGCGAGCGCCTGTGACAGGCGGATGCTGGCGGTGGTGCCGTGCAGGAGGGTGCCGTCCATGTCCATCACGTGCAGGGCCGTCATCGGCGACCTCCGGGAGTGAACGCGTACAGGGTGACGGGCTCGTGGCAGGGCGCGGTGTGGCCCAGCAGGTGACCGGTCGCCGCGTACAGCGGGCTTGGCAGCGCGTCCGGCGGGAACCACCGCCAGGAGGCGAAGACATCCGTTTCGGTGACGGCTGGTGGTGTGGCGCCAGCGGTCATGGCGACGCCCGCTGTCACCCGCACCGTTTCCGCGTCCGGGTGGTCCAGCACGATCGCGACGGTGCGCGGAGGGCCGGCGTCGGCGATGCCGGTCTCCTCCACGAGCTCGCGCACGGCGGCCGTCTCGAACGTCTCACCCGGTTCGACCGAGCCGCCCGGCAGGCACCACGAGCGCGTCTCGCTGGCCTTGATGCGCTCGCCGAGCAGGATCCGCCCGTCTGCGCGGGTGAGGAAGACGCCGACGCCGATCACCCGCCGCGCCCCCACCCCGGCGCCTGCGCTCGTGCCGGTCATGACTGCTCCCAGGCGGCGGCGAGGGTGGCGGCCGCATAGTGTCCGCTGATCATGGCAGCGATGATGCCGCGGAACAGGCCGCACGCGTCGCCGGCGACCCAGGCGGGGGCGTCCAGCAACCGCAGGTCGCCGTCGAGGCGCGGGTAGCGGCCGACGCCCTCCAGCGTGGGCCCGATCAGCATCGTGCCGTCGGCGGCGATGGCCGGGAACTGGCCGATCAGCTTGTTCACCCCGTCGAGGAGGAGGTCGCGCAGCCCCGCCCCGTACACCTCCTCGAGGCGGGCCAGCGCGCCGCGCTCGCCTGCCAGGACGTCGGCCAAGGCGATGGTGAGGTGGCAGGCGGGGTCGCCGAGCGCGTTCAGCAGCGGCGGCAGCAGCTTGCCGGCGAGCGTCTCGTCCAGGACGCGGACGTTGAACCCGGTGTTGGACCGGCCGGTGGGCGGGCAGTCGGAGCGGCCCGACACGGTCCACAGGCCGCTGGTTTCGGTGGCGACGGTCTCCCCGGCCCGGCAGACGCAGAACGTCCGCCATTCGGCGTTCTCGCCTGGGTCGCGGAAGCGGAGCTTCGGGTCCAACTGCGGCATGTCGGCGAAGAACGCCAGCCCGGCCGGCTGCTCGATACGCAGCCCGGCTTCGAGGCGGCGGAACCGCCACGCGCCGGTGAGGCCGTCGAGGGCGAGCGGCCCGAACCGGCCGGTGGCGACCAGCAGACGGCGCGCCCCCAGCGGCGTGTGGCGGCCGTCGTGGTCGAGGACGAGGCGAAACATGTCGGCCCCGCGGTCGTAGCCGACGGCCGTCATGTGGTGGCTGGTGAGCACGTGCGCGTCGAGCCCGTCGACGAGGCGGCCGGTCAGGTCGAGCCGCGCCTGCAGGCTCAGGTAGTCGCTCGGGTAGTCCTTCAGCACCCAGGCGCCGTCGCTGATGCTGTAGGCCTCCGGGTGGTCGGGGAACGGCGGGCACGACAGGCCGGCCTCGGCGAGGACGCCGGTCGTCCACGTGTAGGCGGCCTGCAGTTCGGCGGCGCGCGGCAGCGACCACAGGGCCGTCGCCGACGGGTAGAAGGAGAACTTGCCGTCGGAGAACAGGCCTGCGCCGCCGTGGCCGCGGGTCGTCTGGTGCGGGTTGTGCCGGTCGCGGTCGGCCACGGGCAGGCCGGCGTCGATGAGGGCGACGTTCAGGCCGCTGCCGTTCAGGCGCGCGGCGGCGGCCAGACCGGCCGGGCCGGCGCCGAGTATCGCCACGTCGACGGTGCCGAGGTCGCGGGAGGTGGACACGGCTTCTCCTTCACACGGGATTGGGTAGGGGGCATGCTGAGATCGCCCGGCGGCGCGCTGCGGTGCCGCCGGGCTCGAACCGGGCGGGGTGTTAGGTGCGGCGGTGGTGGATGGCCTGCTCGTACACCTCGAGGCAGGCGGCCGCGTGAACGTCGGCGGTGAACAGATGGGACCGTTCGGCCGCCGCGCGGCGCAGCGCCTCGCGGTGGATGGCGTCTGCGGCGAACCGGTCGAGCGCGGCCGCCAGGGCGGCGGGGTCGCCGGGCGGCACGATCACTCCGGCGGATCCGGCGAGCTCGGCCATGTTGGCGACGTCGGTCGCGATGACGGGCACGCCGTGGGCGAGGTAGTCGGCGATGGCGCCGGACCCTTGGAAGGTGGAGACGGGCTGGTAGGGGAAGACGCCGACGCTGCTGGCGGCCACCAGCGCGGCGCGGGCGGCCGCCTCCATGTAGATGGGTGCGACGGTCAGGTGGGCGCGGCCGTAGCTGCTGGTGCCCGGCTGGAGAGTCACGCCCGCTTGGGCGGGGTCGTCCCAGAACGGGCCCGCCAGGTGGAAACTCACCGGCTGCCGGAGCTGTGCGAGCGCGGCGATCAGCCCCGCGGCGTCCTTCCATGGGGCTGGGTAGCCGTACAGGCTGGCCAGCGGCGCCCCTCCTCCACGTGCCTGGGCGGGGATGGGAATGCCGGCGGGGATGGTGGTGGGCAGGAACGCCACCCCGTACGGTCCTGAGGCGGGCAGGGCGCGGGCGGCGTACCGGCCGAAGTACACGTAGCCGTCCATGCGGTGCATGCTGTCGGCCACCGCCGCGCTCAATCCCGGGTCGGGCACATGCTTGCGGAACAGGGTGGGGGCGAGGGTGTGCACGTGGTAGACGATCGGCGGCCGTTGCCGGTCGCGCCACATCAGCGGCAGCAGCTGCTCGATCTCCAGGTTCCCGAAGTGCAGCGACACCACGTCGAAGCCGCGCAGGCTGGCGTCGGCGAGCGTGGAGGCGGCCGCGATGATCTGCTCCGACGTCCAGAACCGGCCCAGCTGCTCGTCGTAGGGCGGACCGGCCGAGCCGAGCCGCTCCACCGTCGCACCAGCGGCGGCCAGGCCGCGCTGCAGGACGTCGAGGTAGGGCGGGATGCTGCCTCCGTCGTGGCGGGGGCCGACCAGCAGGATCCGCATCCGGCTCACCGCCCGGCCGTCAGCCGGTCGGCCAGCAGCTGCTCATACATGGCGAGCGTGTGGGCGGCGTTGCGGTCCCAGTCGTAGCCGTCCGGGAGGGCGCCGTGCAGCGGCGGCCTGCGCTCCAGCAGGGCGGCCAGGTCGGCTGGGTCTCGCCAGGTGGCGCCGGTGATGCCGTCGACGATCAGCTCGGCGGCGGTGCCCAGCCCGGCGGGCAGCAGCGCCGGCACGCCGCAGGCGAGCGCTTCGGCGATGGCCAGGCCGAAGCCTTCCCAGCGCGAGGTCGACAGCAGGTAGTCGCTGCTGCGGTAGACGGAGGGCAGATCGTCGTCGTCGACGTCCTGCACGACCTGCACGTGCGGGTGGTCGGCCAGCGTGACCGGGTATTCGACCCAGCCGTGGCCGAGCACGACGGTGACGGCGGCTTTGCCGGCCAGGGCAGGCAGCAGCTGCTGCAGCCGGTCGGCGCCTTTCATCATGGTCAGCTTCCCCACCCACAGCAGGCGCGGCGTCTCCCAGCGCGGCCCGGTCACGCGCTGCCACAGCCCGTCGGTGTCGGGGCAGTCGTCGGCGAGCGGGCTGCCGCCGAGCGTGGAGCCGTCCCGGTCGAGCCGCAGGAGGCGGCCGCTGGAGATCGGCGAGGTGCGCGGCCCGGGCCGGAAGCGGAGCCGGTCGACGCCGTTGGCCAGGACCGGCAGCCGGTGGCCGTAGGCGGCGGCGATGTCGCGGGCCGCCCATTGGCTGACGGCGGCGCCGGCGTCGGCCACGTCCAGCAGGGCCTGCTCGGCGGCCGCGAACGCCTCCGGCGCGGCCATCGTGGCGGCCGACAGGTCGGCGCGCACCATCACGGGCACCCGGTCGCCGGCTGGGCCGCTGGCGTAGTGCAGCAGCTCGGCTTCCCACGTGGAGCATTCGGCGACGTCGACGGCCAGACGGTCGAGGGCGGCGGCGACGGCGGCGCGGTGCGCCTCCAGGTCCTCGGTGCGGGGCAGCGTGAGCACGTCGACGCCCGGCCGGGACGGCAGCGGGTGCGGCGTCTCCTGCGTGATGAAGGTGATGTGGTGGCCGGCGTCGGCGAGCCGGTCGGCCAGCTGCCGGTAGACGGTGCAGATGCCGCCGCGGGTGACGGCGTGCAGGTCGCGGTGCACGATCGCGATTCGCATCAGGGGGCCTTCCCGGGGTGGAGGACGGTGGAGCGGAAGCCGTCCCAGTCGGCTTCCAGGGCTGCCAGGCGGGCCTCGCGCCACGCGCTGGACTCGGCTTCGCGGTGGGTGCGCAGTTCACGGGTGAACACCATCGCCTGGTTGAGCGTGAACGCCGCCCGCCAGGCGGGGTCTGCGGGGATGCGGGCGGCGATGAGGTCGCGGGCCGGCCCGGCGTCGCGCAGCAGTACCCACAGCAGCGCCAGGTCGAGGCCGGGCAGGAAGAACCCGGCGAACTCCCAGTCGAGGAACGCCACCGGGCTGGCGGGGTCGTCGGTGAGCCAGATGTTGCCGGGCAGGGCGTCGCCGTGCGCGAAGCAACGTCCGGGCCCGGCGTGCGCGAGCAGCTCGGTGAGCACCTGGTGGTCGGCGTCGTCGAGCAGGCCGTTGCTCCGGTAGCGGTCGATCCGGCCGGCGTAGTTCCAGCCGTCGGCGTTGATCGGGGCGGCGGGCAGCCAGCGGGCGAGCGCGTCGACAGCGTCCAGCACCGCGGTGAGGGCGGCGGGGCGGAGCGGCCGCCGGGGGTAGCGGTCGGCCTCGAGCGGCTCGCCGGTCAGCCGCTCGACGATGAGGACGCCCGCCTCAGGGTCGGCGGCGACCAGGTGGGGGGCTCGAACGGGCGGCGGCGTCTTGGCGAACGCCTGATAGATGCGGATCTCGCGGGCGAACTTGTCCCGCCAGAACGGCGCGACGTCCAGCAGGAGCTTCGCCACGACCGGCTGCCCGTCGCACGTTCCGGCCACCAGCACGGATTTGCCGGTGACGTGCAGCAGCTGCCCGGGTGTGAAGGTGGGCTGCAGGCGGCGGGCGGCGAGCACGGCGGCGTCGCGGGCGGTGGCGTCGCGGGCGGCGTCCGATGTCATGGCTGCTCCTCGGTGACGGCTTCGGCGAGGCGGCCCGGCAGGTCCGCCTCCTCCAGCGTCCCGGTCACCAGCCCGTACAGCAGCCGGATGACACGCTCGTAGTAGAAGTGGGCCAGCGGACGCCCGGCTGTGATCTCCCGTTCGGCGAGGTCGTAGGCGGCCATCAGGTGGCGGCGCCCGGCCGCCGCAGCGCTGTCGCGCGGGACGGGCCAGCGGCTCATCAGCCGCTGGTGGGTGGAGCGGAAGGTGTGCAGCCGGCCGCCGGTGCCGGCGGTCGGGCAGCTGGTCATGCTGGCCGGTTCCCGCAGCCGGTGGTAGACGACGGTCGGCTGCTCCAGGTGGGCGAACTTCAGTCCGTGGCGGTGGTGCAGCTGCAGCCACATGTCCCAGTCCTCTTCCACCGGCAGCGTCTCGTCGAACACGGCGCCGGTGCCGTGCAGGCTGCGGGCGACGACCGCGGTGACCGGGATGTAGTTGGCGACGTCCAGCACGCCGGCGTCGAACGGAAAGTCGAAGACGTGCTCGGCGTGCACGGCGCCGCCGGGGATGGTGCGGCGGCTGCTGACCGGGCACGCGCTGTACACCAGGTCGCCGCCCGACTGCTGGAGGGCGGCGACGGACGCGGCCAGGTGGCCGGGCAGGAACACGTCGTCGTCGTCGAGGAACGCCCAGAACTGTCCGGTCGCCGTCAGCATGCCGGCGTTGCGGGCGGCCGGCAGCCCGCGGTTGCGTCCGAAGGTGACCAGCTGAGCGTTGAGCCTGGCCGGCAGAGCGTCGATGAGCGGGGTGACGTCGCGGCCGCCGTCGTTGACGACCACCACTTCGACATCGACGCCGTCCTGGGCGGCGACGCTGTCGAGCGCCTCGGCCAGCAGGTGCAGCCGATCCTTCGTCGGGATGATCACACTGACGGTCGGGATGGTCATGCCGCCTCGCCCGCGTCGAGCGTCTCCAGCAGCGGCCGCATGTCGCCGTCGTGCCGCCACGTCAGCAGGTGGGCGCTACGGCACAGCTCGCCGATCAGGGCTTGGCCGTCGGCGACGAACGCTCCCACCGTCCGCCGCTCGTACGGCAGGTGCCGCGGGTTGTAGGCCGCATCGAACACCCAATCCAGCCGCAGGTGCTTTTCCAGTTCGCTGCTGCCGCCGCCCGGCCGGGGACGCTCGCCGGCGGCGGGCGCGAACTCGGGGAACACGACGACGACGCGAGCCTTGCCGGGCCCCGCGCACGGCACGGCGACCGGGTTGGGCTGGCCGAAGCTGGCGAAGGTGTAGTCCAGACGCACCTCGAGTCCGCGCCGCTGCTCGGCGGGCATGGCCCGGTAGCGGTCGACGTCGACGCCGCACCCGTCCCACGGCTCGGGCAGCAGCTCCTCCATCGCCAGGTAGGTGCCGATCTTCACCGGGATGGGGGTGGGCAGCGACGTCACCACCAGCCCGATCTGGCCGTCCGGGTCCGGGTAGACGATCAGATGGTCGTTGGAGACGTAGTCGAAGCCGTGCCGCAGCACCGCGTCCAGGGCGAGCGTCGTCTTGCCCGCGCCCTTGTCGCCGGCGATCACCACGAGCAGGCCGTCCTTGTGGACTGCGGAGGCGTGCAGCATCGCGTACCGCTGCCGTTCGCAGTAGGCGACCATCACCTCCCGGACCGCCTTACGGACGCCGATCTGCAGCGCGGCCGCATCTGCCGACCACACCTGCAGGTGGCGGCGGCGCGGGTCGGCGCGGTAACCGACGCCGTACCCGTCGACGTCCATGACGGGGCTCGGTGTGGCGAGGCGGGCCTGCACCCGCCAGTACGGGCGGCGCTGCCCGGTGTGGGGGGCGTAGAAGTCGTCGAGGTAGGCCAGCACCTCCGGGTGGTCGGTGGCCACGGCGACGCTCACCTCGCCCAGGGCGTACACCTGCTCGCGGGTCATGGTCACCGGCTCCTCTCCGGTCGTGTCACTCAGATCTCCTCCTTGCTCGATAAAGGGAGGATGTGGCGGGACGGTCGGTGACGTTCACGCTGAACCAACCGGCGTTCGCGGCCTACGCTCGGCTCGTCCGCCTCGTCACCTAGGATTGCTGGCCGCCCAGAGCACCCGGTGTTGCCGCAACATCGCAGCAACAGGCGAGGGAACTGGTTGCGATGGACAAGCACGACGGCGCAACGGTGGTGCGTCGAGGCAATTCGCCGTCATGGGCCCGCGCTTGCCTGCGGTCTCAGGAGACGGCGGCCGGCTGTTGCCCCCCGTAGTCGCCACGCCGGGTGAATCTCGAGACCGCAGGGTTGTTGTGCCTGCCAGGCATCCCACCAGTGGCGGAGCTGCCTTCCAAAGGGGGCGCAAGGCCCGCCAGAACTCAGCCTCGGCATCCAGCATCAGACGGCCGAGATCGCTAGGATTGCGAACTTCGACCACGCGCCCTCAGCTCGTGAGTTCCGCCAAGTTGGCCGTTGGCTTTGGCGTCAGCTGTCGCCGCTTGTCGCGCAGGGGAGACTGAGGCTCGGAAGGGGTGGACACCGCCGGAGGGTGGTTCGCCGGGGGGGAGCGTCGAGATTCTGAGGACGCTGCCTGCTCCTACCTGTCGCATGCTGGAGCGCCCAGAGCATGATCGATTCCATTCGTCCTCGCCTGGTGGGGGGCGCCTCGGGCTACGCGCGCGGTACGTCTTGACCAGAGTCGAAAGGACATGCTGATCAGGCGAGATACTCAGCCAGGCCGACCAAGGGCTCGGCTTCGCGATGTTCGGCGTAGCGCTGGGCTGCGCGTCGTGCGGTTGCATCAACGTCGTCAACAGGAAGGACGGCGTAGACGCGTGCTCCTCGGTGGTCGTGCTGCCCAGTCCAGAAGGAAAAGCGCGTTCCGTCACACCAGATGATGAGATCGAGCCAGAGAGAAACCAGGGCGACGCCGCGGTGCTCGTTGACATCCGCATAGATGCCAAGCTTGCCCAGCTCGTCTTTCAACAGCATGGAGGCCACCGCGGCCGCCGTCATCGGCACGACGACGGCGGCAGGTTGCGCCGGTCTGCTGTGGCATGGGCATTGCTGGGCAGCGAGCATGGCGACAACTCCTCCGCGGGCGGAAAGGGGTGGATGCCGAACGGCAGATGCGCGCCTGCGCGGTCGCCCGAGGCTGCACTTCTCCGTTCCTCGGAGCCGCCGCGAAGCGGTGTGCACATGACGTTAGGACGGGGAGTTTGCGCAGCTCAATGTTGTTTCGAAAAGTTTCTTAAAGATCTTGGCGGGCGGCGTCGATCAGTGCGTGTGCGGACTGTCCGTAGACACACGCCTCGGCCAAGGCACTGAAGGCCTTCTCGTAGACCGCGATGTCATCGGGCTTCTTGATACGGAATTGCGCGGCGAGGGCGTCGACGCGGACCTGGTCGGAGTCGTATAGCCAGAAGTTCTCTGGGGGCATGACCGGCGGGCGTGTCGTCGCAGGCAGGATGCCGAGGCTGACATTCGGGTTGTCGTGCGTGTAGGTCGCGAGCTTGTCGAGCTGGGCCGCCATGCCGGCAGGCTCCAGCATGGGGGTACGCAGGGCCTGCTCGCCGAGCAGGAACATAAATCGGCGGGTGCCGCCGAGCGTCTCCTGCTGGGCTAGGCGGGCGGTGACGGCGCGCTCGATGTCGTCGGGGATGCCTCGGAAGTTGATGATCGTGGCGAGGTGAGCATGGGCGTATTCGCGGGTCTGCAGGAGGCCGGGGATGGCTGAGTGCTGCCAGACGCGTAGCTGGGTCGTGCGTTCGTACAGGCTGAGAAAGGCCTCCTGGATCTGGCCGAGGCCAGTCTTCTCCAGCCGTCGCCACTCGGTGTATAGGGAGTCGATGTGGCGGGCAGCGGCGATCAGGTCGGGGATCTGTTCTTCGGCGCCGCAGGCTCTGGCCCATGCGCGGATGTCGTCTTCGGTTGGGAGCTGGATGCCGTTCTCGATCTTGGAGATGCGGGCTTTTCTCCCGCTCCAGCCCATGAGTTCGGCCAGACGTTCCCCGGTCAGTTTCTGCCCGTCCGCTCTGCTGCTGATCCGGAGCTCTTTGAGTCGTCCCGCAAGAGCCTTTCTTGCCTCGACGATGGCTTCGGTGGTCGCCATGGGGGATCCTCTCGGCTGATGATGTCGCGTCGTAATCGACGCTACGCCGGGAGTAGCCGCATGTCTGCGATGTTTCTTAGAAATCTTGAAGAAACTCCCACTCTCGCCGACACCGCGCCGGACGCGCCCGAGCCCGTGAAGCTCACCTGCGTCGCCTGGGGCGGCGGGCTGCAGAACGAGAACTGGGACATCCTCGTCCAGCTCAACCCCGACGGGACCGCCAAGTCGGCCGAACAGCAGGGCGATGCCTACATGACCGGTATCGGCATCTTCAGCAAACGGTATCCGGCCCGCACGCCGGGCACGCCTCAGGACCGGGCGCTGTGTGGCGCGACCGCGGCGCACAGCGCCCGGTCGATGTAGCGCTCCTGCGCCTCCTCGACCGGATCGGGCTGCGCGGGCACGTAGCCGCCGCGGTTGTAGCCGATCGACACCTGGCGCATGCCGTCCCTACTGGAATAGGTGAGGGTGGACATGCCCCAGACCCGGCCGGTGTTGGTCCAGAACTCGCCGCAGCGCCGCGTCTCCCGCGCGATGCCGAGTCCGTACGCGAGCGGTTCGGGACCGCCTACGTCCACCGGAACCGTGCGCTGCATCTCGGTGACCATCGCCTGGCCGATGATCCTCCCCTGGAGCAGGGCGCGGTAGAAGCGGTTGAGGCCGTCCATGCTGGACACCAGCGCGCCGCCCATGTTCGCCCACGACGGGTTGTAGTCGCTCACCTCCAGCTCGGGGTCGAACAGGCCGCCCAACCCCTCGTATGCCTTGGAGTGTGGCTGAGGGAGCCGGTGCGAGGTGGGGAAGAAGGTGTGGCGCAGGCCGGCTTTGCCGATCACTTCACGGGTGACGTAGTCCTCGGCGCGCACGCCGGTCACCCGCTCCAGCACCAGGCCGGCGATGGCGTAGTTGGTGTTGGAGTACGCGCCGGGCGTGGAGCCGGGGACGCCGGTCGAAGGCTGCTCCAGGCCCAGCTTCACCAGGTGTTCGCGGGTGAAGGAGCGCAGCCGGTTGGCCTCGAAGCTGCCAGGGGTGTTGAACAGCGCCGCCACGTGGTCGCCGATGTGGCTGGTGTGGTTGAGCGCCATGCGGACCGTGATCGCCTTGCCCCGCTCCCCGGGGATGAGCCCGGGGACGTAGCGGTTCACAGGGGCGTCCAGGTCGATGGCGCCCTTCTCGACCTGCCGCAGGACGGCGGCCGCGGTGAAGGTCTTGGCGACGCTGCCCGCGCGGTGGTACATGCCGGGGCGTAAGGGCCGCTTGTTGGCCAGGTCCACCACGCCCGCGGCGCCGCGCCACACGCGGTCGCCGGCGCGGACACTGCTGTAGACGCCGTGGATGCCGGCCCGCTGGATGTTCTGCAGGCCGGCCTGCAGGGCGGCGCCGTCGAGAGGAGGACGTACGGCCGCCGTCACCGCGGACGACGTGGAGGGAGTCGCGAGCGCCGCGGTCAGGGCGAGGGCCGCTAGGCCCGAGGCGACGGCCGGTCGCCGGACGTTGCACAAAGTGGGCCGCCTTTCCTGGTAGGGGAGGTCGGGAGATGAGTTGAGATCACACGAGAACGAAGCTCGTCGCCATCCTCACAGCGGCCCACCCCGGCGCGCCTCCTTCCGGAGATCGGACCTCCTCGCCCGGGCGGACGACCACCGCGGGTGACAGGGGGAAAGGCCTCCTGCTCCCGCTGTACGCCTCAGGGCGTACAGCGGGAGCAGGCCAGGAGACCCTCCGGCCGGCCTCCTGGGACGTCGAACGTGCCGTCGGAGGTGCTGTTGCTCCGGGTGAAGGCGGCCATCACCCGGAATTGGTCGTCGCAGGGAACCCATCCGGGCGGTGAGTGAACCACCTTGGGTTCCGTGAAACTTAATCTCTTGTCGGACACCCGAATCCGCGCGGTGGCCACCCGCTACGACAAACATCTACCTGGGAACCATCACAGTCGCGGCCTTGGTCATCTGGCCCCGCAAGAACGCCACGGCGTGGGGCCGCCCGCGACCCGCCGACGACGACGGGCTCGCCGCGTCCCTGCGTCACCACGACACCGGCCGGCCGCTCACCCGCGACGAGCTGGAGGCCACTCCTGCGCACCCGGATGGCGGCCGCCGCCGGCGAGCGGCTGCCGCTGCTGGAGGCCGGGGAGGCCGAGGCGGTCGCCGCGCTGCTCGACGAGCTCGCCGCCCGTCACCCCGGCGAAGGCCTCGGGCAGCTGGCCCGGGAGCTCGCGGTCCGCCTGTATGACTGGATGGGGCTGTAGCCATGGGCGCTCCCTTCGGCGCCGGGCGCCGCCACAACGTGCTGCGAGGCAACGGCGCTTGGGCAGGCAGCGACAGCCGCAACGGCGTCGCCGCCCGTGTCTGGCCCGGCCCGGGCCTCACCTGGTGGGGCGCATGACCGCTCCCACCACCCCCGCACCGGACCCCGACCGGCCGCCAAGGGAAAGGAGCCCCTCCATGCTGCGTAACCGTATCTTCGCCTGGCATCTGGAGCTGAAGAACGTGCACCAGCGCC
>NZ_JBSGJX010000082.1:0-14870 GCF_053605785.1 Nonomuraea sp. NPDC003754
TGCAGCACGAACAAGATGCCCTGCAACGCCAGCCGATCATCCAGCCGCTTGCGTCCCGGATGTCGGAACCGGCGCTCACGTTTGGGCAGCAACGGCTCGATGACCTGCCATAACTCGTCACCGACCTCCCACGGCTTCAGCCGGGCCATCCCCGCTCCTCTCGCCATCACTACAGCGAGAGATCAAAGCACAACAGAGATCATTCTGTTAGCCCCTTTTAGTCGTGGAGGACCCATCCCCGCGTGCGCGGGGAGCACGTTCTCTTGGGAAGCGCCTCGCACTGCGGGGCGGGACCATCCCCGCGTGCGCGGGGAGCACGAGGCGAGGTCCATCTCCATGTTCATCTTCATGGGACCATCCCCGTGTGCGCGGGGAGCACCTCAGCCTCGACGGCCCGCTGAGGGTCGCGCTGGGACCATCCCCGCGTGCGCGGGGAGCACAGGATTTACCCGCGCGGCGTGGACGTGTGGGAGGGGACCATCCCCGCGTGCCCGGGGAGCACAATGACCCGGACACCAGCCCAGGGTTGTCGGTGGGACCATCCCCGCGTGCGCGGGGAGCACGGGCACCAGGTCGAGCAAGTACCCGCAGGCGTGGGACCATCCCCGCGTGCGCGGGGAGCACCGCCGCCTGCTGGGCGAGGACGGCTACGCCGCGGGACCATCCCCGCGTGCGCGGGGAGCACGTGATGCCTCGGACGTAGCGGGCATGATGGGAGGGACCATCCCCGCGTGCGCGGGGAGCACCGCCGCCTGCTGGGCGAGGACGGCTACGCCGCGGGACCATCCCCGCGTGCGCGGGGAGCACGTGATGCCTCGGACGTAGCGGGCATGATGGGAGGGACCATCCCCGCGTGCGCGGGGAGCACACGACCGGTCTCGCGGCCGGTACTGCCGCATGGGGACCATCCCCGCGTGCGCGGGGAGCACAGCTCCTTGGCCCCCGGTGCCGTTGTAGACCCGGGGACCATCCCCGCGTGCGCGGGGAGCACTGCTCGAAGGCTGGCTGGTCGAAGACGCTGGTGGGACCATCCCCGCGTGCGCGGGGAGCACACCCACGTGTCTTCGATGATGAAGTCCATGGAGGGACCATCCCCGCGTGCGCGGGGAGCACACGCCCTCCTTCGCCCGGTCGGCCTGCGTCCGGGGACCATCCCCGCGTGCGCGGGGAGCACGGGGTCGCTGTACGGCGGCCGGTAACCGGGGAGGGACCATCCCCGCGTGCGCGGGGAGCACTGCTGATCAGCGCCCTATGACTCTGTCCCAGAGGGACCATCCCCGCGTGCGCGGGGAGCACCGCGCTGCACACCACCTTGACGTGGATCGAAACGGGACCATCCCCGCGTGCGCGGGGAGCACACGACGTCGATTTCGCGAAAATCATCAAGGCGGGGACCATCCCCGCGTGCGCGGGGAGCACTCACGGCCAGTCCGGCCATTAGGACCGGAGTGGGGACCATCCCCGCGTGCGCGGGGAGCACGACGACTACTCCCGCACGTACGCGTCTGAGACGGGACCATCCCCGCGTGCGCGGGGAGCACTGCAGAACGATGGCCCGACCCAGACCCGGCACGGGACCATCCCCGCGTGCGCGGGGAGCACGTGATCTGGGCGGCTGCGGAAACCGACGACCCGGGACCATCCCCGCGTGCGCGGGGAGCACGGGTCCATGCCTGCGACGATCTGGGCAAGCAGGGGACCATCCCCGCGTGCGCGGGGAGCACTCCGTGGTCTGGAACGGCGGGATCAAGCCCGCGGGACCATCCCCGCGTGCGCGGGGAGCACAGCGTCTCTGCCTGACCCAGCGCACCCCCGTGAGGGGACCATCCCCGCGTGCGCGGGGAGCACATGATGCGGTTCTGGTCGGTCGGGTACGGGTCGGGACCATCCCCGCGTGCGCGGGGAGCACAGCGACGTCAGCCTCGGCACCCTTTGGGAGGCGGGACCATCCCCGCGTGCGCGGGGAGCACGGGGACGCGCGACCGGTCGGGCATCTGGTGCCGGGACCATCCCCGCGTGCGCGGGGAGCACGCGGGATCACACCGACCGGCGTAAAGATCCCCGGGACCATCCCCGCGTGCGCGGGGAGCACGCAACAATTCCGCGACACGCGGGCCGTGGCACGGGACCATCCCCGCGTGCGCGGGGAGCACCGGTCTTCTCCACCATTCGCGTCACGGTAGTCGGGACCATCCCCGCGTGCGCGGGGAGCACATCCGCCACGAGATCGGCGAGGGGTGGCAGGCGGGACCATCCCCGCGTGCGCGGGGAGCACACCTGGAAGACCATCTCCAAACGGATCTGCCCGGGACCATCCCCGCGTGCGCGTGGAGCACATCAACACCATGCGGGCGCACGGCATCCTGCCGGGACCATCCCCGCGTGCGCGGGGAGCACTCCTCGTCCTGCTCAAGGCCGACGAACACGCGGGGACCATCCCCGCGTGCGCGGGGAGCACACGAGGTGGCGGCGCTGAGCGCCCGCGTCGTCGGGACCATCCCCGCGTGCGCGGGGAGCACGGAAGTGACCGCCTCCATGATCAGCTCTACGGGGGACCATCCCCGCGTGCGCGGGGAGCACGTCAACGTGGTCTTGAGCCGACGCCCAACCATGGGACCATCCCCGCGTGCGCGGGGAGCACTCGTCGATCACGTCCCGGACCCACGAGGCGCTGGGACCATCCCCGCGTGCGCGGGGAGCACGTCGGCGATGGAGGCGAACGCGGCCATCAGGCGGGACCATCCCCGCGTGCGCGGGGAGCACAGGTCCGGGATGATCGAGTTGCCGACCAGGACGGGACCATCCCCGCGTGCGCGGGGAGCACGACGAGGCGCCCACCGTCCGGATGGTGGGACCATCCCCGCGTGCGCGGGGAGCACGCCATGAAGCAGGTGGATCTGTTCCGCGCCGCGGGACCATCCCCGCGTGCGCGGGGAGCACGGCCTGAACGGGCCCGCCCAGCCCTCGCTCTCGGGACCATCCCCGCGTGCGCGGGGAGCACGATGTCAAGGTCGAAGTTCGGGGCGCTGGCCCGGGACCATCCCCGCGTGCGCGGGGAGCACTGAGTAGAGCCGCCTGGGTGCGGCTGTGGGGCGGGACCATCCCCGCGTGCGCGGGGAGCACACTGAGCGACCTGCGCCTTTAGGCGATCGACAGGCCAATTCCGAGTACTTTCAGTGAATTACACAATTCGGACATAGCGACAGCGGCTCGCCCGGTTCGCCGAAGGATCTCCAGCTCGACTCCAGGTTGCTGGGTTGCGTACTGGCCTTAATTTTGGCGGTATCGGCGGCGTTTGGCCGCCTTGCTCCATCCACTGGGCGGAGGAGCCGATGCGACTGCAGGCCGGTCTTTGGGCCGACGGATCAGCACCAGGCCGTCGTGGTCGATCGGATGCCAACTGTGGTCGTGAGTTTCGAAGGCGAACCCTTGTTCATTGTTTGTGGAGTACACCAGCAGTGCTCGTCCGGTGTTCGCGTACTGGCGCACTTCTCCCCACAGGGCCTGGCGAATGCGTGCGGAGGGACCCCCGATGAAGACGCCGGGCGAGATCTCCATCAACCACCGGGTGAGGAAACCACGCAGCCCGACCGGGCAACGGGTAAGCACGATTATGGTCACCAGGGCACCTCATCGCTGTCGGGAAGATCAACGGCGTAGTTTCGGCCGGCAGTCAGCTCTATCCCGCGATCGCTTTGCAGGGTGACGCGATCGGTGTCCTCATCAGGTCCGGCACCGGGTAGCAGGAGTTGCTTGATGTCTTCCACGCACCGCTTGAGCAGCCCGACCTTGTTGACCTGGTCGCGGATGGCGCGGCGAGTGCGAGAGCCAACGTCGTCAGGGCCTTCGGCGGCCACATCGAAGGCGATCGGGATGGCTATCTCGGTTTTGTACAGGTCGGCGATGTCCAGGACGAAGGCGAGTTCGTGCCCCGAGTGGATGAAGCCCAGGCCTGGGGAGCAGCCGAGGGCGGCGACGGCGGTCTGGGCGATGCCGTACATGCACTGGGCGGCAGCTGTTACCGCTTGGTTGGCCGGATCGCCAGAGGAGAACTCGCCGGGCAGGTACTGGCGGCCGTTCCAAGCGATGCCGGTCCTGGCGGCGTGGTGACGGTAGCACGCCTTGACGCGTCGTCCTTCTCGGCCGAGAAGTTCATGCCGCGTCAGACCTGCGGGTTCTTCATCGGGAAAACGCATTCGATACATCTGGCGAGCGGTCTCCAGACGCGTGCGTTGGTTGGCCCACTTGGTGGCCTGAGCTTCGACGAGGGCGGAGGAGCGATTGAGCGATCTTCCGCCTGAGTAGAAGCGGACGCCCCGCTCACCCACCCACACGACTCCGGCGCCACTGTCGCCCAGCACGCTCATGGCCTGGTGGGTTACTCGCGTGCCCGGGCCCAGAAGCAGGGTGCCGATGGTGGCGGAGGGGATATGAATCACCCCGTCGGCGTCCTCGGCTGTCAAGGCATTGTCTTCACGGTGGACGGAGCAGCGCTCGAGGTAGACGAAGGAGAGTCGGTCCGCCATCCGGGTGAGTTCGCGTGGTGACGAGGCTCCCCGCCTGCCTACGGTGGCCACGTTCTCACACCGCCGCGAGTGTCATCAGGCCGCATCCGTAGGCTTTGGCCCTGCCCAGCCCGTGGGTGAGCGTCCGCCGGAAGGCTCCGACATCGGTGATCTCCAGCAGTCCATCGTATGTGACGGTCATCAGGGTGACGGGACGGCGCTGGCCGGACTTGCCGAAGGCGAGCTGGCGGCGGTTGTGAATGACGAGCTCGTGCTCGTCTCCCTCTGAGAGGTGTCGCCGGTGGGGTGGTTTGGGCAATACGGCGAATCCGGCGCTTTGCTGACGCTGCAGCAGCCAGTTGGTCTGGTGGCGGACGCCGATGTGTGCGGTGATCTTAGTGGGTTCGTCGTCAGTACGGCGCGCGGTGTGGACGGGATTGGCGGTGAGGCGGAAGGACCACCGGTCCCCTACGGCCAGCCTCGACAGGAGTGGGGTGTAGTCGAAGGTGTCCCAACTCCCGGTCTGGGGCCAGCCCGCCTGCTCGACGAGGTGGGTCAGGTCCGGTTTGTCCGGACTGACGATGTAGAGGTAGGTCTCGGCCCGGCTGGTGGCGTCGATGCGCCAAAGCACTCTGGGGCCGTTGCTCGGTTCGGCCGGAGTTTCAGCGAAGGAGGACATCACCGCAGCGTGCAACATCTGCGAGGAGGACAGCAGTCGGCGGGCGCCGATGCGAGCGGTGTTAAGGCGAAAACGGGTCAGATTCATCACGCGCCTCCCAGGAGCGCGGTCGGGTCGTGGTGGTAGCTGGCCGCGGCGAAGCGGGCGACTGCCGGGTTGGGTATCTCGGTCCAGGTCTCTCGGATACCGCGCAGCGCATACTGCCGATGGCGAGCGTCAAAGGTCACCGGTTGATCGCGAAGAGTGCCGGTAGGCCCGTCCTCAGCCGTGGATTCCAGCAGGATGTCCAGCCTGATAGTGGGCTGGCGGCGATGACGGCGCTGGTACCAGCGGGCTGCATGCCACTCCTGCTCCTTCAACGCCTCTTCCAATGCCTTGTTATGGTCCACAGCCAGATCCAGTCGCCTGGCGGGCGGGCAGGAGCGACGGCCAAGGTAGGGCAAGAACACAGGATGGCGAACGGCCTGGTGAAGTCGCTCGATCAACTGACGGTCGCCTTCGACAGCCGCCAAAAAGACGGCGTCGGCAAGGAAGTAGCGTTCAGAGACGGGCAACGACTCGCCGGTGAACCGCTGTGCGGTGTGGTAGTCACGCAACAGTCTGCCGGGCTGATCGAGGCGGACCCCAAAACGCAGCGCGGCTAGATCCGAGACATCCTCGTCACGGCGGCGTCCGAGGGCAGCGGCGAGCAGGCCGATCACGCCGCTCTTGGTCGGGGCGGCCTCGGTGGAGCGGCGAGCGAAGCGCGAGCCGACCCCCCACGACTGCAGGGGGCCGGCCAGTTGCAGCAGCAGGACGCTCATACGCCGTCCTGTCGCCGGGCGACCTCCGTGCCCACCGCACTGACCAGCTCGGTCAGCGAAAGCTCTGTGCCGAGCCCGGACAGCGCCTGGGTGTTGGGGCCGACGCGCAGAAGCCAACTGGGGCCTTCGTCGGCCAGGCCATAGGCGCCTTCGATCTCGGGTATGTATGAGGCCAATCGCTCGCACGCCTGTCGGAGGTGGCCGCCGGTTTCCGGCTCGGCCCGGCACGGTTCTTCGAAGGCGGCGACGACATTGATAGGCCGACTGGTGCGCAGCTTGACCAGGACCGCGTCAGGCAAAGTGTGGTTACCGAAGGTGTTGATCTTGCCGGTGGGCATCGAGGTGATGAAGCCGTGGAGAAATGCCTCTACGGCCCGCTGGACCGGCTCGGTGATCGGCTGGTCGTCCCGTAGGCCGGCGCCCAGGTTGTGGCGTAGCAGGTCGACGTCGACAGCGGCGTATCGGTAGAGGGTGGCGGAGTTGAACTCGACTGTGCCGATCATGCCAGCGCCCTGGTCGTCGGTCTCCCGGGTTTTGTAGTCGTCGACTGCGGTGTAATAGTCGGACTCGTTCTCCACCCGGTGGACACTGATGGCATGTGCAACCTGCGCGGCTGCGTCAACGTTGATGTCGGCGCTGTCGGCCACCATGCGGCCGAACAGAGCGATGTCCACTGAGTGATGGGTGTTCGCGATCTGCCTGGCGTGATCCTTGGCGACCTTGTCCTTGAAGAAGGCCTTGATGTCGTCGCGTCCCTTGATGGCGAGTTCGGCCAGGCCGTCCAGTTGGTGGGCGCTGAGGAACAGCAGATACCTGGATTCCGGCGCGGGGTCAGGCCCTTCCTTGCCGGCGTTGCGCTTCGGAGTATCGATCTTGGATCCGGTGGCGACTTGAACGGTTTCGGCGGCCAGGGCCCAAGCTTGGCTCTGCTCGATGGTGTCGTCAACGTGGCGAATGCGGTCGGCAAGCAGTTCGGCCACTTTGCGGGTGCGCACCCCCAACTCCGCGGGGTCCAGCAGGTCGTGGAAGGCACGCCGGGTGGCGCGTTTCCATGCTTGGCTGGAGACGCGGGCACGCAGCACCCCGCCATACAAGGCGGATTTGGGGGTGCCAGTGTCGTCCCGGTTGAGGCAGCTCGGGGGAACGGTCTGCAGCGCGTGAAGCTCCAAGATCGTGCGCGTCATCAGCTGTCCTTCTCGGTGGGAGTGACCATGGTCGGGGTGGCAGCGTCATCGGACGAGGTGTCGTCGGTTGGGGTGACGGCAGGGGGCCGGTATGCGTGGAAGCTGCGGCCCCAGCTTTGCCGTACCTGACGCATGCCTTCAGGATGTTGGGCTTGATACAGCTGGCCGGCCAGCAGCGCATAGTCCAGCGGGATCGACTCTCCGTGCAGCAGGGAGACGATCTCGCGCAGGCGGTGGGCCAGGGTGTGGCTGGTGCCTGCGGTGCCCACGCGCACGAAGCGGCGACGGATCGGCTCGTCGATTTCTCCGCCGGGCATCAGGCGGCGGACAGCTGTCCCTAGTTGGATGTGCGCCCGGTGCATACCCATGCTCGTAACTGACTGCTGGTGCAGTGCGTACAGGGTGACGGCGAGGAACAGTGCGGTCTCGGCCCTAAGCGCCTCTGGTTCGGGCAGATCATGCTCGTAGAGGCGGCCTGTTCCGGTCATACCCCACAGATCGGGCACGTCTTGGGGCAGTTTGCCAGCGCCTCGGCGCAGCCGTGCCATCAACGCGACCGCCCAGCTTTGATCAGCGAGGTAGCCCTTCTGCAGGTCGGTGATGAACTCACCGGCAATGATCTGGAGGAGGTCCTTCACCGAAGGCTGGGTGGAGGGTGCGGTTGTGGTCATGAAGGTGTCTCCGCGCTGCTGTGTAGGAGGTCCCCGACGGTCGAGGGGTCGGGTTGGGCACCCGGGAGGGTGGCGCGGAGCTTGGCGCGAAAGCTCAAGTCCGCCTGCCCTGCTGTCAGCCACAGGTCCCGGCCCTGTTTGGTCGTGATGACGCGTCCGGCCCAAGCGGCGTCCGAGGCGGTTGCGAGCAGCGCCTCGCCGCAGCTGAGCATCAGGCGGTGCGCTTTGCGCTGCCAGGCCTCGCGCTGCTGTTGGGCAGAGTCACGAGGGCTTAGGTGAGCGAGCCAGGTGCGGAACGCTCCATCCAACGCTGCGAAGCCCGCTGTCTTGGCGACGGTGCGTGGCGCCTCCGCATCCGCCCCGGAGGCCCGCGCAAGGTCGGCGGCCAGATCGCCGAGTGCGGCGACTGCCTTGTCCGCGTCGGCGACCGCGTCTATCGCGGTCTGGCCCAAGCCCGTGTCACTGCGATGCAGCAGGATCACCGGCATGGCTACCTCATCGTCGATGATCTCGTCGATGACCGACTGCTGCGTGCCGTAAACGACGCCGAACAACCTGGCGCGAATGAGGAAGTCGGGTGGCAGGTCACCTTCCACGGTCAGCCTGGCGACCCAATCCAGGATGCGTGGCCGGACCAACGCAGCGGATTCCTTGCGCTGCTCGGCCCCTTCCGCTCTTCCGGCGACCAGGGCACCCAACCCGCGCCAGGCGGTCCGGGCGGGATCGTGCTCGCGCGGCAGATACACCTGGGCCTCGCCCAGTTTCTTCTCCTGCGCAGGGCTGCGCCGCCAGCCGGTCATCGGCTCCTTCAGGTGCAGGTTGTGCGGCGTGAGGGGGTCACCATAAGCCAGCACCGCTCCGCGTACTGCTTCGGCGTCGAAAGCCAGCCGTATGCGCCGGGACTGCCAGGTGTACAGATCACGCGGCCCGGCCGGTCCCATTTCCAGCTCGATCGGGTTCGCCGCTTGCGGGCCCGGCGGTGTCTGCCGCCAGGCCGGAAGATCACGACTAGGATCGACGTCCAGATTGAAGGTGTCGAAGGCGATCAAGTTGAGCAACAGCGTCTCGCTCAGGTTGTCACCCTCTGCCAGCACCCCGCCGAGGTTGCCGCACCAGGCGACGCCGAGCGGATAGACCTTGCCGCTCTTGACGCGCGGGTCGCCCTTCGCGCCGGTCTTGATGCCGGAAGTGTCGAAGGCGTGCGCGTGCACCAACCAGCGGGCTGCCTCGGCGAAGTCGAGCCGATCGGCTCCACGCGCCCTCATGGTGAAGAACGGCGCCCCATTGGGCACATCTGCGATCAGGCGGTCCAGTGAACTGATCTCGCCGGTCATGGTGCACAGTCCGGCAGTCTGGAAGAACGGCGTATCCGGGTGGAGCAGGTCGAACCGGCTGCGACAGGCATCCAGATACTCTTCGACACGGGCGGTGGGAAGGCCGTCGTTCCACAGCTCGTTCCAGTCCTGCAAATCCCGCGGCCCTTCGATCGCGTCGTGCAGGATCGCCAACAGCAGTCGCATGAGCGCAAACTCTTGGGTGGGCACATCGCCTACCACCCGGCGCAGGTCACGCGCCTGGGCGAAGATGCCCCTCAGCGACAGCAGGTCGGCGCGGCCATCATGGCGTTGTACTGGTAGCCAAGGACTGCTGGTCAGATCAAAGGACGCTCGATCATTCGGCACGAGCCACCTCCAGGCCGTCGGCAGTGGTGTAGTGCAGGTCGTAGCCTGCCAGGCGAGCCCGACAGTTCTCATCGAGCAACAAGATCAGCTCCCCGGCCAGCCAAGGACTGTCAGGTGTCTGCCAGTCCGGGATGCACACAGCCTCAAGTTCCTGGATGGCCCGGTCGATCGTCGGGGGGACGGAGAAGTGAAAGGGCAACCGAAGACCGCTTGCGGCGACGATGCGGGCCAGCCTTGGCTCGGGCGCAGACTCGGTCGGCAGCTTCCGCCCACCCCGGCCTTTGCTCAGTCCCGGCAGCGTGGCCAGCATCCCGTCCGATCGACGCTGCACGACCAGCACCTCAAGAGACTCCGCCCCATCGCGCACCTGAGCGCGTCCGCGGCGGGTTTCCTCGGCATCCCCGACGCCGGCGTCCAGCCAGCCCACCAGCGCGCGGCCCTCTCGTCCGACCTCTCCGAGCTGAAATGCAGCAGCCTTGACCCGCTGCTCCGCCTGGTGCAGTTCCTCGCTCTCAAGCGCCTGAGCCATGGCCTCGCGCCAGGCCTCCGGCCCAACAGGGTCAGGCCCATAGGCCCCCTGGATCAGCGGGCTGATGTCCTCCGGCAACCTCAGAATCCGGCCCGATAGGTACGGCTCCAGCACGGCAGCCGACCTCAGCAGTGCGTGCAGCCGGTAGACGCGACGCGAACCAGATACCGGCTGCACCGGAACCGCCTGCCAGTCCGTGCCAGTCACCAGGCAACGCGGGGACCGCAGCCTCGATGGCCGTTCACGCACGTGGCGGTGCAGCCGTCCCAACCGTTGTAGCAACAGGTCAACCGGGCAAAGATCGGTCACAAGGAGATCGAAATCGATATCCAGGGACTGTTCGGCGACCTGGCTCGCCACGACGACGTGCGGTCTTGTCGGGCGGCCCACGCTCTTGCCTGGAGGACCGAAACGCTCCAGCAGATCGGCGTCCTTCTCCGCTCGGTCCGAGTCCACGAACCTGGCGTGGGCCACCGTCACACCCTCTGGTCCGAATCGCTCCCGCAACGCCGCGGCCGTCTCCAACACCCGGTCCACTGTGTTACGCACCACCAGAGCACAGCCACCTTCGGCCAGTTCCTCGGCCAGGCGATCACACAACCTGCTCAGATCGTCGTCCAGCCGCTCCAGCCGTACGTGTGACGTCTGCGCAGAGCCCGAGACTTGCACGGTCCTCGCCGACCCGCGCGGTTCCACAGCAGTCAGCAGCGGATAGGCGTGCGTTGAGACCGCTTCCGGATCGTCTGTCGCGCCAGCGTAGGCGGCGGCCAAAGCACGGCGACGCCCCGCCGGCAGCGTGGCCGACAACACCACCACTGGCACCCGGTAGGCGCCCAACCAGGACAGCACCCGGTCGAGGTAAGAGTTCATGTAGGTGTCGTAGGCATGCGCCTCGTCGATGACGACCACCTTGCCTGCCAGCGCCAGGTGCCGTAGTGCCAGATGTCGGCTTTTGAGACCCATGAACAGTAACTGGTCAACCGTTCCCACCACGAAGGAGGACAGCATGCCCTTCTTCCTGCCGCGGAGCCACTGATGGGCGATCAGATCAGCCGAGGACGCCATTCGATCCGCACGACGGCTCCACTCGCCTCCACCCCCATCAACATCAACTTCGCGTACGGCTCGCCGACCAGCACGCACCAGCTCGGCGAAATCCTCGTTCAAGGCCGCCTTTGAATGCGCGAGGAGTACCGAACGTCTGCCTTGACCAGCCGTTACCTGACGCAGCCAGGCCAGCATGCGAGGAAACATCGCATTGCCCGTCGCCATCGTGGGCAGCGCGACGAAGCAGCCGCCCGCTCCCGATTTCGCCGCAAAGGTCTCCGCCACCGCCAGCGCCGCCTCGGTCTTACCTTCCCCCATTGGCGCCTCAATGATCATCAGCCCGGGGACCGTCATGGAGCGTGCCAACTCCACCGCGCGCACCTGCACCGGACGCGCATGTGCTCCCACTGGCAGATCGAAACGTGAGGCGAACAACGTATCCGGGTCGTCCACCGGCTCATGAGGACGCCATGGCTCCGGCAGATCCAGTCCACGCCAGGCCGCCGCCACCCGCTCCGGCCCGTTCTGCTGCTCGGCTTGCGGGAAATACGGGAACAGATCGGCATTGCTGGCGATCCAGTCCGCCACAATGACGAGCCCGGTCAGCAACACCTGCGCCGGTTGTGTGAGCTTGACCTTCTGCCAACCCGACAGCAGGTGTTGCATCCCGCATGCCTCGGCAATGCGGTCCAACAGCTCATACTGCACAGCCTTCCAGAGCTGCGCGCAATCCGGTGTACGTAGCAGATGCGGTCGCACGTTCAGGTTCCGAATATCGTCGAACGTGGGCGGCACCCCGTGGTGACCACCTGCGATGATCCCCACCTGGATGGTTGCCGAACGTACCCAGTGCACCGCTCGACCAGCCACTCCTGCAACAGCACCTGACCTGCGAGGCCGTGGCGCGCGAGTTTGCGATCAGACAGCCGCTTCACATCCGGCATGTCCAGCCCGGCTGCCCGCATCGTCTCCGCCAGCCCGTCCACCTGGCAAGCGAACGCTGGCGAGGCCTTGCCTATGTCATGCACCGTCGCGAGCCAGATGGCCAATCGACGTGCCTCTTCCACGCCGCCTGGGAGGTTTTCAGCCACGATCCGGTGCACCTGTTCTGGAAGCCACCGGTCCCACAGCAAGCCGGCCACCAGACCGCTGTCGGCCATGTGGCGCCATAACGGCAACCAGCCGTCGCTGGCCCGGTCATGCTTGGCCCACACTGTACGAGCTGCCACCGACAACCCGTCACCCAGACGCTGCAGAAACGGCTCCTCATCGAGCATGCCGATCATTAAAGGGCACGCGCACGATCGCCCTGCACAGAGTCACCGATAATCGGCGAAGAAGTACGCCGGAGGAGGAAGATTATCCCCCGGCGCGAAAGATCAGCCCCACTACGCGGCGGTACTACATGCACCCAGACGAGGACGATTGAACTGGAGACATCCATACAACAGGGGCCCAGCCGAATACCGCCCTACAGGGACGACGCCGACCAAATGAACGTAAAAGGCACATAAAGGGCTAATTGGCGACAAATCCCTTCGGCGGCTTGATAACCGCCCCCCGACCGGCTGCTAGATACCCATGCAACGGAAACGACGATGCCCCCTATGTCCGATTCTCTAGAAGTGCTCGAAACCCGCCCCTCCCGCGGCCATTCGTGCAGGTGAAGCAGAGTGCTCCCCGCGCACGCGGGGATGGTCCCTGCTCGCCGCCGAACCAGGACACGAGCCCCACGTGCTCCCCGCGCACGCGGGGATGGTCCCTGGGTGACCAGGTTCTCGCTCGCGCCGGCCTTGTGCTCCCCGCGCACGCGGGGATGGTCCCGGCCGCAACCCCCACGAACTCACGTTGCGCATGTGCTCCCCGCGCACGCGGGGATGGTCCCTGGCCGCGGTGATGGCGTCGACCGGGTTCATCGTGCTCCCCGCGCACGCGGGGATGGTCCCCTGGGGGCCCCCAAGCACCTCGCGCTACGCGCGTGCTCCCCGCGCACGCGGGGATGGTCCCCTGGGGGCCCCCAAGCACCTCGCGCTACGCGCGTGCTCCCCGCGCACGCGGGGATGGTCCCAACCCGGCCAATCCCGGCCGGGGTCCGGAAATGTGCTCCCCGCGCACGCGGGGATGGTCCCTGCCGTGGCTGCCGCCCGGCACCCCATCCACCGTGCTCCCCGCGCACGCGGGGATGGTCCCTGAGACTTGCGAAGGCGGCTCGGCTCCAGCAGGTGCTCCCCGCGCACGCGGGGATGGTCCCCTCCTGCGTAAGCATCCGCGGCCCATCACCCAGTGCTCCCCGCGCACGCGGGGATGGTCCTGCTCCACAACGCAACATCCAGTGAGGCTCCATGTGCTCCCCGCGCACGCGGGGATGGTCCCTTCTCCACTGAGGCGCGGATGGCGCCGAGCTGGTGCTCCCCGCGCACGCGGGGATGGTCCGCGCCTATCCAGTCGATGAAGTGACGATCGTCAGTGCTCCCCGCGCACGCGGGGATGGTCCCGTCCGGGTGGACGCCAACGTCGGCGGAGCGCTGTGCTCCCCGCGCACGCGGGGATGGTCCCGATCATCAGTCAGTTCGTGAACCAAGTCCGATGTGCTCCCCGCGCACGCGGGGATGGTCCCCGTGGTGGTCCGGGCCCTACACGAAGGTCACTGTGCTCCCCGCGCACGCGGGGATGGTCCCGAGGACATTGACGAACTGGTCAGCTACGCCGAGTGCTCCCCGCGCACGCGGGGATGGTCCCCGCAACCGGAACGTTCACCAGCCTTGTACTGCGTGCTCCCCGCGCACGCGGGGATGGTCCCCGGCCGCCGTCGTCCGGGAGCCTCGAGCCCATGTGCTCCCTGCGCACGCGGGGATGGTCCATCAACACGCACGTGGTCAACCAGCTCGGGCAGGTGCTCCCCGCGCACGCGGGGATGGTCCCTCGGTGAAGATGCTTCAGGAGTTGAACGACGGGTGCTCCCCGCGCACGCGGGGATGGTCCCAAGGAGATCCCTGGCGCCATCACCTCCCTCGGGTGCTCCCCGCGCACGCGGGGATGGTCCCAGCTTGCGCTCGATGTCCGCTGCCGTGTCGCCGTGCACCCGCGCACGCGGGGATGGTCCCATCGTGACGTTCGTCGCTCAGATCGCTGCTCTGTGCTCCCCGCGCACGCGGGGATGGTCCCCCCCTCGACGGGTACGGCCAGGGCATCACGTTGTGCTCCCCGCGCACGCGGGGATGGTCCCGGCGTGCGGAACATCGCGATGACCTGGACCTCGTGCTCCCCGCGCACGCGGGGATGGTCCCCGCCAGTCGGACATTCTGACCAGGAACTCGGCGTGCTCCCCGCGCACGCGGGGATGGTCCCGCGCCGCTGGCCTGCGTTGAGACGGGAGCGGCGTGCTCCCCGCGCACGCGGGGATGGTCCCGACCAGGCGCCCGCGCCCATGTTGGTGGTGGTGTGCTCCCCGCGCACGCGGGGATGGTCCGCCAGCGCCACCCGGCGGAACCTGGGCCTGATGTGCTCCCCGCGCACGCGGGGATGGTCCCGCGACGAACCCCAGGTAGGTCCAGGGGTCGTCGTGCTCCCCGCGCACGCGGGGATGGTCCCAGGGCTGGGTGGTCACCATCCAAGGCCGCGGCGTGCTCCCCGCGCACGCGGGGATGGTCCCGTCACGAGAGGTAGGACACCATGTCCAACGCTGTGCTCCCCGCGCACGCGGGGATGGTCCCGTCACGAGAGGTAGGACACCATGTCCAACGCTGTGCTCCCCGCGCACGCGGGGAGGG
>NZ_JBSGJX010000083.1:0-14579 GCF_053605785.1 Nonomuraea sp. NPDC003754
GTGGGAGATCCGTGCAGACATTCACGAAGCTTTCCTCAGCCTGGCCTGCGCGCTCATCTGCTGGCGCCGCCTTACCTCATTGCGTTAGGCGTTCTAAGCCGCGGGGCAGGTGCCTCGTGCGATTGGTCTGCCATGGACTCTGATCGTGGCGCTGCGGGAGTGGGCGAGGTCTGAGGAGGAGCGGGCGTCAGGGACGGCCAGGTCCATCATGCTCGGATGTGCCGCTTGCCGGCACGCGCGCCGCCGCGGCGGGACCGGCCGGAGAGCCGCAGCCCGCCGCGAGCGAGCGCGCAGGGGCCGGGGCTTCAGTGTTGCTGTCCCCGCGGTGGCGCGGTGTTGGCAGCGGAGACCGGAGAGCGGTGGACAGGCAGGCCCGGCGTTCGTCTCAAAGAGCTGCTACTCCTGCGAGCTGATGGAGTCGTGGTGATCGTTGCGCGTGGTACAGCCTCGCCTCGGAGTCCTCTCGTCGTCGCTCTTGGTGAAGCATTGCCGAAGCCCGCTCGTCTTGCTTATGGCCTTCCGCGTGAGGTCACACCCGAGGTCGCGGCCCCCTCCCCTGACCCGGCATGATCGCGCCGTACCCGCCGCTACGCGGCGGGCTTGAAGACGTGGAGAAAGTTCTCATTCATCGGCCCTCGATGGCCTGTGTCTAGTCCCAGAAGATGAGTGACGATTCTGTCCCAGGACATGCACGACAGGTGATCTAGGAAACATTGCTGACCTTGCGGGGCCGGTTAGCTTTGACATTGCGGATCGGAAGGTCGGTGGTGCGCCGCACGACTCGTGGCCCTTCCGGCAGGTCGATGGTCAAGGTGGTGTCACTGACGTGCACGGTGACGACCTGGCCCGCATGCAGGCGGCCCAGGCAGACCGTCTGACGTGCCACCATGACCACGCCGAACGCGTTGGCGCGGCGTTGCACCATCACCGGCGAGTTCGACACGACCGAAGCATCTGGCCCCGTAAGGACGGCCGATACGGCTATGCCGCGTTCGTTCAGACCACGGCGGGAACGGTCAAGCGAGTGCAGGGCTCTTCCCGGACCCAGGATGACGCACGGAAGAAGCTGACCGAGCTTCTCCGCCAAGCCGACCAAGGCATTCCCGTCTCGTCGGAGAACTGGACTGTGGCCGACTTCCTGACGTACTGGCTCAAGCACATCGTCAGCGAAGAGCGGCGCCCCAAGACCTATCAGGGTTACGAGGGCGTGGTCCGCCTCCATCTCATCCCTGGGTTGGGCAGGAAGCGGCTCGGCAAACTCAACGCCCAGGACGTCAGGTTGTTCATCAATCGAGTCCGCTCCGAGTGCCAGTGCTGCCGGAACGGCTGGGATGCTTCTCGCGAGACTTTTCAGTGCTGTGCCCTCAAGAATGGCACCTGCTGTCAGTCACGGTTGTCGACACGTATGGTGCAGTCCATTCATGCGGTTCTCCGGAACGCCTTGGAGTGCGCTGTCCGAGAGGAGATCATCGCCCGCAACGTCGCCAAACTGGTCAAGGTCCCGGTTCCCAAGTACAAGGTCAATCGCGGACTCACCGTTCCGCAAGCTCGGGCGGTCCTCAAGGCCGGTCGCGAACACCGGCTCTATGCCTTGTACGTCCTGGCGCTCTGCCTCGGCCTGCGCCGCGGGGAACTGCTTGGGCTCCGCTGGGAAGACGTCGATCTCGACGGCACCAAGCTAGAAGTCGTACAGAGCCTCCAGCGCGTCGGCGGACGCCTCCAGTTCGTCCGCCCCAAGACCGCCGACTCGGAGCGAACCGTCCCGCTACCTCTGATCTGCCTAGAAGCCCTGAAGGAGCACCGCAAGAAGCAGTTCGCAGAACGCTCAGACCGCTGGGAAGAGTGGAAGGAACACGGCCTTGTTTTCCCCTCCCGATGCGGCACCCCCATGGAGCCGGACAACCTACGACGAAGCTGGGGAGCCATTCGCAAGGCCGCCGGCCTCGGCGAGATGCGCTTCCACGATCTCCGCCACACCTGCGTGACACTCCTGCTCAACCTCGGTGTCCCGCCCCAGGTCGTCCGCGACATCGTAGGCCACAGCGACATCGAGGTGACCATGACCATCTACGCCCACGTCTCCCTCGACGACAAGCGCGCGGCACTGCACAGGCTCGGGGAAGCACTCTGGTAAGCCAAAGCAGCCGCACAGTGCCTCGACGCTCACTCCAGCGTCGAGGCACTCATCCTTACTTACCAGCGTCCTTCTCGGTCGTCTCGGAGGGTTCGTCATTCTGGCGAGACTGATCGGATCCGCCGGTGCGAGCGATCGCCTCGATCAGCTGCGCTACGGCTTCGGGCCGTTGGTCATCGTTAAGCTCCCGAATGAGCCTCTGCGCGACAAGAAATCTGAACGTCTCCTCGGGCTGAGCGAAGTATGACCGGAGGTGACGAGCTGTGGTCTCTTGTAGTCGCAGGAAAGTTCGCCCGATGTACGCGGCAAGTACCGCCCCGGCCGTACCGACCAGGCCAACAACGATGCTCGACGGCGTGGACAGTGTCTTCCAGGCTGCGATACCCGATGTGCCGACGATGATCAGGAAGCCGCCCAGAATCGCCCACTGAGCATTCCGAAAGCTCTGCTCCGCATGCTGATCGGCCCTTGTGTGATACCCACGCAGACGTTCATTGGTGATCTTCCAGAGCTCGCTGAGATAAGAATCGTCTTGTCCGATCAGTTCCGCCTCGCGAGAGCCCAGCTGAACATCCCGTCGGACTTCTCTGTTCTTGTCCTCGAAGCGCTGCTGTTGGGCCTGACGTGCATAGACCAAAGCTATGACGGCAACCAGGAAGATCACGGATGGGGCGAGCAGCACCCCAACCAAGTCGATAAAGGCGTCGGCGTACGCACCCTGGTAGACCGCCCATAGCGTGATCATCCACATCACGATTGCTAGCCACAAAGCAGCAAGAGTGACGGCGAGCCAACCGAACAATCGTGCCCGCTTCCGTTCAGGTGACCCCGACCATTCCTCTTGGTTCACATTACTGTCGAACGACACCTGACCAAGATTGCGCAACGGAACCTCAGCATGGCCTCAAACGATCAAACCGTTACAGAGCGTCAGGTGTAGTCGTTGCTGTCACTGCTGCTGTCACCGAATCAAAAAGCCCCGCACGCTGATCGCGTCGGGGCGTTTTTGCTGTTCAAGAAGGGTGGTCAGGGGCAGGGTCGAACTGCCGACCTTCCGCTTTTCAGGCGGACGCTCGTACCAACTGAGCTACCTGACCCAGAGCGGTCCTGACGGGACTTGAACCCGCGACCTCCACCTTGACAGGGTGGCGAGCACTCCAAACTGCTCTACAGGACCTTGCTTTCGTTCCGGCCTTCCGGCCGAACCGCCTCGCTTAGCTTACCAGTCTTTCGGAGGTCTTCGACCTTCCGTCCGGCTGGTGTCGCCGTGTGCCCCCAACGGGATTCGAACCCGTGCCGCCGCCTTGAAAGGGCGGTGTCCTAGGCCGCTAGACGATGGGGGCCCGGGACTTTCGTCCCGTTCCTGACGTCTTCCGTTGGAGACCTCTGAAGCATAGGGGACGAGTGCCCCAAGTGCCAAAGTGGTTGTCCACCGGAAGCTCCGCTGACGCTTCCCGTTGGCGACGGGGACGTCGTTGGTGCTGGGGAAATCATACGTCGAGGGTCCGGCTCGACGTGACGCTGGATGTGCACCGACTGCTCTCCGAGGCCGCCGAGCGTGATGTCGTCCCAGGCCTGGAGCCTGTGCGTGGTCTTGTCGAAGTACAGAACCGATGCCTGGACGGGTGTCGGTTCGGCGTGTTCGAGGGCGCGGAGTCCGGCGCCGCCGGTGGAGCCCTGGACGAGGACGCGGGTGCCGGACGGCAGGAGCGTGGTCGAGCGGCGGTGGGAGTGGCCGGCCAGGACCAGCGGAGCGAATCCGGAGAAGCCCTTGGCCGCGTCGGGGTCGTGGATGGCGACCAGGTCGACGGGAGAGGGCTGCGGCAGCCGTACGGCGTGCTCGCGGCCGAACTCGCGCATGCGGGCCGGATCGTTGTCGGCCGGCACCGACTTGTCGGGGGTGAAGCGGGGGTCGCCCAGGCCGTAGATGCGCAGCCCGGCGACGGTGGTGGAGTCGTCGTCGAGGACGACCGCGTTCTTCTGCGCGGCGACCGCGCGCTCGGTGACCTTGGAGTCGTGGTTGCCGCGCACGAAGACGTACGGCACGCGGAGCTTGCCGATCTCCTCCATGAAGGCGTTCTCGGCCTTGGTGCCGTGGTCGGAGATGTCGCCGGTGTCCACGATGACGTCGACCATGAACTGCTCCTTGAGCGAGCGGACGACGTTCCACGCGATCGGGTTGATGTGGATGTCGGAGACGTGCAGGACCTTGATGGAGGCGGGGGCGGGGTCGTAGGTGGGCAGCGCGGAGACCGTGTCGTACAGCTTGGAGACGTTCGTCACGAGCTTGGTGAGCTGCTGGCGGTACGACTCGAACTTGGTCACGATCGACTGGGCGCTGCCCACGAGTGACGGCGCGGCGGCGATCAGCCCCGAGTAGCGGGGCTCCACGAGGGAGCTGGGGCGGAAGGTGAGGGCGGCGACGGCGCCGGTGCCCGCGAGGGCGACGGCGGCGGCGAGCAGGCTGTAGAGGGCGACCCTGGGTCGGCGGAAGACGAGGTATCCGGCGAGCAGCGCTCCCGCGGCGGCGCACAGCAGGGAACGGATCACCAACGCCTGGACTCCGCCGCGCAGGTCGTCCTCGATGATCTCGGGCAGCCGGGTGGCGAGCTTCGGGTCGTCGATGAAGGCTCTGGCCTTGTCCTGGTCGATGTTCTCGAGCGTGATGCGCAGGCGGAGCGGCGCGTCGTGGCTGCGGAACCTGAGGGTGCCGAGCGGGTGGGCGTCGACCACGGTCTCACCGGTCAACGCGGGCCTGAGCGACATCCCCGTCTCGACGGGACCGACCTGGGCGCGGACCGTCCCGCTGAGGATGATGCCGAGCCAGGCGCCGACCGCGGACACGAGAAGCACCGCCGCGACCCGGGCAGGCCGCGACCGTATGACGGTTCTGATGACGTTCATACGCCTTCTTGCCTACCCGACGGACGGGGCAGAATGGCAACCGTGATAGAGGTCTCCCGGGAGAAGTTCGAAGAACTCGTGGCCGAAGCATTGGACACGATCCCTCCCGACCTGACCCGCGTGATGGACAACGTCGTGGTGGTGGTCGTGGACGACCCGCCGGAGCCTGATCTTCTCGGGCTGTACACCGGTGTTCCCCTGACGCAGCGCGGCGATTGGTACTCGGCGGTCCTGCCCGACCGCATCGAGATCTACCGCAACCCCATCTGTGAAATGTGCGACAGCGAGGCACAGGTCGTGCAGGAAGTGCAGATCACGGTCGTCCACGAGATAGCGCACCATTTCGGGATCGACGACGAGCGGCTCCATCAGCTGGGCTGGTGATCGCGGGCCCGCGATTACAGTTTGCAAGAGCTTGGCTGCTTTCGGTTGCGCCGCAGCCCCCTCCCCGGCACCTTAGGTCACATAGCGAGCACACTGAGTCAGGTTCAGCGGGGACCTATGGGGGCTAGGCTTCCGGGGAGGCACAGGCGTGCCCCTGAACGGCGGGCCACGTACGGCGAGGTCTTCGCCCTACGTGAGTTCCGCGCGCTCTGGTACGGCCAGGGCCTTTCCCTGCTGGGCGACCAGCTCGCCCAGGTGGCGCTGGCCGTGCTCGTGTTCCACCGGACGCAGTCCGCCCTCGCCACGGCCGCCGTCTACGCGCTGACCTACCTGCCGTCGATCCTCGGCGGGCCGCTGCTCGCGGGCCTGGCCGACCGCTTCGCGCGCCGCCGGGTGATGATCGTGTGCGATCTTCTGCGCGCGCTGCTCGTGGCCGTCATGGCCGTTCCCGGCATGCCGTTCGCCGTGCTGTGCGTGCTGGTGTTCTTCGTCGTGCTGCTCAGCGCGCCGTTCTCGGCGGCCAGGGCGGCGCTGCTGCCCGAGGTGCTCGAGGGCGACCGCTATGTCATGGGCTCGGCCCTGCAGAACATGACCAACCAGGCCGTCCAGATGCTCGGGTTCGCCGCCGGCGGCGCCGCGATCGCCTTCCTTGGGCCCTACCGGGCGCTGGCGCTGGACGCGGCCACCTTCCTCGCCTCCGCGCTGATCCTCGTCTCAGGGGTACGGCGGAGGCCGGCCGCCGGCCGTACGGACGGGAAGAAGCCGTCGATGTGGCACATGACGCGCGCCGGAGCCGTGCTCGTCTTCAGTGACAGGAAGCTGCGCACGCTCGTCCTGTTCGCCTGGCTGTGCGGGTTCTACGTGCTGCCTGAGGGCATCGCGGTGCCGTACGCCGTGGAGCTGGCGAAGGACGCCTCGCTGCCGGTACCGGTGATCACCGGCCTGCTGATGGCGGCCATGCCGGCGGGGACGGTGCTGGGGGCCTTCCTCCTCAGCAGGTTCGTCTCGCCCGCGGGGCGGCTGCGCGCCATGGGGTGGCTGTCGATGCTCACGTGCGCGCCGCTGATCGTGTGCGCGATGCGGCCGTCGCTGGCGGTCGTGCTGGCCCTGTGGGTCCTGTCGGGGATCGGGGGCGCCTACCAGCTCGCGGCCAACGCCGCCTTCGTCCAGTGCGTCCCGGCCGAGCGGCGCGGCCAGGCGTTCGGCCTGGTGCAGTCAGGGCTGATGGCCGCGCAGGGCATCGGCATCCTGATCGGCGGCATAGCCGCCGAGAGACTCGGCCCCGAGCCCGTCGTCGCCCTGGCGGGGATCAGCGGGGTGACGGTCGCGGCCGTGCTGGCCATGATGTGGACCGAGTCTCGCGGCGACATCGTCGCCAGAGTGCGCGCCCAGGCCGCCGCCTGAGCCCGCCGGCACGGTCACGCCTGCGGCTTCTGGTCACCGGGCATGCCGGGCTCCTGGCGCTGCCAGCCCGCGGCCGGGCTGTAGTCGGGGGTCGCCTGGTGCCAGGTGTCCTTGGCCTGCTTGTTGTTGATCAGGTCCTGGACGATCGAGGTGTTCTTGCCCTCCTCGGGCATGAGCAGCCAGCCGATCGCGTAGACGCCGATGCCGGCGCCGCCGAACAGCGTGGCGATCGCCAGGCCGATCCTGACCAGGTTGGCGTCGATGCCGACGTAGTCGCCGATGCCCGAGCAGACACCCGCGATGATCCTGCCCTGGCGGGTCCTGCGCAGCTGCTTGAAGTTCGATTCGCTCATGGCTCAAGACTGCCCCCGGGCCCGCTGTTTCCACATCGGGATTGCCCCTGGTAGAACCCTGGGGTATGGACGACTTGCTACGGGTCGACTTGCTACGGGTCGACGACAGGCTCACCGGCGACCAGAAACTGATCAGGGACACCGTCCGGTCGTTCGTCGCCGACCGCGTCCTGCCGTACGTGGGCGACTGGTTCGAAGAGGCCGTCTTCCCCGCCCGAGAGCTCGCGCCCGCCCTCGGCGAGCTGGGGCTGCTTGGCATGCACCTCGAGGGGTACGGCTGCGCCGGCACCGACGCGACCTCGTACGGCCTGGCCTGCCGCGAGCTCGAAGCGGGCGACTCGGGGCTGCGCTCGTTCGTGTCGGTCCAGGGTTCGCTGGCCATGTTCCCCATCTGGAAGTACGGGTCCGACGAGCAGAAGCGGCAATGGCTACCCCTGATGGCCTCAGGGTCGGCCATCGGGTGCTTCGGCCTCACCGAACCCGACCACGGATCCGACCCCTCCGCCATGCGCACCTTCGCCAAGCGCGACGGCTCCGACTGGATTCTCAACGGATCCAAGATGTGGATCACCAACGGGTCCATCGCCGACGTGGCCGTCGTCTGGGCCCAGACCGACGACGGCATCCGCGGCTTCGTCGTCCCGACCGACACGCCCGGATTCTCCGCGCCCCCGATCCACAAGAAGATGTCGCTGCGCGCGTCGGTGACCTCCTCGCTCTACTTCGACGACCTCCGCCTGCCCGGCTCGGCCGTCCTGCCCGGCGTGACCGGCCTGCGCGGGCCGCTCTCCTGCCTGTCGGAGGCCCGCTTCGGCATCCTCTGGGGCGTCGTCGGCGCCGCCCGCGCCTGCCTGGAGACGGCGCTCGACTACGCGCGCACCCGCGTCCAGTTCGACCGGCCCATCGCCGGATTCCAGCTCACACAAGAGAAGCTTGCGTGGATGTACGTCGGACTGGCACAGTCGTCGCTGACCGCTTTCCACCTGGGAGCCCTGAAGGACGCGGGGGCACTCACGCCCCAGCAGATCAGCTTCGGGAAACTCGCCAACGTGCGGGCCGCGCTGGACATCGCCCGGCAGGCCCGCTCGATCCTCGGCGGAAACGGGATCACACTGGAGTACCCGGTGATCAGGCACATGACGAACCTGGAGAGCGTGCTGACGTACGAGGGGACTGAGGAGATCCATACGCTGGTGCTGGGAGAGGCGTTGACCGGGTTGTCGGCGTACAGGTGATGTGCCTGACGTCGCGCGGGGGGCGGTAGCCTCT
Organism: Nonomuraea sp. NPDC003754; assembly: GCF_053605785.1. Classification (NCBI taxonomy): domain Bacteria; kingdom Bacillati; phylum Actinomycetota; class Actinomycetes; order Streptosporangiales; family Streptosporangiaceae; genus Nonomuraea; species Nonomuraea sp. NPDC003754. Next base: position 8,449 of record NZ_JBSGJX010000083.1, read on the forward strand.
GTACCCTGCATCTTGCGAGGGGCGTTAGCTCAATTGGCAGAGCTGCGGACTTTTAATCCGTAGGTTCCGGGTTCGAGCCCCGGGCGCCCTACCAGGAGAAGCCTTGATCGTCGAGGTTGATCCACTTCCCTAAACGATCGCCTGCCGGACCAATGCCGGACCATCCGGCAGACGATCACGAAGTAGCGGCGCGCGACGACCGCCGGGGAATCATCGCCACCGCGGCGTCGGCCGCCGCCTCCGCGATCTCCGGCAACACCACCGTGTAGGTATCGGCGGTGAACCAGTACTGCCGGTGGCCGAGCGTCGCCGAGACGTCTTTCATGTCCATCCCGCTCGCCAGCATGATCGTGGCCGCGCAGTGCCGCATGTCGTGGAAACGCACGGGCGGCAACCCGCTCTTCTTCATCAGCCACTCGGTGTGGTCGGTCAGCCAGTTGAGATCCAGCGGCCTGCCGAGCTCGTCGGTGAACACCTTGCCGCTGTCGACCCAGGCCCGGCCGGCGGCGAGCTTGTCGGCGGCCTGGACCTTCCTCCAGGCTCGCAGCAGCTGCACGTTGGCCTTGCCCATCTTCACCGTGCGGCGAGACGCATCGGACTTGATGCCACTCTCAGCTTCGGCGTCCTCGTCCTCCAGGACCGAGATCGTGCCCTCCCCGTCGAGGTCGGTGTCGGTCCACTCCACGCTGCACACCTCGGCCCGGCGCAACCCGCGGGTAATCACGAGGTGGTAGAGCGCATACAGCCGCTCCTCCCACTCCACGAGCAGATCGAGCCAGTCCCCCGCCAAAGCGGGCGTCCACACCATGACCGGCGAGGGCTTCGGTACCCGTCTACGGTCGGCGGGTTCCTTGGCGGCCTCGTCGGCCAGCAGCTCGCGCCAGCGCGCGACCCGCTCGGGCGTCCAGAGAAGCGGGCGCCGCTTCTTCGCGGTGGGCAGCTCGATGTTCTTGGACGGATCGTGGCCGATCTTCTTCTGCCGCAGCGCCGTCGACAGCGCGCTCGACAAGGTCGCGTGCACACGCCGGATGCGCGCCGGCGACAACGGTTTGCTGATGTGCAGCTGGCCCGGCTGCGCACCAGCCCAGGTGGCCTCCTTTCGTACGGCGAGCAGGCGACGCAGCATCTCGCTGGGCTGCCCTTCGACCGACCGGTTGATCTGCCCGAGAGCCTCGTACAGCTTCTCCAGGTGGTCCTCGCGCAGGTCCGACAGGTACAAGTGGCCGAGTCCTGGCTCCAGGTACAGGTCGATCTGCTCCTCGTACCCCTGCCTGGTCGACTCGGCGAGCGTTTTCTTGCCGGCCAGCCACTTACGTAGGTACGGCCCGACCTTCAGCCGCCGGTCGACGACCGGCTGTCCGGCGCGCGCCTCTGCGAGCAGCTGGGGGAGCGCCGCCTCGGCCTCTGTCTTCGTCCGGTACGGCCCGGCCCATGGCCGGCGGCGCGTGCCGTCCGGGCTCGGCGGCGCCTCGTACCGCATCCACCACGAGCCGTGGGCGCGCTTGGCCAGCTCAGGGCACTTCTTGCCGAGCTTCTTGCCGGTCTCGGGGTCGCGACAGTTGCACCTCTTGGCAACGTTCGCCATCGAGCCTCCTACAAGACGAAATGTCGGAGCAAGTTGGTGGAGTGGCCGGCGAGTTCGTCGGCCAGGTCCAGAGGGATGAGCTCTCGCTCGAGGTAGACGTCGGCCTGGTAGGGGGAGACGTCCATGTGGACGAGGCCGGGGACGTTGCGCTCCAGGTAGTAGCGAACGGTGGGTGAGCGGCCGAGGGTGAGCAGTGGGACGAGGTCGCTGAGGGTGCGCGCGCCTACGATCTGAAGGGGTTCCAGGACGTTGGGGTCTACGCCGGTGCGGTCGAGCAGCATTTCGAGGCGGCCGTGCTTCATGCGGCTGTTGACTCTGCTGATCACCAGTTCTTCGGGGTTAACGAGTCGGATGTGGAGCTGAGGGGTCATCTGAGTCTCTCTGCGCAGTGTGGTGCTTTGTCTGCCGAGTAGACCCCGATGTCCTGTCCATTGTTGTGCGATACAGCCGACAGTCATCATGTTGTTATGCGAGTAGTTGAATGCTAACTGTCCGCTATTTCGGATTACGTCGCACTATGTCCTGCGCAAAGAGGACAAATCCCTCCCTCTCCTCGGTGCTCATATCCTTCGGAACGGTGACCGCCACCCAGTCCTCTCCCCCCTCCTTCGGGATCTCGGCCACCTCGACCCCGAGCCACTGAGCTGCGGCCAGCTCGGCCAGCACCCGCGCCGGCCGCTGCATCGCGGCGGCCAGGGCGCGCAGACGCCACAGCTCAGGCGCCCGAAGGACTGTGTTCTTGGCGAGGCTGTTGATGTAGCCGTGCTGGAGCTTAAGGCCCGTCTCGGGATCGCGAGCTCTGAGCGCGAGCGCACGCTCGCTCTCGTCGTGCTCGACCAGGTAGTCGCGGATGTAGCGGCTCAGCTGGTCGTTGGTGCCGGGAGTCCCACCACTCGACGGCATAGCGTCCTCTCTCGCCCGGTGGACGACGAATCGAACATCATCGCCCTCTGGGTTGTACCGCTCGGCAATTGGGTCAACTAGGACGCCGGCGAGCGCATGGTCGGCGTTGCCGCGAGCTCGGCGCTTGCCACGATCGGCACCGGCGCGGTTGGCCTGTTCGACGTGGCATGGCCGACGATCGGCTCCATGGCGGGCATGGCCGCCGTGGTGTCCCTGCTGGTGTCCATCGTGGCCGGCACGACCGGCGACCCGACCACCGCGGGGTTCACGACCAGCACCAGATAGCTGGCGTGTCTGCGGTCCCCGGCGTACCGTCGTGATGTCGCCTGGGCGCGAGCGCTCCGTCCTGATGGGTGGGGCGTTCGTTTTGCTATGTGCCGGCTATCGGGTGCGGTACTCCACCCAGGCGCAGCCAGCGGAGACTGCGCGACTACGGAACTCGCGACCCTCCTCGACGTACATCGCCTTGTAGAGGCGGAACAGCGTCCACAGGGCCGCGAGCCCGGTCACCGCACGCTCGGGCGCTGACGTCCACGCGGGCGCCAGCAGCTCCTCGGGTTTTCGTGTGCGGGCTCAACCCAACCAGAAGGCGGCGAGTGACCAAGATTCCTCACCGTTTGTAGAGCCGTCGTGCGGCAGGAACTCCGTGGGGGCGATGTACCCCTGGCCGGGCTGCAGCCGGATGCGCAGGCAGCGCAGCGGATGCCCCTCTGCGACGTAACGGCGCAGATCGTCGGTATGCGGGCAGTACCCGCCCTGGTCATGGCCTATGACGCGGCAGATCTCCTTGATGTCCCGATCGCCGACGAGGAGATAGCGGGTGCCGGGCCCCAGATTGAGGCAGAGGCGTCGGCGGCTGTTCTGCCGGGCAGAGTAGGGCAGCCGGTCGAAGTTATCGACGTGCAGTCCGATCCGGTGGCCAGTCGTGGAGTCTTCGGTGCTGGTGAGCAGCCCGGCCCGGCTGGCCGCGCAGGCGAGCCGCCTGCGCGGCCAACGACCGTCCAGCGGGTCGAGAGCGGTCGCGGCGTCCACTCGGACTTGTAGATCGTCGGAAGCGAACACCGGGAGAGTTTGGGCGACCAGCTCGATCACCACGCTGGTCGGGGTCGTGTCGTCGGGCCGGAGACGGTCGGCTTCCACACTGCTGAGGGGTGTCCAGTCCCCGCGGGGGACGACGGCCACGCCGTCGTCATACCCTGGCGCGTCGCCTGCCTGCCTGACATGCCCGATGTCGATACGTCCCTGGATGTCGCTGAACTGGTCGAACAGCAGATGTAAGCCCATGTCTCCGCCTCCTTGGTTGTCGAGGTCCTATTCGAAGGTGATCTCCTGTTCGGCCGCGAACGCCTGGGCGAGGCCCTGGAGCTGTGACCGATCGATGATGATCTTCTTGAGCCCGGTCACGCCGCGAAGGTTGGACAGATCGTTGCCCCGCAGATCACAGTCACGGAAGGTGCCGCCGTCGAACTCCGTCAGGTGTAGGTCGCACTCGTCGAACGCCACACCGCTCAAGTCGGCTGCGGAGAACTCCGCCTCACGCAGGGAGCAAGACGAGAAGATGACTGGCCCAGCGGCGCGTACGCGAGTGAAGATGGCGAGGTCGAACCTGCACCGCTCGAAGATTACGTCATCGAGCGTGACCTGCTCCCACGTCGCGCCGATCATCTTGCAGTCGGTGAATGCGACCCGGGAGAGCTTGCTGTTCTCCCAGCGGAGGCCGGACAGGTCACAGCCGGAGAACTCCACTGAGTGCAGGCTCAGGTCGTCGAGGCGGGCACGCTGGGTGGTGAGCCCGGTGACGCGTCCGTCCATGAGCTGGGTCCCTGACAGGGACAGCTCGCGTAGATGCGCGGCGGCGTAGCGGAAGTCGCGCAGCTTGCCGTGTTCACCTTCGAGCGAATCGACCTCGTCCAGGTCTACGTCGTCCAGGTCGGGCAGCGTAACGCTCGTCTGGCGTACGGTGCGTGTGTCCATCGTCTTGCCTTCCGTATTGGTCCCGTCGTGGGCGCGGTGACCCGCGCCTACGACGGCCATCTGCTACTTCTTCTTCTTGCTCCAGTTGTCCCAGGTCGGCCTGTTATCGAATCCCCCCTTCTTGTTGTTGTCCCAGGTCGGCTTGTTGTCGAATTTGGCGGCCTGCGTCGGATCGGGGACATCGAGGGTGCTGGCGCCGAGCAGGTCGTCGACCACTTTCGCATCCGTAGTGGCCAGGTACTCCAGAATGGTCATGACGCGATCTCCTTTTTGGTCGAGGAGTACAGAGCGTGATGAGGGCTTGACGGGTGAGCCGGCAGTAGTCGGTCTCCGTGCTCGCGAAGCTGCCGTTCTCGAAATACCGGTTGCATGCCTGCGCGCCGCGGCAGAAGTTGAAGAACTCGCATTCCGCCTGGCACCGTGACAGGCCGATCATGAACTCGGCGACGTAGCGCAGCCGGTGCGCCTGATCCAGCATGCTGGAGATGCTCTGAGAGCAGACGTTCCCGGCAACGAAGTCGCCGTAGGCGTCGTCGCTGATGCCAGCCAGCTCGGGCGACGCCAGCACCACGTCTCCATCAACGGACACTGTCGGAATCGGATCGAGGCCGTATCTGCACCACTGGTCGCTCTGCCCGCCGCGGGCGAGGTGCAGGTAGTCAGTGAGCCGTTCGAGCTCCCGTAGCGCCGGCCCTGCGCTGTGGGTCTTGCGCCAATGTAGGACCCGCTTCCAGAATCGTTCGGCCTGGTCCTGGGTGATCCCGCACCGTCGATCGTTGACGCCTTCCATCTCCTCCACGTTCAGGCCGATGGTGTGCGGCCCCAGGTCCGCGAGGAAGTCCAGGAGGGACTCGGGCTGTTCAATGCCCTCGGTCCAACGACGGCGATCAAGCTGAAGCGGATGCCGTAATCGTGGAGGCGGCGGATGCCGCGCACGATCCGGTCGAAGGCAGGCCGGCCGCGTAGATCCACCCGTCGGGCGTTCAGAGCCGCCGGCCCGTCGATGCTGACGCCGACACTGACCTGGTATCGGGCGAACAGGTCACACCACTCGTTGTCGATGAGGGTGGCGTTGGTCTGCACGCTGTGCTGGATCCGGCCCGCGTGCCGCAGGTCTTCGAACGGCGCGAGCAGGGCGGTGAACTTGCTTCGGCCCAGGGCGAGAGGCTCCCCGCCGTGCCACACGATTTCCAGCTGGCCGCCGGAATCGGTCAGATTCGCAGCCGAGGCTGCAACGGCATGGGCGACCTCGAGGTCCATCTCATTGCTGAGACGCCGGAACGGCAGATAGCAGTACACGCAATCGAGGTTGCATAGCGTGGTCGGCTGGACTACCAGGGCCCCTGGCCTGGCCGAACCACCGATTGAACTCTGATCGTCCTTTCATCTCGTGGCGTTCCCTTTCACGAAGGGGAAAGAGCCGTGGAGCCCATGGCCACGAGAGGGATGTCGCCCTTCGCGCGCACCACCCGTAGGGGTGAAGGGCGGCTCGTCTCGTGGCCACGGGGTTGTGCCTGGCGGGGCTCGCCGGCGGCCTCGGGTGTGGGGGGCCGGGGTTTCATCACAGCGCCCTATGTCATGCGCCTGAAATTCGTCGGCAATATTTGGCGAGGGATGCAAGAATCTCTTCGGCGGTCTTGACCCACACGAACGGCTTGGGGTCTTCGTT
>NZ_JBSGJX010000084.1:0-14437 GCF_053605785.1 Nonomuraea sp. NPDC003754
AATGCTCTGCGTTGTGATCGCCCCCCGGCCAGGAGGTTCCTCGTGTTCCACAAGATCGTGCGAGCCCTCACCCAAACCGTTCCAGACCAACGGGAGGCAGCCGAGGACGATGCGTGCGCCTACGGAACACAGTTACTCAGAGAGGCCCGCGAGGAGCTCAGCCGAGCGGACACCAAAGCCCAGGTCCTCCTCGGCATCGTTGGCATCGGCCTCGGCGCCGTCACAGGCGGCCTGCTCGCGGGAAGCTGGTCACCTTTCGCAATGTCCAATGCCGTCGAGTGGCTGTGGTGGGCGGGGGCGGCGACAGCTCTGGCGTCCGTGGTCGTACTCGCCGGCGCGGTCTATCCGCGGCTGGATCGACGGAAGGGGAACGACGCCGTCATGTACTACGCCGATGTCTTCCACCTCGACTCCACGGCGACCGTCGCCAGCGCTCTAATGCGGTCCTCGGCGCTCGATCTGGAGCGGGTCGCTGATCAGCTGTACCGGGTCAGCCGCATCGTCGCGCAGAAGTATCGCCTCATCCGCTGGGGGTTCTGGCTGCTCCTGAGTGGAATGTCGGCCACAATGAGCGCGGCGCTCATCAACGTCGTGATCACCGGCTCTCCGCCGTGACCGCGCAGGCGTAGGTTTGAGGTATGACGCCTACGCGGTCAGGCAGATCACGCTCTGCCTACCAGCAGCGTGTCGTCCTCCAGCGGCGGAACGGGCAGGCCGAGGAGCTCCAGGGTGCTGCGGAGCACTGATTCGTTCCTGACGACGAAGTCGAGCATGTCCACCGCCTGGTAGCTCTGCATGATCCTGTCGACGGTGCCGAGCAGTTCCTGCGCTCCCTGCTGCCGCTGCTCGACAAGCTCGGCGATGATCTGTGGCAGTTGCTCCGGGGCTGCGGCCAGTTGGATTGCGTGCACCACCCGGGCGCTTCCCTCCACGGCGGCCAGAAACTCCTGCCACTTCTGCCGGACCTCGTCGGTGCTCTTGATGCGGAGCAACGCCGCCGCGGCGTCGGAGGTGATGTCATGCAGCTTCCTATGGCTGTCCCGATTGAGCTGGCGTATCTCCTCGGGAACGTTCACCTCGGCTCCGACCGTCCATCGGTAGGCTCCCGTCATCGAGCCTGAAATCGATCGGAGTTTCTCGTTCACGGCCTGCTCCGCCGCGCCTGCCTCGGTTATCTCGAACCGCCGGGTGGTCGAACGTACCTCCTGGCAAGCGCGTTGGAGAACCGCCTCGGCTTCGGGAACTTCATCGTCGAGTAGAGCTCGGGTCCGCTTCCCAGCCGAGGTCGCGGTCCGGAGCAGGGTGACGGAGAAGTCGTAAGCGTCGCCCTTGGCGGGCGAGGCCAGAACGAACGGCTCGATGTTGACGAGCGGTTCGGTCTCGGGCTCGTTCTGCTGGACCTGATAGAGCATGGGTGCCAGCCATTTGCGCATGGGATCAGCTCCTGTGAACGAGTTGACGCAGGTGATGGTAAAGATCGGCGGCGATCTCACCGTGGTGCCGCCAGAGCCTGAGGTAGAGCAGGGCCCGCGTGGCGCTCTGCCTATCGGTCAGGCTGAAGATCTGGTCCGTGGTCTCGCGTACGGTGGACCGCTCGTCGTAATGGCGCAGCCATTCGCTCAGCAGCAGGTCCCAGGACTCGGGCACAACCAAGCGGCCATCTTCCTCGTAGCTGAGCGCGTTGCGCCAGAGCGTCACCAGCGAGGGATGGGGATCGAGCTGGCTCAGATGCGGCCGCTCAGGAGTCGAAGCGGGCAGTGCGGCCAGCCGTCCGAAGGCGAGGGCGGCGCTGCGATGACCGGCCGGTCCTCCGTAACTGACCCAGTCGGTGAGGTGGTTCACGATGGTGTGCGCGGTGTCCACGCGATAGAGGTAAGCGATGGACTGGGCCACGTCCTGCTGGAACTTGACGCCCTTGGTGAGAACCAGGTTCCTGAACGCGGCGAGGGCTTGGTCGGGTGCAGAGAGACCGACGGACGAGGCGTAGGCGCGGATCGCGATCGCCTTCTTTGCATCGCTGCCTTGGATCATCGAACGGAGATGGAGGTGGACACGGCGTGTCATCGACGGGTCTTCGGCGGCGGCCTCCAGTGCCAGGGCAGCGAGCTGATGATCCCGGGACCGGCGGGATTGGCTCCACACCTCCAGGAACCGCTCGTTCACGAGGGCGAAGTCGAAGGTCGCAAGCTTCCCGACCGCATGTCCGACCTTGATCCTCGTATGCGAAGATCCCTCACCCCCGAGCCAGCGCAGCCAGTCGACCAACGACTCGCGGATGGTCGGTTGGTCCTCCCAGATCACGCGCAACATGACGGCCGCCAACTTGGGGCGTCTCAGCCTTATGTTCCGCCCGCCACCTGGCCCGGCGGGTGTGGCCTCGGCGTCCACATAACTCAGCCAGAGGGGCAGCTTCTCCCAGAGCTGGACCGGTTTCGGCGAGTGATCACGGCGCCACTTCTCGTCGAGCCGTTCGGCCAGAGCCAGCGCCGCGCCGGAGATTTCCGCCTCGGGCAGCCCATGGAGTACGGCGATGCTTGTCATGAAGCACCGGCCTAGGGTCGGCCTGCGCTTCTCCAGGTCTTCGCCGACCTTCGCGCGCATCCGGTGGAATCGCCGGTTCAGCATGACCTCGATGGAGGTCCCGGCCTCCTGGGTGGCGGCCACCTGCTTGGCTAGTTCGACCACCTGCCAGGGTGCGGAGTGGGCACGAAGCTCCTCGTCCAGAAGCCGCTGATCCTCCGGGGCGAGCCGAACGCCCGAGGCCTGAACGGACAGATGCTTGGCGAAGATCCGGGTGTTCGGCGGGGCGTCGTGCTCGATCACGGGCGCGACCGAGGAGTGGATGTGCTCCGGCACCAGGACGATCATTCTGCAGTCCGCGTTGACGCCGGCGCGCTTGAGATTCGTGGTCACCCTGTCGACGGCATCGGGCGTATCGACCAGGTCCAGCAAGTAGCCGTGCCCCGATTCCAGTTCCCAGTCACGGGGGTTCGGCGTGCTCGCTCCGTGCGGAATGATCCAACTCGCCCTGCCACACCAGTCGAGCAGCGCCGCCGTGGCCGTGGTCGCCTTTCCGGTCTCCGCCGAGCCGCTGAGCAGGACCAGGCGTTCGCTGTCGAGCAGCCTGCGTGTATCGACTTGCGACTGGGTCGGTACCAGCGTTCGCCGTAGGTCCTCGATTTCGTTCTCCGTCAGCTCGTGAATCGTCGCCGTCGGTTGGGCCCGTCCCTGGTCAACGTGGATGTCGCCCTGGGCGAGCCAGATGTTTCCCTTCTTGACGCGGTTGCGCACGCGGCCGATCAGGTCCCGGGTGCCGACGCTGGGCCGCTCGTCGGCGAACAGGTCGTCCAGGTTCTGCCTGCGTTCCAGCCACTCCTGTCCGGAGGCGGTCATCTCGTTGCGGATCGATTGGTTGTCGGGCTCTTGCGATGTCTCGTCCGCTTCCTCGGGAGCGGCGGCTTCGGTCTCCGGATCTTCCTGCTGCGGGGGCTCGGATCTCGGTGCCTCAGGCGGAGAGTCGCTCATTTCCTCCTCCACTTCGGTTCACGAGCGACATTGATGTCTCCTTGCGCGAAGAGAATGTCACCCCTCTTGACCTGGTTCTTGATCGATCCGATGCTTCGTGGCGGTGATGACGGGGCGTCGTTGGACGGCGGGGACTCCGGAGTCTCCATGTCGTGGACGTCGAAGTGCGGCACGTACAGGTAGGCCGGATATTCCTGTCTCTTCTCTGCTACCGCGACCTCCAGGAACTCCGACGGTCTTGGCCGTCCCGGTCCCTGTGACACGTAGTCGCGGAACACCTCCCGCGAGATGATCAGCGCCAGGTCGGCGTCGCGGAAGGTGTCGAGCGCGGCCCGTATCGGTGCCGAATCACGCATTCTCGCGGGCTGCACGGCATGTTGCCCGGGCCACCCTGCCGCGCCGTCCAGCTGCAGCGGTCCAACGTGGATGGCCAGCCGAATGCGCATCCGCGCCCAGGTGGGGTCGCCGCGCCTGCTGTTGTGCGCTGCGATGGCCATGTCTAGCTCGGTCAGGAACTGGTCGAGGAGAAGGGGAATCGTGACGAGAGGGCCCGGTTCGGCGGGAAGGACGGCGGTCAGCGAATCACCTCCCACCTGGCGCGACCATGACTCCCGGTTTAGATGAACGCGGTCCGCCGCCGTCTCGATGGCACCGATCAGACCGGACTGGAGGGTGCGCTGCTGGGCGTCGGTGCGGCCGCCGTAGTTCTCGATGTCAGCTGTGAGCAGGACGCGGTAATCGTGCATGACCATGGCATCTCCAATGAGCGGGTGGGGCTCTACCGTGAGGCACCATCCGGCGGGAGAAGCCTTAGAAATATGGCTTGGCGAGGAACGGGAGGTCGGCGAGCGCAGTCAGCCCCGCCAGGTCCTTCACGACCACGTCGCGGTGCCCTCGTCGGATGACCCCCTCCGCGGCCAGTTCGCGCAGCGCCTTCTGCGTCGTGATCTCAGGCGATGAGCGTAGTAGAGGGCTTCGTACTCCGCCGGCGGGATGTTGCCGATCGAGGAGTGCAGGCGGGTCGTGTTGAACCATTCGACCCATTCGGCGGTGGCCAGTTCCACCTCGGCCAGGCTGTGCCAGGGCCCGCGGGGTTTGATCAGCTCGGTCTTGTAGAGGCCGATCTGCGATTCCATCAGCGCGTTGTCCAGCGCGTCCCCGACCGTGCCGATGGAGGCGTCGATGCCCGCGGTCATCAGGTGGGCGGTGAAGCGGAAACAGGTGTATTGGCTGCCGGCGTCCGAGTGATGGACCAGGCCAGGCCCGGCGGGGCGTCCGGCGCGGTCGCGCCGCCACAACGCCATGTCCACAGCGTCCAGCACCAGGCCGGCGCGTTTGGACAGCGAGGCCGCCCAGCCGACGATCGCCCGGGAATACACATCCACGACGAAGGCGACGTAGACGATCCCGCACCAGGCGGCGACGTAGGTGAAGTCGGCCACCCAGACCGTGTTCGGCCGAGGTGCGGTGAAGTCCCGCCTGACCAAATCGGCCGCCCTCTGATGGCCGGGATCGACCACAGTGGTGCGGATCTTCTTGCCGCGGCGGGCTCCTTGCAGGCCCAGGGCTCGCATCCGCCGCTCGACCGTGCACCGGGCGACCTGGTGGCCCTCGCGCAACAGTTGCCGCCAGACCTTCCGAGCGCCGTAGACGCCGTAGTTGGTGGTGTGGATGCGCTGGATGTGGTCGTCCAGCTCGGCGTCGCGGAGGGCTCGGGCCGAGGGAGTTCTGTTCTTGGCGGCGTAGTAGGTGCTGGGCGAGATGGCAAGGCCGTGTTCGGTCAGCACATGGCAGATCGGCTCGACACCGAACAGGTCGCGGTGTTCGTCGATGAAGGTCACGAGTGCGTGTGTGGCCGGTCGAGCTCGGCCGCGAAGAAAGCCGATGTGCAGTCAGCCGGTCTGATCACCGGATCGGACCAATCGGCGTTCCCAGACCAGGGCCGCGACCACACCGATGGCATAGGCGACCAGGTCCCATGGGTCGGGGAACGCACCGACCAGGACACCGCCGATGCCCGGCGGGGTCATGCCGACTATTTGGTAAAACTCGACGGCGGCGGCGATCGTGGCCGTGGCCAGGGTGCGCCGTGCGGCGGTGGTGCGCCACAGCAGCCCCAAGAACGCGTAGACCAGCATGGTGGCGCCGACGTCGCTCACGTAACCGCGGATGAACGGTTGTCCCGGGCCCCGGTAGAAGAGGGCAAATGCGCCGACGGCGAGGGCGACGCCACCCAGAAGGACCATGGCGCGGCGCATGAGATTGACATCTTCTCCGAATCTCAATGATCAGGACGAACTGATCATAGAGCTCGTCCCTTACGGCGGCATGCTGACTGCGTCAGGTCGGCGACCGCAGTGGCGTGCCATGGCGACGGCATGCCAGCACGCTGGAACGTAGTGACGATTCATCCGGAATGAGGTCCGCCCAGATGAAACAGGGGGTTGCGGTGCGCTTAGCGCCGCCTCGATGACCGCGCCATGGCCGATCCAGCCAGGCCTCGCACCGCTTGATCTCATCGCCGATGCCCTCATCCCACATCCTCGCCCAGCCACCACCCCGCTCCTCGGCTCTCTGCTTCATCAGAAACCACGCTCGCCGGGTCCGCAGCGCGAACACCTCGACGATCCGTCGACGTCTGACATCCCGTAGGCGTCAGCCAGGATCCGGCAGCGGCGCGGCACGTCCATCTTCCGCAACAGCGGGTCGGCGTCGACGGGGTCGCACAGCGGTGGCCAGTACATCATCGCGTTGGCCACCCGCCCGCCGTACACCGCGTCGCTCTGGTGCTCCCCACGCATGTGGGGGTGAGCCGGAGCCCGCGTGGCCACCTACACCGCTGAGGCGGTGCTCCCTGTGCTCGGTGCCTCTACCTACTCCCGCGCATGGGAAGAGGCGCGGCGCCTCGCCCTGACGCCGCGACAGGTCGCGTCTCCCCTTGCTGGCAAGCCGTACGACCTGCGGCACGCGGCCCTGTCCACGTGGCTCAACGCAGGCGTTGACGCAACCACAGTGGCCGAACGCGCGGGCAACAGCGTGGAAGTCCTGCTCAAGCGCTACGCGAAGTGCTTGGACGGGCGGGACGAGCAGATCAACCGGCGCATCGAAGCAGCCCTCAAGACATGATCAAACCTGGCCCGCAGTTGGCCCACAACCAGTGAGCGCCAATGAGAACGGGCGGGACTCCATGAGACTGGAGACCCGCCCGCTCGTATGCACTTTGCCCTGCTCAGCGCCTAGATTCCGCTGGTTAAGATCGAGTGCCCCCTGCAGGATTCGAACCTGCGCACCCGGCTCCGGAGGCCCCTCCGGTCGGAGGCTCCAACCAGTGATTTCGATGCCCAATGGAACCGTGCGGCTCGGAAATGGCTCGTCAAGGGCCAGGAAGTCGGCCACCTTGAAATGGGGTCAGCCCTTGTGGCCATACGACGGCCTGTTCTACAGCTCCCTGCCCCGCTTCACAGGTGTCGCACCAAGCCTCCTCATTGCGGCGAGTCCTCCACGCCTCAGCTTTGCAGTACGTGACAAGCTGACATACGGTCCCATGCGCTATGCCTCATTGCCGTGCGGGTGCGGCTGGAGGAGGTCAGTGGAAGAGAGCCCTGTCGCTGCTGCCGTACAGCAGGGGCGGGGTGAGCTCCGGCGACTTCGCGCACGTCAAGGTGCATGCGAGAGCAAACGCGTCCTGGACGGAGTGCCCCTTGGCAAGATGGCCGTACAGGTGCCGGGCGAACGCACGCATCTGCTCGTCGTCAACCTGGCCTGGCCAGGCAATCACCGTCTCGATCGTTTGCGACAGCAGGAGCGCGGCCGGGACGGAGGAGCAGACGCTGAGCACGGTCAATCGGGGCGGGAAGCGTGAGCCGGTGATCTCCTGGGTGAACCTTTCGTGCTCGAAGGAGAGGGGGTCTCCGTCAACCGACAACACCACGCCGCCGTATTGACTGTGCGCCATGACGTGAAGGACCACGGGACACCTCCTGTCGAGCAGATCGCGGACCTCCGCGAGGTCGACGCAGGATGCCTCATGTACCACCACACCGATGAGCCGCAGGATCTGCCGGACGATAGCGGCTTCCAGCCCGAAGGTGTTGCCGGCTGGCCGTGGGTCGCCCGAGATCATGACCACCTCGCGTCTGTACGCGCCGGGAGTGACCAGCATGGTCATTTCCGGTGCGGTTGCCGGTTCGCTCACGATGCTGAAATCCTGGGAGATCGACTCGGTTGAGGAGGACCATATGCCCTGCGTCTCCGCTGAGTGCACCGCATGGGAAGGCTGGATCGCTCCGATGGCCGATGGGGAGGGGTCCGGCTCTGATTTCGCAGCGGACGCATCCAGGTTGCCTCATCCTTGTGGGCGTCCCCGGGGGATAGATCGTGGCCACTCGGCGTCACTGGGCCCCGTCCCCATGACGGCAGAACGAAGGCGTGGCGGAATTGACCCAAGCAGACCCGGACTCCGATCTCCCCGGCCTCGTAGCTGTCGGGAGACGTAACAAAGAAGAGATCACTTCGATGTATAGGGCATGCTTGCCAATCTTGTTCCTGGCATCCGCGATCTTCGAGCCCCGCTAGCTGCAGGTTATCTCTGGCTGGTGGTTGCGTGGCTCACCTGGGCGCGTCACCTTCCAACGCCAGACAAAGCCACAGATTTGCTAGCAGATGCATATCGTCTAGGATCAACCGCCGGCCTTCCGGCAGTTGGTGTGGCACTAAGCTTTGCTGCATATATTATCGGCCTTTTTTCTACGTCAGTATCTACTCCAGCCCTCAAACTACTGAGTCGACGGTTCGACTCTATGGAATTCGTCCTGGAAGAGATCACAGATCGCTTCGGTGTTGATGGCCAGCGACACCTTTTTCCAACCGCTCTAACCTACGTACTGAGGGAAGAGCTCCGTCTAATTCCTGCTAGGCTGCTAGGACGCGAGCCCGAAATCTTCGAAGCGCATGACCGACTCAATGCCGAAGCAGAATTTCGGGCAGCCGTCTCATTACCACTGACAGCTATCGGTGTCACTATGGCGTTTCTAGTTAACCCTTCAGTCATGTTTGCATCTTCACTGTTGGCTTTCACAGCAATGTCTAGCGCCGTAAGCAGAAAGAATGCGGCGGACCGCGTATTGATTGAAGCGATTCGCGCCGACAGATTCGAATACCCTACACTCAAGGATGTGACAGATATAGCTCATAGACTGGTGCGCGTATTTATCGAAAGCGAGCAAAGGCAGGGCTTTAACAAGCCCTACAAAAAGGAAAAGTTATTTAATTTCCTCGGTGCCCGGGCACGCTATCAAGCGTATGAACAGGACGGTCCAAACGAAGGCGAAGCGCCTTCCAGAGCTACACAGCCAAAATTCTAATGAAGCACAGCACTCCGTTATGGGTGCGACCTATATTGCTAGCTAGCGTTTTGTTCCTCAGCCAACTAGCCGTAAGACCCGAGCCATCTGGAATGGCGGCGGAGGTCTTCGCTAAGTTCGCTTACGCGCTAATGTAATAAGACGCGGCTTGAGGGAGCTTCAGGAAGTCGTGATGCGACATGTTCCAGACATAGACTCCAGCCATTGCAAAGTCTCAGCTCATCATCAAATCCTAATGACACCGCTGTTCTGCACGGCAGGGCATAAGTAATAGGGAGCAGACTTGAGCACCCCAAACCGAGAGCTCCCTAGCCGAGCACTATCCAACACTTTAAGAGTGTTCATACTGTCTCCTATTGTCCTGCTGTTCGGGTCCGCAATCCGTCTGCTAGTAATCTCGAACTACGATCCATCGGCGGCAGGAGCAATCGCGTCACTAGGAGGAGTGGCAGGCACCTTACTGGGAACGCTCGTTCCACTCATCCCCCCCTTCTTTCCGGTGTTAGCGGTATGCCTCTTCCTTTTAAGAATGTGGAAGAGTCTCTTTGTTACCCTTCTGGGAATGGCGATAGTCGTGCCCGCCTATGCGAGCATCCCAGACTCCCTAAGGGTAGGCTGGGAGACGGTTGTAGATCTGTGGGATGTTATCTTCGACTCGGAGAAGAGGGCGGCAGCTTGGCAATCTGTTGTGCCAGCCCTCGCTTTTACCTCACTTGTCATAGCCTTCTTGGTTTTCGATCACTTCTCGCCCTGGCGTGAACGCATAAGAGCACAGTTCTCCACCGTAGATCAGCTGAGGCAACGGCATGAAGAGAGAGCAGAGGCGGGCCAGGAAGATGAAACCGCCGAAGGGGAACCAGTTCAACGACTCCCATCTAAACTGAATATTTTAATAGACCAGCTCATCACGCTTTCTTTCACAGCTATATTCACCACATTTCCATCAGTGTTTGCATTCGCTTCCATTACACACATATATCACGTGCCCTACAGTCATTCGGCGATCAAAGAGACTGTGCGCAGGCCCTGGCTTCCTTTGGAGGTGATCCAAACGAAGACCTTCACGTATGTTGGATATTCAGTCTCCGTGAAGGATGGATGGCATGCAATATTAACTGAGGATGAGAGAGCGATTCAGTACGTTCCTGTGACAGACATCGTCGCTCGTCAGGTCTGCAGGAAAGCATCTGAGTCGCTGAGTCAACCCGCGCCTCTTATTGACTTCTCGGAGAAGAAGACTTCTGTATGGAGATTGTGTCCAGTAGTCCCAGGGAGGGATCGCACCAGGTTCTAGGGCCAACAAGTGCTGGACGTTTTCGCCCTTACACGATTAACCGTAATGCCGCTAGTCTGGATCGCTCTCGCCACGCAAGGGCGACCAGGGAATGGGTTGCGCTGGTGGGCAACCGGTCCGAAGGTTGGCACCCGACGCTCTTCTTACTCCCGTAGTTCATGGTGTCAGGAGGCGCTATCGCTCCTCATCGGCGATCTCAGCAGTGAGTGAGACGCTCACTTCGTCGTCGTAGCGCTCCCGATGCGCGTGAAGCCGCATCACGCCTTCCCGGTGGATGCCATTCGGCCACTCGGTTGCGCCGAGAGCATTGACCCATGCCTCGAAGTCGCGCTGCCGTTGAATGGGATCGCTCGCATAGCAGTTACCGACGATCAATGGTTCGGCGCCAGCATCGGTAATCGTCCAAGCGATCACCGGCAGGCCACCCGCCTTGGCGAGTTGAAGTAGTCGGCCCAGGGTGGCGTGGCACTCTTGCTGGCGCTCCAGGCGTTCAGTCGTGTCAGCGTTGATCACGTTTCCTCGCTTACTGCTGGATGGCGGATACGTCGGCTAGCTCTACGGGCGTTTCCCCATGATCACGGTCGTACATCCCGGCGAGTGCGGGCTGAAATGCGTGAAGGTAATTTTTCCATTGGTCGCACAATGCGCTACGCGCCGTGGAATCGGTGTGGAGCAGAAACCTCGGAGTCCGTTCGTGGTCCGGCAGCAGCCCGGCCAACTCAACACCCCGCCCACGACACCGGAACCCGGTGACCTGCTCAAGAAACCTGCTCAAGAGACCAGGCGTCCGCGGCACGGCCGGCACGGCGGCGACCCAACTCGCCAAACTCGCCTCGCCGTGGTGCCGACCTCGGCACGATAGCCCCCATGCAACCACGCATCCCGTCGTCGCTTTTGTCGGCGTCGGCGCGTACGTTCACACCGAAACCACGTTCGAGATGGTGATGACCATGACCATGACCGCGCTCGATGAGCAAGCCGCCGTCCTCGCCCTGACCAAGGCTACCCACGCACAGTCCTGGCATCACACTGCCCGCGCCATTGCCACCGTGGGTAGCGCCCTCAAGCTCACGGATGGCGATGTCGCTGGACTGGACGCGACCGACCAGGCACACGCCGCCGATCTCCGCTCCCGCGTCAACGTCGAAGACATCGATCAGGCGCGCAACCTCATTACCACCATGCGCGCGAGCGGCGTCCACCTCATCACCGTCCTGGATGACACCTACCCCGGCAACATGCTGTGGGCCAACAACTACCAGCCGTTCCTATGGGTCCGCGGTCGGATAGCTCCCAAGGACTACCGGGCCGTCGCCGTAGTCGGCCAGCGTGACAGCGTGCACGCCGCCGCAGCCGCCCGCGCTCTGGCCGAGGCCGGGCTTACCGTCATCGCGCCGCTGCGCACCGATCTGGATGTAGCGGTACACGAGGCTGTACTCGCAGCCGGCGGGCGCACGCTCGGCGTGCTGGCCGGCGGGATAACCGCACCCGACACGCTCAGCCAGCACGCGAATGTCGCGCAGGAGATAGGCGAGCGCGGAGCGTTGGTCTCTCCGTTCTGGCCCGACACTGCCCCCACCGACCTCACGATCCCGCAGGAGCGCGTCGCGACCTGCGGGTTAGCCGCCACCGTGTACATCATCGACGGCGGCTACGGCGGGCCCAGCCACCGCTGTACCGAAATGGCGCTGAAAACGGGCAAGCACGTCTTCGTGCCCCAGCGGCTCCAGGAGGAACACTCGTGGGTCGCACAGGCAGGGTTCCGGGGAGGCATCACTGTCGTCCAGGACATTGACGACCTGTCCAAGCAGGCGGTCAATCTCGTAGATATGTGCTCCCAAACGACCATGTTCTGACTATGGGTGACGCCAGGGCGGTCACCGACCCCGTCATCCAGCTGTACAGGAACGTTCCGGCGATGCGCTCCGGAGTCTGCCGGATCTGCCACACGGGGCCCAACAACAGGTTCGAGACAGGAGAGCCATACGACATCTGCTCAAGTTGCGAACGCACCATGGGCGGGCTGTTTCGCCCGGCCACGCATGTGGTGCCCATCTCGTTAGCCGTCCAACACGGCGACGATAACGGCCTGTACAAGATCGTGGCCGACAAGGTAGCCAGACGCGCAGCTTCAGGTTGGTTGACGCCACGAAAGCTGATGGCGGCGACCCTAGCCCGCTTCTACGAGGCCCACGAGGCATGCCTTACAGGCTTATCCGGCGGGCCGTTCACGCTGGTGACTTCCATCCCCAGCACTCGAAGAAACCGGCCCATCGAGGCGTTCCACATCCTGACACAGGTCATCGGCGATGTCGGGGCATTGAAGGACCTGCACAAGCCGCATCTTCTGCTGGCCAACGATGAGCACGCCCCAAGGCTCAACGATCGGAACTCCCACCCGGATGCCTTCCGCGTGATGGGCGCCCAGAAGGAACATCAGGTGTTGCGCGGTAAACGGGTGCTCCTTGTAGATGACCTGTTCGTGTCCGGCGCCCACGTACAGAGCGCAGCATCCAAACTGTTCGAACACGGGGCCGAAGAGGTCGTCGCGCTCGTCATTCTCAGGGTGATCGTCCCTTCCTCCGGGCGCCCCAACAGAATGACGATCTGGCAGGAAGCATCGGCCGAGCCCTTCGACTTCGACCGCTGCTGCATCTTCGACCGGCAAGCCCACGCCAAGAACGTAAGCAACCTGTAGCTACGTCCCACGGCAAGACGGGCCTCGCTCTCGGCTCAGAGAGCGGGGGTCCACCTATACCAGCGTCAACGTACGAAAGAGCCTCGGCGCCGACAGCGCCGAGGCTCTCGCGCATTCCCAGCGCCTGACCACTACCTATGCAAGGAGATCGCTTCGCCATGCCCATCGGAGACACCGTCATCACCATCGTCGGCAACCTGACCGCCGACCCCGACCTGCGTTTCACCACCAGCGGCGTGGCCGTCGCCTCGTTCACCGTCGCCGCCTCCCGCCGCGTCTACGACCAGCAGAGCGGCAAATGGTCCGACAGCGACACCCTGTTCCTGCGCTGCAACATCTGGCGGCAGATGGCCGAGCAGGCCACCGAATCGCTGACGCGCGGCACCCGGGTCATCGTCACCGGCCGGCTCAAGCAGCGCGACTACGAGGCGACCGACGGCACCAAGCGCACCGTCTACGAGATCGACGCCGAAGAGGTCGGCCCGTCGCTGAAGTTCGCCACCGCCAAGGTGGTCAAGGCCACCCGCGACCGGGCGCCCCACCCTGCCGAGTCGATGAGCGGCGACCCGTGGACCTCCAACGCCCCCGCGGCGCCCGAGGCCGGCGGATCGGCTCCTGGCGGATCGGCTCCCGGCGGCGGATGGGCGGGTGGTGGCGAAGAGCCGCCGTTCTAGGCCGTCGCGCCAGCCCTCGGTGACATGCGAAAGGCCCCACTGCCCGGGGCCTTTCGTCACGCTTCACGTCCTATGAGAAAGGCTCGCACGTGGAGGCATCTGAGCACAACAAGGCAGGTGACGACCCCGGGCGCTTCGCCGACGGCATCCCCATCCCCGATAGCGCCGAGCCTGAGCCGGCCGGATCCGGCAAGGTCAAGCTCTCCCAGGTGCTGGTGCAGATGGCCGACGACAGCTACCGGCTGGTCCGCGCCGACGACGGCCGCAGCTACGCCGTCCCGCGCATCGGCCCGGCCATCGCGGTCCCGCTCGCCTCGAAAGGCGGGTCTGGGCTGCGGGCCCGGCTTGCCACCTCGCTGTTTCGCCGTACCGGCGAGGTCGCCTCCAGCGCTGAGCTGTCGGATGCGGTCAACGTGCTGGCCGGGGAAGCCGCCGAGCTGGATCCACAGCCTGTGCATCTGCGCATGGCCCAGCATGAGGGCGGCGTGGTGGTGGACATGGGCACCGAAACCGGCGAAGCCATCGTCATCACCGGCGACGGCTGGCGGATCGAACCCACCTCACCCGTCATCTTCCGCCGCTCCGAGCTGACCCACCCCCTGGTCACACCTGTGCGCGGCGGCAGCTTGGACGGGCTGCGCTCGCTGATCAATCTGTCGGAGGAGGAATGGCGACTGGCGGTGGCCTGGGTTGTCGCCGCCTACCTCACCGACATCCCCCACCCGATCCTGCTCATCCAAGGCGAGCAGGGCACCGCCAAATCCAACCTGATCCGCTGCCTGCTGATGTTGATCGACCCGCAGCCGGCCGCCGACCGCGAACCCCCGTCCGGGCAACGCGAATGGGCCATCTTCGCCCGCGCGTCGTGGGCGTTCAGCTTCGA
>NZ_JBSGJX010000085.1:0-13826 GCF_053605785.1 Nonomuraea sp. NPDC003754
CCGCATGGGGATGGGGTAGGCGAAGTGCCGGCGCAGATCGACGACGCCGTCGGCGTCGGCGTGGGCGGGTAGCTCGTCGACGACGTCGGTGATGACGGCGGCGATGCGGGGGCGCAGCTGGTGGACGCGTCGCGGGGTGAGGGTGCGGGTGACCAGACGGCGGAGCCGCTGGTGTTCGGCGCCGTCGGCGGTGACCATGTTGGTCACCTTCAGCATGCCGACCAGGGGCCAGTCATCGCCGATGTCGCCACGCCGCACGCAGGTCCACCTGTGCCAGTCCTTGCTGATGCGCACGTCGTTGAGCAGTTCGAGCATCAGCTTGTGGCTGGTGACGGTCCAGGCGGGAATGCCGCCAGGCAGGATGACGCGCACCACGCTTCCGGCGGCGCGCAGGCGGGCGGCCTCGCCGTGGTGGTCGGCGCCGGTGGGATCCAGCGTGATGACGGGCACCTGCCGGCCGTCGGCAGGGGCGGAGCCGGCTAAGTGGGGGCAGCCGCTTGAAACGGCGGAGCCGGATGCGGTGGCGGGCCGATCGTGTGGGGTCATGTGGTCCTCCGGGTGTGATGAGAGGGAAAGCATCGCCTCGTACGGTGCCCAGCCCGCCGCCGTTGACGCGGCCGGCCAGGCGCGGGTCGGTCAGCATCAGCCGGAGCGTCTGGGGGATCCAGATCAGGGTGGTTTCATACCCGTCCGAGACCATGACGACGATCGACTGCGGGATCTCCGCGCCGCCGTGATCGTACGGCCGGGCCCCGCCGGCAGGTGGCCGTGCACTTCACCGGCCCGGCCGACGCGGCGCTGAAGTCCAGCCGGCAGTCGGTCCTGGAGGGCATCGTGGGCAAGCGCGCCGACTCACCGTACCGGCCGGCCACGTCGGCACGGGGTTCACCGACCGGGTGCGCCTTCGGTGTAGATCGTGGCCATGCCCTGCTCATCGATGACGCAATGTTCGTCGAGAGCCTTGCGCTCGAGTCGGCCGCGTAGGTCGCTCTGGTCGCCCGCGATGCACAACTCGGCTCGTAGCGGAGGCGCGCCGTAGTACGGGCCGTTGTCGCCGGGGCAGTCGAATACAGCGGGGTTGGGATTTTCGCAGCTGCTTCCCGGTGGAGGCTTGCGCTTGTCTTCGGGGTGCCCGAAACCCGCGACATGCATCATCTCGTGAATGAGAGTCTGGGAGATCTCCGCATCACCCTTCGGGAAAAGAAGTTGAAAGTTGACTTTCACCTCTGTGCTGCCCGGGGGATGGGCGCCGAGCGTCCCGGGCTTGTCGAGCGTCGTGTGATGAATGGAGAAATCGTAGGCCCGGAGGAGATTCTTCTTCTCCTCCGCCGACAGGTTGTCACATCCTGCGATACGTCTCAGCGCGAACCTGTGTCGGTCGATCAACCTGTTCCGGTTCGCCTCGGAGATGTCGTTCGCGAAAGTAAAGTGCAGGAGGCGGAAGTTCATCGGGAAAGCCGGTCCAACGGTGTTGCCGATGACGTTATGGCCCCATACGTCACCGTCACCCCTGAAGACGATGAGACGGTTGACACTCGGCGCCACGAACCTGTCCATGGCACCGTTGATCGCGACCTTCGCTCCGTCGAGCTTGAAGCCTGGCCCGATGGTGTTGTTGATGACGCCACCCGGATCGACCTCATGGCACCAGACGTCGCCACTTTCCGTGATGACGAACATGCGGGAGCCCAGCGTGGCCACGAACCTGTCGACGGGGCCGTTGAAGGCGACCCTCGCTCCCCCGCACTTGGTGCCCGGTTTGATGGTTCTGCCGGTGATCTCATGACTCCAGACGTCGCCGCTTTCTGTGATGACGAACATACGGTTGTCATTCTTGAGGCCACTTGTGACCACGAACCTGTCGACGGGGCCGTTGAAGGCGACTCTCGCTCCGTCGAACTTGAAGCCCGGCCCGATGGTCCTACCGGCGATCTCATGGCCCCAGACGTCGCCGCTTTCCGTAATGACGAAGATGCGGTCGTCCTTCGTGACCACGAACCGGTCTATGGGGCCGTTGAAGGCGACCTTGGCTCCGTCGAACTTGAAGCCCGGCCCGATGGCGTTGCCTTGGAGATCATGACCCCAGACGTCGCCGCTTTCCGTGATGACGATGATCTGTCCGCCGAGTCCGATGTCATGCACGACCACGAACCTGTCCACGGGACCGTTGAATGCGACGGGGTTGGGTGCAGTCAGAGACATGATCGATAATCCTTTGCAGGACCCACGGGAAAGCACGCCCATTCTGGACTTACCGTCTGACGCCGTTCATTTCCAAACCGGAAGGCTACGCCATTCAGGCGAAAACAGCGCACACCAATCCTAGCGCGCCAGGGTCGACAGAAAACAAGAAAGCGGATTCCTCAATCTCCGAAAGACGGCTGAATATACAGCTAAACAAATGGCCACTAAACCTCGATCTGTCAAGATCTTCCTGCGCAGACCGTGGCCCACAGCGGATCAAGCACCTGATCGGCAGTCATCAGGCGCGGCGGAAGGAGCCGGGGTTCCGGCTCTGCTTCGGCCACCCGGAGTTCGACGTGGCCACGCCACGCCGCTCTCGACGACGGTGAGGATGCCTGGCCGCGCCTGCGCGACGCCCTCGTCCACGGGCGGCCGCTCCATGAGGACCATCTCACACCGATCGCCCTGCTGGCCACCCCCGGGCCGCCCGTCTGATCACGCCGGAGCGCGGACGCGAACTCCTGGCCATGAGACGGGGCCAAACGCAGGTCAGCCGCTACGCGCGCACCCACTCACTGCTCACTGGGGATTGAGAAGGTGCCGGATCACGGGCGGCGCCGGCGGGCGTCGTCGACAGAAGGGGCGATGCGGCGGGCCGAGACCCCCGCTACACCGCCCCGCGCCTCGTGCCGGCGGCCGTCAGTCGGCCGGGGCCAGCTCAGCGGCGTGGTCGGCCGCCCACTGCGCGAGCGTGCGGCCCTTCCTTCCGGCCACCTGCTCGAAGGTGGGCGAGACCGAGGGGGGCTCCTCCGCGTACTCTGCCTGGTAGCCCAGGATGAACTCGGCGATCTCCATCGGGAGCCCGGCCTCGATGTAGGCCTGGCGGGCCTGCCCGTAGGTCAGTCCCTCGAAGGCGATCGCACGGCCGAGCCCGGTGCCGATCGCCTGCGCCTGCTGCCGGTGGGTGAGCGCCTCCGGGCCGGTCAGGTCGTACGCCTGGCCCGCGTGACCATCCTCCAGCAGGGCGATCGTCGCGACCTCGGCGATGTCGGCCTCGTGGATCGGCACGCCGACGCCATCGGGGTAGGCGTTGCGGACCACGCCCTCCCTCCGGATGGACTCACCCCAGAAATCGAGCTTGTTGACGGCGAACTCGCCGGACCGCACGTGGGTCCAGGCCGCTCCGGACTTCTCGACGACCTGTTCCACCGCGTGCAGTATCTCGTAGAAGCCGGCCCGCCGGCCCGTGACGCCAGAGCTGGTCAAAGACACGATCCGGGCGACCCCGGCCACCACGGCGCGGCTGACGAAGGCTTCCGCGAGGTCGGTCGCGTGCTCCGGATCGAAGATGCCGGGGATGAGGAACACACCCTGCACCCCGTCGAACGACAGCTCGCCCGGACGGTTCAGGTCACCCTGCACGACGTCGACGCCGTCGGGCAGCCCGGCCGTCTCCGGGTTGCGGGTGAGCGCCCGCACGGGCCGTCCGGCCGCGACGAGCCGATCGACCACGTGCCTGCCCACGGTGCCGGTCGCTCCGGTCACGAGGATGGTCATGGAGAACCTCTCTCTGTGTGGGAAACGAACGATGGGTGCGGGCCCGCTGCCGAAGACGGTAGGACAGGTCCGGCCGACCTCGCACATGGAACGTTCCCACCTGGGCGTTAGTGGCCGTTCGATGTCGTTACACCGGAGAAAGACCGCATGAGCGATCGATCGGGTCATGGCCGAGCAGCGCCAGCCGATCAGGGCCTTTCCGCTTTGCCCTGAAGGTGGCACGGACGTGTGGGGGCGACTTGAGATCCCGCGCGGCGAACCCCCCAGGCCGCGGTCCACATGACCCGCGTGACGTATCGCTGGCTCGGCAATGTCGGCACCGCCGGCGCCTATCTCGCAGCCGTTCACGGTCTGCTGCTGCCGCAACAGCATCTCTAGAGGGCTGACCGCTACGGCAGGCGCCTTCGTGCCCGGCGCGCGGGGCGTTGCCGGAGGAGCGAGTCAGGCCACGTGCAGGTTTGGACTCCGCGTGAGGCCGAGGAGGCCGAGCAGGTCGTCCATCATGTGCTCGAACAGCGGCAGAGGGTCCTCGAAGGCGAATTTGTGGTGTCCGTAGACGGCCATGCAGAGCAGCCCGTAGATCTGCCGCCAGCAGATGACCATGAGCAGCACGACCCCGATCGGGAACTCCAGGCCGACGGTTGTGCGGTAGGTGCGCAACTGCGACGCCAGGACGGGGTCGATGTCCTCGTCGGCGAGGCAGGTCAGCTGCCCTTCGTGCCACAGCTGTGCGAACAGCCGCCCGAACAGGCCGCCCAGCTCGCGCGCGATGACTATCGGGATGCCCTCCTCTGACGCGGCGACCTTGGGGAAGCCGGCGCCCATGAGCAGGTCGAACTCGACCTTGTTGGCCAGCGACCAGTCGAGCACGGCCCGGGTGCCGGCGTGCAACTGGGCGCTGACGTCGTCGGGGTCCTGGCGCTGCACGGCCCGGGCGACAGTGTCCATGAACTCCGCGGTGACGTCGTCGTAGACGGCGCGGACGAGGCCTGCCCTGCCGTTGAAGTAGCGGTAGAGGGCGGGGGGCGTCACTCCGACACCGCGGGCCACGGCGGCGACGGTGAGGCCCTCGACGCCCTCCTCCGCGGCGATCCTCCGGGCCACGACCTTGGCGTCGCGTTCGAGCTCGGCCCGCATTCGTTCCCGTCGCGTCAACGCTGTCACTCGCCTATCTTCTCCGGTCTCGCCGGCTGTGGCCACTTGCGGTGAAGAGGCAACACATGGTTAATGGTATTCACTCTTTAATGGATCATCATTGAAACGGCGTGAAGGAGTCCTTCGATGGGTACCCGCAGAGGCGGCTGGCCGGCGACGGTCGTCGCGATTCTCCTGGCGACCACCGGCTGTGCGACGCACGCCGGCCCCGCCGCTCAATCACAGCCGGGCCCGAGCGTCACCGCCACTCCGGACGTCAGGAAGATGGCACTGGCCGAGGCGGCGAAGAGCCTCCCCGCCGTGCTCTCCGCCCCAGGGCCGGTCGCCTGCTCGAGGAATGACGATCAGTGGCAGGCCACGGCCTACGACGAGGCCTTCCGCACCCGTACCGCGACCATCTCCAGCACCACGCTCGCGCCTCTCCTGACCGAGATCGCCACGAAGGTGGGCGGAGAGGAGGCGTTCGTCCGCAGCCTGTGTGGTGCCGAGGGAGATCCCGGCATCAGCCCGGTCTCGCCGGACGGCCGCCGGGTCGCCGTCCAGGTGGACTTCCCGTCCAGCGGCGACCCGACGCACGTCGGCTGGCTGGACCTCAGCACGGGGACATTCACGGACCTCACCGACAGGTCGAGCAAGAAGGGGTACGTCAAGGAGACGTTCTCCGACAAGGACCCCGGATTCGCGTCTGACGGGTCGTTCTGGTTCCGGCGCGACTCCCAGCAGTACTTCTCGGCGGACCCGAACGGCCGGCTGACCCCGCGCCGGCTCAGCCTGGCCTGTTTCAGCAACAGGGACGAGGACACCTTCTACCGCGTCGTGCGGTCGGTCGCCGTGCTATGCCCAGGCATCGTCCACCCTTCCGGGAGGTTCGCGGCCGATCCTGGTGGCGTGGCCGTAGGGATGGCCTTGGTCCAAGGAGTCGAGCTGGACATCCTGGCGAACACGGTCGACCGGTACGCCGACGCTCCCATCCACCTGCCGTTCGGCATGAAGGTCGCCGTGCGCGACGGCGGTGACCTGCGAGACTGCAACCCCGTCGCCTGGATCAACACCACCGACCTGCTCTGCACGGGAGCGAGCAACGACTTCTACACCGTGGAGATCGACCCCAAGACCGCCCGGAACGACCTGGAGTACGTGCAGTCCACCGAGGTGAAGGTGAAGGCTGAGATCGCCCCCGCCACCGAGACAGCGATCATCTCGGTGGCCGTCTCCCGGGACCGCCGCTCTCTGATCATCGCGGCCGACGAGAACAACAGCACCGCCACGGCCAAGCTGTACCGCGCCAGCCTGGTCTCCCCCTCGAAGCCCGTGGAGATCGGCCCGATCCCGGCAGAGTCGCGGGAACACTTCACCCTCTTGGGCAACTACCAGCAGCCCGTACGAGCCGCCAGTAGCTTGCACTGACCGTGAGCTGGGAGGTGTACTGCGGGTACAGCACCTCTGGCCGGTAGGTGCCGACCGCGTCGACGATCTGCTGGTACTCAGTGTCGGCCACCAGCTCAGCGGCTGGCTCGTTGAGATGCTCCTTGAGCTCGGCCCAGCGTGCCCCGGCTGGTTCCTCGGCGTTCGCAAGCACCTGATCGTCGCCGGGCAACACCGGCGGGCAGATCTGACATCCTGATAGTCCTCGACGCCGGCCGGCGATGTGTCCTATGTCATGGAGGCGATGGGCGGGCGCCATCCTGTCCACGAGGTAGGTCAGACCTGAACCAGGCGTAGAGTTCCGCCGCCATCCACGCCGCCCTCGACGCCGCCCGGCAGCAGGGCGAAAACGTCGTGCTCGTGCTCGGCCACGCCGACTACTACCCGCGTTTCGGCTTCGTCCCGGCCTCCGGCCACTCCATCCGGCCACCCTTCGACGTCGAGGACAAGTACATGATGGCGCTCGTCTTCGATCCCGCCAGGTCCGTGCCGTCCGGCACCATCCGCTACCCGGCGGCGTTTGGAGTCTGACCCAGGCTGTTCACCCGGCGGCGTGACGCTGCGCAGTAGATTCCGGATTTACTGCGGCAGCTGGCGCGCCGTGTCATTTTGAGCTGGATCGCCCACACCGGTGATCATGGTCGAGGTGCACGCACTGCGGCAGAGACAGGCACACGCGTGAGCCTGATCGCCGCCGACGTGATCCCGCTCGGACATGATCGGCCCGGCACCTACGCCGACGCGGTCGGGATCTATCTGCGCTCGGCCGGGATCGCCGCCTCCTCCCAGCGGATCTGCCGGATCTCGCTGACCACCGGGGCGTGGCTCGCGCGCGGTGAGCGGCCGCCCCTGGGCAGGGCCCGCCGCGGTGCCACCCCTGCGTGTGGTCACCGTGATCGACGATCCCGAGATCCATCGCCTGGGGTTCCGGCCCGCGAACGGTGGTGGTCTCGCGCTTGACACCAGCAACACTGAACCGCCATCGGACCCCGCGGCCGGAACCTGACTTCCAAGGCGCCTCATCCGAGGCTGGCCCTCACCATGCGAAACCACCCACAACGTCTCGGCGACCGCCTGAGGGCCCTGCGACCGGTCATTGCCGCCGCAATTGCCCCGGTCGAACCGCTGGAGCAGGACTCCGATCAGGACTGAAGCGGTCGAGCCCTGGCCTGACCTTCTCTGATGCCGAGGGGTCCGGCGCGGATCTTGCGCCCACGATGTGTCCCGCCTCACCTCTCCACCGCATATACGCCACCGTATATTCGGGCTATCCTCCAGTTATACGGTTGCGTATACGCGAACGGAGACAGTGAGATGACCGGTGGTTTTGTCGCCTTCCCCTACCCGCGGTCCGAGCGTGGCCTTGCCGAGCGCCGCCGCAAGGCACGCCGAGTTCCTACCCTCCTCGCGCGGTAAGAGAGGTGGTCGCGGTCATGAGGATTCCGAACACTGCACACACCCGTCGCCCCTGGCGGATCCACGAGATCGCGGGCGATTTCCGGCTCGAGGATGTCTGGGTGATTCGCACGCCCGGCGCCGGGCCGGACGACTTCCCCAGGATGCTCGCCGCGATGCAGGCCTTCAACGACTCCGCGCGAGACCCCCTGCTTTTCGGGTTGCTGTTCGCGGTGCGCTGGAAGCTCGGCGCTCTCCTGGGATGGGACACATCCGAGGCGGGCGTCGGGGCGCGGGTCGCGTCCCTGGTCGACCGCCTGCCGAGCGACCTCCACGAGGCTCCACGCGGCTCGGACGTGGGGTTCGCACCGTTAACCCCGGTGTACGAGCTCGACGACGAGTGCGCCCTCGAACTGGCGAACAAGACGGTCCACACGGTCATGCACCTGGGGTGGGCGCCGTCCGCGAGCGGCGGGCACGAGCTCCGCATGGCCGTCCTCGTGAACCCCAACGGCCTGCCCGGACGGCTCTACATGGCCGCCATCGCGCCGTTCCGGCACCTCATCGTCCTGCCAGCATTCGTACGGCAGCTGGAACGCGCGTGGCAGGACCGTGGCCGCCCGGGTACGGAAGCCGTGGAAGGCGCCGTGGGAACGCAGAACGTCCCCGAGTCCGTCCGCGCTCTCAGCTCGTTGTCCCGCATCGACTACGTCGACCACTTCACCCTCTTCACGGACGTGGACGCGACACCGGAGCAGTGGGCCCGGGCGATGTTCGGCGATGTCCCCGATGCCGCGGAGCAGGTGATCTGGCGCGGTTTCCTCGGTCTCCGCATCAGCCGGGGGCGATCGCCGGACACCGTGGCCGGATGGCGGATCGCCGAACGCGGCGACGACTGTATCCGTCTTGAGGCCGCTTCCTCGTTCGTGACCGGCAACCTTGTCGTTCAGGCGAGCGATGGGCGGGTTTCGCTGGGAACGTTCCTGCGCTACGACCGCCTTCTGGGCCATGGTGTGTGGCCTCCGCTGGCCGCCGTCCATCGCCGACTGGCGCCCGGGCTGCTCCGGGGCGCCGCGGCCAAGATGCACGGCCACCAATTGCCACCGTGACGTCCGCCCCTCCGGCCGGCCCGTGGAACCGCACCGGCCAGAAGTGATCGCGACAAGACAAGGAGATGACCGATGAGACCGATTCCCACCGACAGGGGCGACTGCCCGTTCGACCCGCCCATCGGCATGGCCGACGAGGCACTCGGCAAGGTACGCCTGGCCACCGGCGACGACGTGTGGCTGGTGGCCCGCCATCACCTGGTCAGGCAGGTGCTGGCCGACACCCGCTTCAGTTCGGAGCTCGACGGAGGTCTGCGCGGTGTGCCGCTGCATGCCGTACGGCCGGAGCCTGGGATGTTCATCCAGATGGACCCGCCCGAGCACACGCGGCTGCGACGGATGCTGACCGGGCGGTTCACCGTCCAGCGGATGAACAGGCTGCGCCCGCAGATCGAGCAGATCGTCGCCGACCAGCTCGACGTGCTGGAGCAGCAGCCCAGGCCCGCGGACCTGGTGGCGAACTTCGCGCTGCCGATCCCGTCGCTGGTGATCTGTGAGCTGCTGGGCGTGCCGTACGAGGATCGCCAGGAGTTCCAGCACGCCGCCGCCCTGCTGGTGGACCTCACCGGCAGCCCGGAGGAGCTCGAGGCTGGGATGCTGCGGCTCGGTGAGTACCTCCTGGAACTGATTGCCCGCAAACGGGTCGAACCAGGCGAAGGGCTGATCGATGAGCTGCTCGACAGCGGGTTGCGTGACGAGGAACTGGTCGGGATCGCGGTCGTGTCGCTGATCGCCGGTCACGAGACCACGGCCAACATGCTCGGTCTCGGCACGCTGGCGCTCCTGCAGCACCCCGAACAACTCGCCCTGGTACGGCGAAGCCCCGAGACGGCCAGGACCGCGGTGGACGAGCTGCTGCGCTACCTGTCGATCATCGACACCGTCATGCTCAGGAGAGCGTCCATCGACCTGGAGCTCGACGGACAGGTGATTCCCGAGGGCGACTTCGTGACCTGCTCCCTGGCCTCCGCCAACCGCGACCCGGCCCTGCTCGAGCGGCCCGGCGAACTGGACGTGACCAGGCCGAAGACGCCGCACGTGGCGTTCGGGTTCGGGCCCCACCAGTGCCTCGGCCAGAACCTCGCCCGGCTGGAGATGGAGATCGCCTACCCGGCGCTGTTCCGGCGGCTTCCGAAGCTGCGGCTGGCCGTACCTCTGTCGGAGGTGCCGTTCAAGAAGGACGTGGCGGTCTACGGAGTGCACCGACTGGAGGTGGAATGGTGATCACGGTGGACCAGGGGCGGTGCGCTTCGTCCGGGCAGTGCGTGCTGTCCGCGCCGCAGGTGTTCGCGCAGGACGAGGAGGACGGGCGCGTGGTGCTGCTCGACGAGCAGGCCACGGGCCAGCAGGTACGGCGGGCCGCGACGGGCTGCCCCACGGGGGCGATCAGACTGGCGTAGGCGGCGCCCTCGCGCCGGTCGGCATCGGCGCGAGGGCAGCGCCTGCTCCAACGCGGCCCACCAGCGCCGGCTCGAAACCGATGTCACGGAGAAGCCGCTCGCCTGACCGCACCAGGTCGGCCGCCGTCAGACGGGCAGCGGGGCGTACGAGGACTTCCCGCACGGCAGCGGTGCGCACGCCCCCTCCTCCAGCAGGCAGACCGGCTCCACGACAGGTGCGGCATCGACGGCTCAGTCGAGGACTTCGCCGACTGGCTGATGTTCGGCGGCAAGCTCCATCGGCCACAACGACCCCGACTACCAAGAGAAGATCATCAACGAGCTGCCGGCCAACTGCGTCATTCACTGGACGGCCCAGGACATCACGGACGCGGCCAACGCCATCGCTGCCGACGGCCACCCCGTCGACCTCGATGACCTGGCCAGCATCTCGCCGCCGGTTCGGCAACTGGATCCCTAACCTGTACCCGCCGGCACGCCAACCCCACCACCCGACTCGACCTCGAG
Source organism: Nonomuraea sp. NPDC003754 (assembly GCF_053605785.1). NCBI lineage: Bacteria > Bacillati > Actinomycetota > Actinomycetes > Streptosporangiales > Streptosporangiaceae > Nonomuraea > Nonomuraea sp. NPDC003754. The sequence continues at coordinate 10,733 of NZ_JBSGJX010000085.1, forward strand.
TCCCAAGTCCTCTTCGCCCCAGAACCGGCCGCTCGCTCGCCGCTGCGGGTGTTCTTCGGCACCGAGGGGCTGCGGATGACCAAGCAGGCCTACGTCGAGCGGCTCAAGAGGTGGGCCGACTGGGACGAGCTGTCAGCGGCGGCTCACTGACTGCTTGGCCTCCTGGCTGTTCGGCCCGGACGCCCCTCGGCGTCCGGGCCGCGGTCAGCCACAGGCCGGTGAAGACGGCGCAGGCCAGCGTCACGGCACCCGCCGCGAGGAAGGCGCTGTTGAGGCCGGACTCGAAGGAGGCGCCGCCGGACTCCCGCGTGTGGACGATCGCCCCGAGCACCGCCACTCCGAGCACCGCGCCGATCTGCCGGGTGGTGCTGCTGACGCCCGAGGCGAGGCCGCCCTCCTGCGGGCTGACCGCCTGGATGGCGGCCCCGGTCAGCGGCGACATGGTGAGAGCGAACCCGATGCCGACGACCGCCAGCCGCCACCACACGTTCCCGTAGCCGGTATCGGCGTGGACGAAGCCCAGCGCCAGCAGCCCCAGCCCGGCCAGGGCCAGGCCGATGCCGACGACGACGCGGAAGCCGTACCTGGCCGCGAACCGGCCCGCGTACGGGCTGACGATCACCATGGCCAGCGAGGTGGGCAGGGTCCGCAGCCCGGCGGCCAGGATCGAAGTGCCCTGGACGTAGACGAAGAACTGGGAGAAGAAGAACGACGATCCCATCAGCGCGAACCCGACCACGACCATCGCCGTGTTGGACACCGTGAACAGCCGCTGGCGGAACAGCCGGAGCGGCAGCATCGGCGTCGACACACGACCCTCGACCACGACGAACGCGGCCAGGAGCACCAGTCCGGCGGCGAAGCTGCCCAGGATCACCGGCGAGGTCCAGCCTCGGGAACCGCCCTCGATCAGGCCGTAGGTCACAGCGCCCACGCCCGCGGCGGACAGGACCGTGCCGGGGACGTCGATCGGCGGCGCGCTCGGGTTGCGGGACTCCCCCAGCACGCGCAGCCCAGCCAGCAGCAGGACCGCCCCGATGGGCACGTTGACCAGGAAGATGGCGGGCCAGCCGAAGGACTCCACCAGTATTCCGCCCGCCAGCGGTCCGGCGGCCAGGCCGAGGCCGCTGAATCCGGCCCACAACCCGATCGCCCTGACGCGCTCTCCCGGGGCGGGATACGCGGCGGTGAGCAGCGCCAGTGAGGCGGGGCTCAGCGCCGCGGCCCCGACGCCCTGCAGCACCCGCCCGGCGATCAGCCAGCCGATCGAGGGCGCGAGCGCACACACTACCGACGCGGCCGTGAACACCGCCACCCCGGCCAGGAACACCCGCCTGCGGCCGAACCGGTCGGCGAAGACGCCGCCCGACAGCAGCAGCATGGCCACCAGCAGCACGTAGGCGTCGACGATCCACTGCAGGCCGGTCAGCCCGGTGTGGAGCCGCTGCTGCATGTCGGGCAGGGCGGCGCCGACGATCGTGTTGTCGAGCAGCACCATGAACTGACCTGCGCAGGTCAGGGCGAGCAACGCTTTCACGTACATCCCTTCTAAAAGCAGTTTATGACTGCGTTAACGTAGACCCTCGAAGGCTCTAACGCAAGTCTCGACTGCGTTAAGGTGGTGGGCATGGATGAGCAGGAGCGGGCCAGGCGGCCCGGCGGGCGCAGCGCCCGGGTCCGCGCGTCAGTGCACCAGGCCGTTACCGAGCTGGTCAGGGAGCGCGGCTACGGAAACTTCACCATCGGCGACATCGCGGCCCGCGCGGGCGTGGCCGACACCAGCCTCTACCGCCGGTGGGGCAACCTCCAGGCCCTGCTCAGCGATGTGCTGCTGACCCGGCTCAACGCGCAGTCGCCGATGCCTGACACCGGCAGCCTGGCCGGCGACCTGCGGACCCACGCCGCCAACGTGGCCCGCGAGGTCACCGGCCCCGACGGACTGGCGCTGGTGCGACTGACCCTCGCGCTGTCAGGCGAGGGTCAGCAGGGCCTTCAGGCGCGCGACGAGCTCCTGGCCGACCGCACCAGGCAGTTGCAGGCCGTGCTCGACCGGGCCCGCGACCGCGGCGAGGACCCGCCTGACGTACTGGAGGTGCTGGACCATCTCCTGGCGCCGATCTACATGCGCGTCCTGTTCGGCGCGGGCCCGCTCACCCCTGACTACCTCGACGGGTTGGTCGACCGGTTGCTCGCCTGATCCAGTCCGTCGCGCCATCTCTTCGGTGACAGGGAACCCCCCTGCGCGCGCATGAACTCCACCACCGTCTCCACCTGCTGCTGGGCCTCGACGCGCCCCGGTGGCCGTGCAGGCGGGGGCGTGGGGATCGATCCTTCCGGCCGTGTGGAGTTTCATGCTGGCAGCCCGGGCGCGCGGCCTGGGCACCGTGTGGACCACCGCACAGGGACCGCTCGAACGCGAACTGGCCCAGGTGCTCGGCGTGCCGTACGAGGAGGTCATGCTGGCGGCCTTCATCCCGCTGGCCTTCACCCTCGGCACCGACTTCAAGCCCGCTCCCCGTATCCCGCGCAAGGAGGTCCTGCACTGGGAACGGCGGTGAACACGCTTGCCAGGCACGTCCCGACCCCAGGGGCGGCCTGGCAAATCGGACGCACACGGGGGCGCTCTCGCCCCACCGATCCCGGGACAAATCCGCAGGTCCCGGTGTGCGGAGTTGTCGCCAACCGTGGCCTTCACGGGTGTAGTGGGCATCGGTTGTGGGGACGGACGATGGCAGGGTGAGCACTGCGAGTGAACAAACGCACAGGTCAGCCCGGATAGCGGGCGCTCCGGGGACGTGGCCGGGCGTGCCCTGGCCATGAGCCGGTATGAGAGGGCGTTTGGTTTGAACTTTTTGCCCTAGTACGTCCCTCGACAGGTTGGTGTGGTTTCGCCGGTTACACGCTTGCTGACGTTGTCGATCATCGCAATGTGGATCACGGCTTCGGAGCTTGCGGGCAATGTCTCGTAGTCGCGGGCGAGCCTGCGGTGCAGCATCAGCCATCCAAGGGTGCGTTCGATGACCCAGCGGCGTTTGAGCACGTGGAAGCCCTTGACGTCGGGATTGCGGGGGACGATCTCGGCGTCGATGCCCAG
>NZ_JBSGJX010000086.1:0-12978 GCF_053605785.1 Nonomuraea sp. NPDC003754
CGTGCCCACTCGGCGTTCGTCAGATCACCACGACCCATATGCCAAGAGTGACAAGACCAGCGCTCACCGTCAGGAGATCTAAGAAACAGCTCCTAACCCCTGCGGCGGACATGACGCCTGTTCCTCCGAATCCGGTCGATCAGACCCTGCGGATCGAGTTCCTCGCGCAGTCCCAGGAGATACCCCGCAGGCGATCGGCGAGCAGCAGCAGCGCTGGCTGCCACACGTGAGCCCGCACTCACGAAACACGCCGCGATCGCACTGGCGCCGAGAGCGGTCTCGGACAAAGTCCCGTGGCCCGCAAACGTCGCGCCCAGGACGGACAGCACGATCGGCACCTCCGGTGTTTGGAGGGAGAAGATTGCCCGAATGGGTTCGAGGCGCTGCGAGCGCAGGCCCTGCTCAAGGTCTCCGAGTATGGTGCGGATGTCTCGGTCTGCCGCCATTTCCACACGAGCGCGCAGAACGGCCGGGTCCTGGCTCGCTGCCATCTCGGCGAATGAATCTCCTAGCTCGGTGACACGCTGCCGGAAGGCATCGAATTCGTCCGCCAGCATCCGGCGGGCCTGCACAATGCGCTGGACCGGGATGTCCTCCAAACCACGCGGCAGCACCGAGCGAAGCGCCACTACCGCGTACATCGCCTCCGGGTTCATGCCGGTGTAGTCATACACGGCCGGTTCGCTCCCCCACCCATGGGGGAGTCCGGGAAGGCCGGACTGATCCGTGACCATCGCCATGCCGTTGGCTTCGGCAACGTTGCGTGCGAGCGCAGCGATGTACACCTGCGCGAGGCGTCGTTCCAACCGCACCCAAGACCGTCCGACTCTGTCTCTGGCTATCACCGCGAGGCCCCGTTCCAGGACCCAGAACGGGAGCCCGACATCACCGCTGACCTCCGATTCGACCCATCGGTAAGGAAAGGTGAGTGGCATACCGGGGACCTGCACGGACGGGCGAGTCAACAGGTCTTCGTCGAAACTCTCCCGCGATACGCGCGCCTCCTCTGCCCAACGCTCCGGATCATCCGAGCTTCGCAACCAACGGATGAAGTCCTCCGCGACGTCCCGGCCATAGAGCTCGGGATCTATGTCGACGAAGAAGTTCAACTCGTCCTGCAGCGCTCTGCCAGTCGGTGAGTCAAGATCGGGGTAGTCCAGGGTTCTCAAGCGCGCGATCTTGGGCCAGTAAAGGGCAGCAGCCTTCAGCCATGTCTCGTCCTGAACGAACACATCTGGGTAGTAGAGAGCTAAGCCGGACATGATCAGTCTCCTAACGGCGAGCGGCGGTACGTGGACGACTCCCTTGGCTGTTGCAGTCGGTAGACACTCATACTGGCAGGCACGCGGGCCTGTACGAGCCGATCTCGCTACACCTGTCGTCAAACGAATCGTTTGACGACAGGCGAGCGACGCGTCCAATGAACCCGTGCAATCCGGGGGTTCACGGCGCCGCGAAACCAATCAGATCCGATGGCGATTTCTGACAGGGTTTGATGACAGATAGGGTCCGATCCTCCGTACGGAAGGGGCCCTCGGTGGCGAACCTGGTCTCCAAGCGGGTCTCGACCGACCAGCAGTCCACCGCCCGGCAGAACCTCGTCCTGGACGAGGTCGGGATCGAGGACCCGATCGTCTTCGAGGAGGACCCGGGAACCTCCAGCCGCCTCCACCTCCTTCAGCGCCCGAAGTTCCGCGAACTGCTCACCGGGCGACACCGTGCACATCTCCGAGATGTTCCGCCTCGTACGCGGCACCGGGCACATCCTCGACGTGCTCGACGTCCTTCACCGCGACCAGGTGGCGCTGCGCATCCACGACGGCGCGTTCTCCGCGATGGACCTCACCGCCCGCCACCCGCGCACCGAGGAGTTGCTGTCCACCGTGAAGTTCATGGTGCAGACCCTCGCCGCCGGCGAACTCCAGCGCGACCTCCAGCGCGAGCTGACCTACGACGGACTGCGCGCCGCCGAGGCCAAGGGCAGCAAGGGCGGGCGCCGCCCCGCCGTGGCGACCGAGAAGACCGACAGTGCACGCGCATGATCCCCTTCCCCTGACGCCTGGCGTCACTGTACAAGCGACCAGGAAAGCGGATCTATCGAATAATGCGGGCAGGGGGCGGCACCCGTGTCACGACCACCAGGGGTGTACGAGGGATCACGTCTGGAGGCGCTGTGGGTCGGGCGACAGGGCCTCGACCAGGTCGCGGATGGTGCTGCGGTGATCGCCGGGCCGCCACGCGAGGGCGAGCGCGCTCGGGGACAGACCCGTGACCGGGATGGTCATGATCCCCGGCCGCCGGTAGATCTCGGCGTTGCCGGCGGCGAGCAGGACGATGGTGTCGCCGCTCTCAAGCGCCGCGAAGGTCTCCTCGGCGTTCGTCACGGTCGTGCAGACGACCGGTGGCCGCCCGCCGCGCTCGTCGGTCGCGAGCCAGTGGTCGCGGAGCGGGCCGGCGCTTTCGGGGAGCGCCAGGAACTCTTCGTCCAGGAGCTCGGCGAAGTCGACCTCGTCCCGTTCGGCGAGCCAGTGGTCGTCCCGGAACGCCACCCAGCGCGGCTCTCGGGCCACGACCCGGACGTTGAGATCGTCCTGACCGGGGAACGGCAGCCAGACGAACGCCACGTCGACCTCGCCCTCGGCCAGGCCCGCCGTGGGGTCGGTCCAGTTGACCTGGCGCAGCCGCAGGTCGCAGCCTGGACGGCGGGCGGTGAACCGTTCCCGCAGCGTTCCCAGGAGGCCGCGTCCGACACTGGTCGACATGCCCACGGTCAGCCGTGAGGCTTCGGCGGCCGCGGCGTCGCCGACGGCCCGCTGGGCCTCGTCCCACTGCCGGAGCAGCTCGCGGGCGGCCGGCAGCAGCGCCTCGCCCGGTGCGGTGAGCCGTACCGTGCGCCGGTCGCGGTCGAACAGCCTCACCCGCATCAGCTCTTCGAGCTGGCGTATCTGTTTGCTGAGCGCCGGCTGCGAGATGTACAGGCGCTCGGCCGCGCGGGTGAAGCTGAGCTCCTCCGCCACGGCCACGAAATACCTCATGTCACGCAGATGAGCATCCATAACCGTCGGCTATTACAGCAGATATTGGACGTGCGGGAAAGGTCAACGCCACGATTGCGGCATGAGTACCACGGAGGATCGCCTGGCGATCATCGAGACCTGTACCCGCATGGCATGGCACGCCGACCAGCGCGAATGGGACCGCCTGGGCGAGGTGTTCGCGGACTCGGTGACGCTGGACTACACCAGCCTGAACGGCGGCGAGCCTGCCGTGCTGACGCCGGCGCAGATCGTCGAGGCATGGTCGGGCCTGCTCGGCGCGTTCGACGCCACGCAGCACCTGATCACGAACCACCTGGTGACCGTCGACGGCGACACCGCGCTGTGCACGGCGTCGTTCCAGGCCACGCACCGCCTCACCGATCCGTTCGGCTCGTCGCTGTGGACGCTGGGCGGCACCTACCGCTTCGACCTGGTCCGGTCGGACGGCGTGTGGAAGATCGGCGCTGTGGTGATGACCGCCACCTGGGCCGACGGCAACCGGAACCTCATGTCCCTGGCGGCGGGGAACGGATGATCGCCCTCGTGACCGGCGGCAACCGTGGGATCGGCCGGGAGGTCTGCCACCAGCTGGCGGCACTCGGCCACACCGTCCTCCTCACCGCCCGATCGCCGGAGGCGGCCGAGACCGCGGCCAAGGAACTCGGAGGTGACGTCGTCCCGCTACGGCTCGACGTCACCTCCGAGGAGGACATCGCGGGGGCGGCGGCCGCCGTCGCCGAGCGGTACGGGCGGCTGGACGCTCTGGTCAACAATGCCGCCATCACCTACGACACCTGGCAGGGCGGCGCGTCCGCCGACCTGGACGTCGTCCGCGAGGCCGCCGAGACGAACCTGTACGGTCCCTGGCGGCTGATCCAGGAGCTGCTGCCGCTCCTGCGCGAGAGCGCGCATCCCCGGATCGTCAACGTGTCCAGCGAGGCGGCCTCGCTGACCAACATGGGCGGCGGCACCCCGGCGTACGGCACCACCAAGGTGGCCCTCAACGCCCTGACCCGCATGCTGGCGGCGGAGCTTCGCGGTGACGGCGTCCTCGTGAACGCGATCTGCCCTGGCTGGGTCGCGACGGACATGGGAGGACCGGGCGGCCGTCCCGTCTCCGAGGGCGCGGCCGGCGTCGTCTGGGCGGCCACACTGCCCGACAACGGCCCGACCGGCGGGTTCTTCCGCGACGGCCGTCCCCTCCCCTGGTAGACACCCTGTGAAGGACAATGAAATGATCTTGGTGACGGGCGCGACAGGCAACGTCGGCTCCGAAGTGGTCCGGGCCCTGGCCGCAGCCGGTGAACCCGTCCGGGCGCTGGTGCGGAAGCCGGACACCGTACCGCTGCCGGACGGCGTCGAGGCGGTGACGGGCGACCTCAACCGGCCGGAGAGCATGACCGGCGCGCTGCGCGGGGCCCGCGCGGTGTTCCTGCTCCCCGGGTACGAGGACATGCCGGGCCTGGTGGCCGAGGCCCGGCGTGCGGGAGTGGAACAGGTCGTGCTGCTGTCCGGCGGCTCGGCCGGGAGCGGCGACATGACCAACGCGGTGACCCGTTTCATGGCCGCGTCCGAGGCCGCCGTGCGGGAGTCCGGGCTGCCGTGGACGTTCCTGCGGCCGAGCGCGTTCATGTCCAATGCCCTGCGCTGGCTGCCGCAGCTCCGGTCCGGCGATCGGGTGCGGGTCCCCTTCCCTGAAGTCCGCACGGCGAGCGTCGACCCGCACGACATCGGGGCCGTCGCCGCCCGCGCGCTGCTGTCGGACGAGTACCGGGGCGAGATCCTCCGGCCGACCGGTCCGGTCGCGATGCGGCCCGCCGACCAGGTCGCCGTGCTGGCCAGGGCCCTCGGCCGCGATCTGGAGTTCGTGGGCCTGACGAACGAGGAGGCGCGCACCGACCTGCTCGCCACCATGCCCGTCGAGTACGTGGACGCGTTCTTCGACTTCTACGTGAACGGCTCGCTCGACGAGTCGATCGTCCGCCCGACCGTCCGCGAGGTCTCCGGCCGCGAGCCCCGCACCTTCGAGCAGTGGGCACAGGCCCACGCGGACGACTTCCGCTGAACCCCCTAGCATCCCGACTCCACGAAAGCTCCAGATGAACCAGAGATTGCGGCGCCTTCTCGCCGCAAGCTCCGCCGCCGCATGCGCGATCGCGTCGGTGGCGGGCTGTTCGAACGACGACAAGCCCGTGGCGCAGCCCGCGCGAAAGGTGGAGCCGGGACGCTTCGCCTCGTCCAACCCGGGTTCGGTCAACACCTACTGGATCCAGGCACCGGAGGGCCTGGTCATCATCGACACCCTCCGCACGCCGACCGATGCCAGGAAAGCGGTGGCGGAGATCAAGAAGACCGGCGAGCCGGTCGCCGCCATCCTGCTCACCCACTCCCATCCCGACCATGTGGGCGGGGCGGGCGCCTTCCACGAGGCGTTCCCCCAAGCGCCCATCTACGCGTCCAAGGCGACCGACAAGACGATGCGGGAGGACAGTCGGGGCTTCTACCCGCTGGCCCGTTCGGCGAACGCGGACTTCCCCGCCAGGATCACCTACGCCGACCGGACCTTCGAGGACGGCGCACCGTTGCAGGCCGGCGGCCTCCGCTTCGAGACCGCCACGTTCGCCCACGGCGAGTCCGACACCGCGAACGTCTACTACCGTCCCGACACCGGCGACCTCTTCTCCGGTGACCTGGCGACCGGTAAGGTCACGCCCGCGCTGATCGAGGGCACCAGCTGTGGCTGGCTCCAGATCCTCGATCAGCTCGGTGGGCGCTTCTCCGGGGCCAGGACGATGTACCCGGGGCACGGTGCCGCAGGCCCGGCCCGCGCATTGATCGACGAGCAGCGCCGGTATCTCCAGGTGTTCCGCGGGCTGGTCCGGCCGGCCGTCGCCCCTGACTCGCCCGAGGGCAGGACGGTCGCCCCCGGCGAGCAGAAGTCGATCACCGCCGAGCTGGACCGCGCCTACCCCGGCCATCCACCGGTCGCGGACCTTCCGACCATCGTGCAGGAGAACATCAAGGCCGTCGCGCGGGAGCTGACCGCCGAGGACCCTGCGAAGACGCCCGCCGCCTGCGCGGACACCCCCCAGGAAGGGGCGGGCGGGCTGCTCGCGCCGGTGAACACCTACGTCGCCGCGGTCAACGACCGCAACCTCGACGCGCTGGCGGGAGCGTTCGCCGCCGACGCGGAGCTCATTGACGTCGGGCGGCGTTTCAAGGGTCGCGGCGCGATCCGTGACTGGGCCAGGGCCGAGGTCATCGGCGGCAGCCTGACCGTCATCGAAGTCGCCGAGAACCGGCCCGGTCACCAGCGCCTCCTGGTGCGCTTCGCCCCCGGCGGCCAGGGAGGCTTCGATGCCTACTACGCCTTCACCGTCGACGGCTCGTCCATCACCAGAGCCGAACTGACCTATGCGAACTGATCGAAGGAGCAGACGTTCATGACCACTGTGCAGAAGGTGAAGTTCTCCGCCGGCGACGTGGCGCTGACCGGGAACCTGTTTCTGCCCGGCGGCGCCGGCCCGGCGCCGGGCATCGTGGTGGCGGGCACCTGGACGAGCGTCAAGGAGCTGATGGCCGACCGGTACGCCGAACGGCTCGCCGCCCGCGGGTTCGCCGCCCTGTCCTTCGACTTCACCGGCTATGGCGAATCCGAGGGCGAGCCTCGCGACTACGAGATGCCGGAACGGAAGGTCGGCGACATCAACCACGCGGTCACCTTCCTCGCCGAACATCCTGCGGTGAACGCCGCCCGTCTGGGCGCCCTCGGCGTCTGCGCGGCCGCGATGTACATGAGCGGGAACGCCGTCGACGATCCGCGCATCCGGTCGCTGGCGCTCGTCGCGCCCTGGCTGCACGACCCCGAGATCTGCCGGGAGGTGTACGGCGGTGAGGAAGGCGTCGCGGGCAGGCTCGCCGAGGCCGTACGGGCACGCGCGAAGTACGAGGCGACCGGCGAGGTCGAGTACGTGCCGGTCGTCAGCGGCTCCGACCCTCGCGCGGCCATGCCGTTCGACATCGACTTCTACCTCAACCCCGACCGCGGCGGCCTGCCGCAGTGGCCCAACCGCTTGGCGGTGATGGCATGGCGGGACTGGCTCGGCTACGACTCGATCTCCCTTGCCTCCCGCCTCACCCAGCCCGTCCTGCTCGTCCACAGCGAGGACGCCGCCATCCCGGACGGGGCGCGGCGCTTCCACGCCGCGCTGGCCGGGCCCAAGGAGTTCGTCTGGACCGAGGGCGACCAGTTCGCCTTCTATGACCAGGAACCGCAGGTCACGAGGGCAGTGGACGCCGCAGCGGCCCACTTCGCCCGCACGCTGCCCCGCGAATAGCCGGCTGCTCGGCCTTGCCGGCTCGTTCAGCTCGGCCTGTGTCTGCGCCGCCTCGGCGTCGCGAGCATCGTCGGGCGGCGCTCCTGCCGCTCTGTGACCCATGCCACAGGCAGTTCCTGTCAGCAATCGGGGCGCCGTTCCGCTCAAGTCACCGGGAGCAAGCGAACCGACAGGAGCAACGCATGAAGCACCGCATCGTCGTCCTCGGCGCCGGCTATGCCGGGGCCTACGTGGCCGGGAACCTGGCCCGCCGGCTGTCGCCGGCGGACAGCGAGATCACCGTGGTCAACGCTGAGCCGGACTTCGTCGAGCGGCTGCGGCTGCACCAGCTCGCGGCCGGCCAGGAGATCGAGGCTCGCAAGCTCGCCGACGTCTTCGCGGGCACGGGGATACGGCTGCGCCTGGCCCGTGTCACCGCCGTCGCCCCCGAGCGCCAGGTCGTCGCCGTGGCCGACGCCGACGGCGGCGGCGAGCTCGCCTACGACACGCTTTTCTACGCGCTCGGCAGCCACGTCGCCGACCGCGGCTTCCCCGGCGTGGCCGAGCACGCCTTCGACGTCACCGGCCGGCCCTCGGCGCTGCGCCTGCGCGAGCGCCTGGACAGCCTGGGCAGGCGGGGCGAAGGCGGGAGCGTGCTGGTCGTCGGCGACGGGTTGACCGGCATCGAGACCGCCACCGAGATCGCCGAATCCCGGCCCGGCCTGTCGGTGGCGCTGGTCGCCCGCGGCGAGCTGGGCGCGCGGCTCTCCGCCGGGGCCCGCAGCCACCTGCGCGAGGCCTGCGACCGGCTGGGCATCACCGTCCTGGAGCACACCAGCGTCGAAGCCGTCGAAGCGACGCGGGTGCTGTGCGCCGACGGCACCGCCCTGGCGTCCGACGCAACCGTGTGGACGGTCGGGTTCGCGGTCAACCCCATCGCCGCCGCCGGCGGGCTGGAGGTCACCGAGAACGGTCGGATCGTCGTCGATCGCACCATGCGGTCGGTCTCGCACCCGAACGTCTACGCCGCCGGCGACAGCGCCTACGCCATCGGCGACAACGGCCGGCCGCTGCCGATGTCCTGCGCTACCGCCGGCTACACCGGCCGGCAGGCCACGGACGCGATCGTGGGACGCCTGACCGGCCGCGAGATTGCCAACACCAAGCTGGTCTACCCGGGCAACCACATCAGCCTCGGGCGGCGGGACGGGATCCTGCAGATGGTCGACGACGAAGCGCGAGCGAAGCCGACGTATGTGGGCGGCCGGAAGGCCGCGCGGATCAAGACGGGCATCCTCAAGATCTCGCTGTGGGGCATCTCGCACCCGACCTTCGGCCTGCCCAAGCGCAGGCGCCGCCTGGCCGCCGCGCCGGACGCGTCCGCCGAGAAGGCGCTCGCGTAGCCGCCTGACTAGGGTTGGTCCGCGTGGACAGCACCGCCACTGATCGCTTCGACACCAGTCGGTTCGAGGCCAGCCGGAACCGGCTGGCCTCGCTGGCGTACCGGCTGCTGGGCTCCGCCGCCGACGCCGAAGACGCCGTGCAGGATGCGTTCCTGCACTGGCAGGCCGCCGACCGGCAGCGGATCAAGGTGCCGGAAGCATGGCTGACCAAGGTCGTCACCAACCTGTGCCTCGACCGGCTCCGCTCGGCACAAGCCCGCCGCGAACGCACCGTCGGCGCCTGGCTGCCCGAACCGCTCCTCGACGGCGACCCGATGCTCGGCCCTGCCGACACGTTCGAGCAACGCGAATCGGTCTCCCTGGCCGTGCTGACTCTCATGGAGCGCCTGTCACCCGTCGAGCGGGCCGTCTACCTCCTGCGCGAAGCGTTCTCCTACAGCCACGCCGAGATCGCCGAGATCCTCGACATCACCGAGTCCGCAAGCCAGCAGCACCTCCACCGGGCCCGGCGCCGCATCACCGCCGCCCGCCGCCGCGGCGGCGGCGAAGTCGACCTGGCATCCGCCCGCAGGATCGTCGAGGAATTCCTCGCCGCTGCCTCCTCGGGCCGCACCGAACGGCTGGCGGCGCTGCTCACCGACGACGCGACCGCGATCTCCGACGGCGCCGGCCTGACCGAGACGCTGCTGCGGTACGACACTCCGCAGCGCATCGCTGCCATCGCACGGGCCGGCTTCAAACCCACACCCGCGAAACGGCGACTGGCCGGCGGCACGCCCGCCATCAACTACGCGCTCGTCAACGGCGCCCCCGCCATCCTCTTCGTGCTCGGCGACCACGTCGTCGGCGCCGTGACGTTCGACATCACCGACGGCAAGATCGCAACCGTGCGCGGCATCGCCGCCGCCACCCGCCTCGCCCGCCTCACCCAAGCCTGGCGGCAGCACGAACCGGACACGCCGCTCATCTCCCAGTGGTGACCCGGCGCCGACCGCGGCCAGGCGCAGCACCCGCGCTGCGAACCCGCGCCGGGTCTTCGTCCCGCGTCTGCGCCTCCACCACCTGGTGGGCGGATCCCACGACGCGGTCGTCGACCACCGCGAGATCCTGGCCGAGGGCGTACGGCTGGTGGTCGACAACATGACCCGGATCGACGCGGCCGGGCGCAAGGCCGAGCTGAGCGGGGGCAGGACCGGCTACGACTCCCTGATCCACGCGGTCGGCAGCGGCCCGGTTCGTCCTGCCTCCAGCTCGGACGAACTGAAGGCAAGGCCTTGGCACGGACGTGTAGTCCACCTGGGTAGGGCCTACTCCTGCAGGATGGACAGGGCTCGGGACGGGCACAGGGTGACGGCGTGGCGCGCCTGCGCGGCGCTCCGGTCGTCGGGGTGATCGGTCAGCAGCGCCACGATGCCGTCGTCGTCCTGGTCGAAGACGGCCGGCTCGGTCAGGACGCACTGGCCGGAGCCGACGCAGAGGCCGGTGTCCGCTTTGATCCGCATCATGTCCTGCTCACCAGGTGACCGGGAGTTCGTGAACGCCGTAGATGACGGCGTCGGTCTTGAACGGCAGGTCCTCGACCGGTGCGGCGAGCCGCAGGGTGGGGATGCGGCGGAACAGCGTGTCGAAAACGATCTGCAGCTCCATCCGGGCCAGGTTCTGGCCGAGGCACTGGTGCGGGCCGAATCCGAAGGCGAGGTGGTGGCGGGCCCCGCGCTCGACATCCAGTTCGGCCGGATCCTTGAACGCCACCGGGTCCCAGTTGGCCGACAGGGCCGAGACGATGACGCCCTCGCCGGCCTTGATGCTCACCCCGCCGATCTCCACGTCTTCGGTGGCCACGCGGGAGGTGACCCCGTCGGCGATGGTGAAGTAGCGCAGCAGTTCCTCCACGGCCATGGGCGTCCTGCCCGAGTCGGCCTTGACCAGGGCCAGTTGCTCCGGATGGGAGAGCAGCCCGACCACGCCGAGCGAGATCATGTTCGCCGTGGTCTCGTGTCCGGCGGTCAGCAGCAGGAAGGCCAGGCTCACCAGGCCCGCGTGGTCGAGGGTGCCCTCCTGGCGTTGCCGGGCGATCTGTCGGCCGAACAGGTCGTCGGCAGGTTCGGACTCCTTGCGGGTGACCAGGTCGTCGAGGTAGGCGCGCAGTTCGGCCAAGGCTCGCTGGCGGTCTTCCAGCGAGGTCCGGCGCACCAACATGGTGGTGCGGCTTTGGAAGAAGTCGTGGTCGGTGTAGGGGACGCCGAGCAGTTCGCAGATCACCAGGGACGGCACCGGCAGGGACAGCGCCCGCACCAGGTCGACCGGCCGCTGGTCGGCGGCGAGCATGTCGTCGATGAAGTGGTCGACGATGTCCTGGATCCGCGGGCGCAGCGCGGCCAGCCGCCTCACGGTGAACTCGCCGATCACGGGCCGGCGGGCCGCGGAGTGTTCCGCGCCGTCCATGCCGAGCATCAACGGCGGCTGGCTGCGGAGCTGCTGCAGGGTCGCCGCATCGAGGGTGAAGAGCGGGAAGCCGTCCTTGCGCTTGTCGGAGGACAAGCGGCCGTCGGTGAGGACGGCACGGGCCTCCTCATGCCCGGACACCCACCACGCCTCGCCGCCGCTGGTCAGGCGGACCTTGCTGATCGGCGCCTGCTCGCGCAGTCGCTCGTAGGCGGCGGGCGGAGCGAAGGGGCAGCCCCGCTCGACCGGCAGTTGCAGACCGGCGAGTTCGTCGGCGACGTTCTTCGTCATGAATGACCTCCTGGTAATGGATCTGGCCGAGATTTGTGCTGCTTGCCGGCGACCTGGGCAGCGTGATCGCACGGCCGTCATGGGCCATGTCCGCTCCTCGAAGAGAGCGTGCTTTACGGGGTGACCAGTACGCGCTTCTGACGATGAGCAGATGTCTTCGCTCGGGGAGCTCCCCACGGTCGCGCAATCGTGATCATGCGGCGGCTGAAGGATTACGTCAGCGTGAGTGGGGTCTCGGATTCAACGCGGGTCAGCTTCTGCGGGTTGCGGACGTAGTAGAGGCCGGTGATGCGGGCGTGCTCGACCCGGACTGCTATGACGCCGTCGATCTCGCCGTTCACGCGGAGGATGAGTGCCGGGTTGCCGTTGACCACCGTGTGGTCAGTGGTGAGCGCGACCTGGGCCTTGCCGAGGCCGCCGACGACGAAACGGGCCACCTTGCCGGCTCCGGTGATCGGCCGCGGCGCGGCCCGCTTGACGCCGCCGCCGTCGCTGATCAGGACGACCTGCGGGGCGAGCACGTCGAGGAGGCTCTGCAGGTCCTTGGTCTCGAGTGCGGCCTGAAACGACTCCAACACCGCCCGGGCCTGGTGGGGGGCGACCTCCTCGCGAGGGCGGCGGGCATCGACGTGCCGGCGGGCGCGAAGTGCGATCTGCCGGACGGCCGCGGGGCTCTTGCCGACGGCGGCCGCGATCTCGTCGTGACTGATGCCGAAGGCCTCGCGCAGCACGAAGACGGCGCGCTCGGTCGGCGACAGCGTCTCCAGCACGATCATGAGCGCCATCGACACGCTTGCGGCGAGCTCGACGTCCTCGGCCACGTCCGGCGCGGTGAGCAGCGGCTCGGGCAGCCAGGAGCCGACGTAGTCCTCCTTACGGCGGCTCATGGCACGCAGCCGGTCGAGTGAGCGCCGGGTCGTGATCCGGACCAGGTAGGCGCGCTGGTCACGCACCTGCCTCAGGTCGACCTTCATCCACCGCAGCCAGGTCTCCTGCAGGACGTCCTCCGCGTCGGCCGCCGAGCCGAGCATCTCGTAGGCGACGGTGAACAGCAGGTTGCGGTGGGCGACGAACACCTCGGTGGCGCGAGCCATCCGGCCGCCGCCGGCGGGCGGTTCGACTGTGCCCGTCGTTGGCCCGCTGCGCTCGTTCATAGGCGGCTCCTGCCTGTTCGCTCTCGACTGTGGTCCATTCACGAGACGCCGCCCATGACCGCTTTGTGACACCCGTGATCGGTGGCATACGTCACATGACCGCGCTGTCACAAAGGTCGGGTCGCCGGTGCCTCATGGTCGTCGGGACGCCGCGCGGACGATCCACGCGGCACCACGACGTCACGAGTGATCGCCTTGACCCCGTCGCGTGACCGCCACCGCAGAAAGAACGGAAAGACATCATGAGCAAGGTCTGGTTCGTCACCGGTTCGTCCCGCGGCCTCGGCCGCGACTTCGTCGAGGCCGCCCTGTCGCGTGGCGACCAGGTGGC
>NZ_JBSGJX010000087.1:0-12213 GCF_053605785.1 Nonomuraea sp. NPDC003754
ATCGCGGTGCCAGCGCAAGACGGTATCCGGCCGGACGAGCAGCCGTACCCGGCGCAGGATGTCGCGTGGCAGCGACGTCAGGAGGGCGGCGAGAACGGCTCGATCCTCGGGAGCGAACCTCACCCAGGTGTCGTCGCCGAGTTGCCGTTCAAGCACGGTGATCTGATGGCGCAGGGCGAGTATCTCGATGTCCTTGTCCCGATCGCCCATCGGCAGCAATCGCAGCGCGGCGAAGGCGTTCGTGACGGCCAGATAGGCCAGGCGAAGGAGCACGACCGGTCATCCTGCCGCACTGACTCCTCTTCAGGAATTGAAGCCTGCCTACCAGAGAAGCCCTGCAAGGCCGTGACCTGGACGGATGGAATTATCGGCAGGCGCAGGGCCCGGCCCAACGCGGAGAAGCGGTGCGCCACACCAGCGAGTTGCCGGTGACCAGCGCCGACATCAGGGAGTAGTACTGCTCTATTCCTGGCATGACACGTAAGGGTCCTGTGGTCCGCGTACGGCCTTGATCGAGAAAATGTCGAGCATACGGATTCGCGGCCGGTCGTCTTCGCCTGCCGGTCAGGACCGGCCGGCTGAGGTCCTCGGATAGGGTCCACGGGTGAACGACGCCCCCATCATCCTGCTCGGCGGCGCTTCGGGGACCGGCAAGAGCCGGGTGTCCTATCCCCTGGCGCGCCGCCTGGCCTCACCTATCGTCGAGATCGACGACATCGTCGAGGCGCTGCAGGCCATGACCACGCCGGAGCAGCTGCCCGCGCTGCACTATTGGCGGGCCAACCCCGAGGCCGTCCACCTGCCTCACGAGCGGATCGTGGAGATGCAGATCTCGGTGGCGCGGGCGCTCGTCCCCGCGGTGCGGGCGGTGGTCGCCAACCATCTCGAGACCATGACGCCGGTGGTCGTCGAGGGCGACTACCTGTTGCCGTCCACGGCCGCAGAGCTGGACGGCGTGCGCGCGGTCTTCCTGCACGAGGGCGACGAGGAGCAGATCGCCGAGAACTACCGGCTTCGCGAACCCTCGGCAGGGGCGCAGCACGGGCGGGCCGTGGTGAGCCGCCTGTACGGCGACTGGCTGGCGTCGCAGGCCCAAGCGGCTGGAGTGCCGGTCGTTCCCGCCCGCCCCTGGGACGACGTGCTCGAACGGGTGGCACGGGCGCTCAACCTCGCGCCGCCCGCCGTCTGATCCTGCCGCCGGGCTTGTGGACCGGCACGCGGCGCGCCGATCGGTTCACCTGTGCGTCCAGCGGAAGAGGGTAACGCCTTCGGCGGTGAGCCAGGTGCCGTCCCCGAGCGGGTATGCAGATTCGTGCGCGGGCATCGGGTAGCGTACCTCCCCGCCGAGAGTGTCGATCAGGACGTGCCTGGCGTCCTGCGGCGTTTCGGTGTAGAGCGTCGCGGTGGCGATCACGGTCGCGACACGGGCCGCGATGTCGGAGATGTCGCCCAAGGCGTCGAGCTGCTCGTCGGTCAGCAGGTCGATCAGGTGTCGGCGCACGGATTCGACATGGAGAGGGGCGGCCTCTTGGATGGCGCGCCAGCCGCCCTCGCTCAGGACGATGACCGCGCCCCTGCCGTCCGTCGCGTGCACTCCTCCCTGGACACCAGGCCGCGCTCCTCCATCCGGCTGATGTGCCTGGACAGGCGGCTCTTGGACCACAGCACGCGATCGGCCAGTTCCTGCAGCCTCCAGCGCCTGTCCTCCCTGGCGGTCAGTGCGGACATGACGTCGTGGTGGGGCGCAGGAAACCCTCTCCGACCTGGCCCGTCGCATCCTAGGTACAGCTCACCGTCGCAGGATGAAGGAGGATGGCGGCGACGCCGACCGGGCACGATCAGCGGCATGATGATCAGCGATGACAGGAATGCCGCGCTGCGCCTGGCGCAGCAAGCCCATGAGGTCGGCCGTGCATCTGGACGCCAGCTCTGGCGGGAGGTGCTGCTGTGGAGTGGATCAGCCGCGGGCGACTCGGCCGGAGGGCAGGCTGGCCCGCCATCCCGCACTTAGGTACTGTCCAGCCCGGCCTGGTAGATGGCCAGCACCTGGCTCGCGTCGGCCGCGCGCATCGGGCGGACCTCCAAGCCGGGGCCGATCGCGGGCTTGACCGCTTGAACGATGGCCGAGCGGACCCCGTCGCCGTGATCAGCCGTGAGAGTTACCGTGGTGCCGACGAAGCCGGTCATGCGCAGCAGGTCGCGGTACTCGGCCACCTTCAGGGAGCCGGCGACGCAGCCCACCCGCTGCTCGGCCGCGGCGCGCCGTGTCGGGTCGAGTGCGCTTTCGGTCACCATGTCGCTGATTCCCAGCCGTCCGCCCGGGCGTAGGACGCGGAAGGCCTCGGCCAGCACGGCCGCCTTGTCGTCGGACAGGTTGATTACGCAGTTGGAGATGACGACGTCCACCGACTGGTCCGATAGCGGGATGGCCTCGATGGTGCCGTGCAGGAACTCGATGTTGGTTGCGCCGGCCTCCGCCGCGTTGCGCCTGGCCAGCTCGATCATGTCGCCGCTGGCGTCCAGTTCGTGGGCCTTGCCGCGCGTCGAAAACGACTCCTCCCCCTGGCTGGAACGTCCCCCCGGGATGGGAGCCCCCAACGATTGGGACGGCCCACCGCCGGACTGGCCCGACGCCCCGCCGTACTGGCTGTGGTGGAAGGAGCCAGCAATCCTCGCGCCACCGGGAGCGCGCGGTGCTCACTCGCCGTCGATAGCCCACGTCCATGGCTCTTCCGGATCGAGTCCTCATCGTTTCGCTAGGTTTGGTATTTCCCGATCAGGGGGCCGGTAAGGACATCAATGGTGCAGGCAGGGAGTGTTCATCTTGATGAGGAGTTCGATAGAGGCCACGTCGGTGCTGGCGGGGCGCTATCGGCTGGATGCGCTGATCGGCAGGGGTGCGGTGGCCGAGGTGTGGAGCGGCCGCGACCTGACACGTGACAGGCCGGTGGCGGTCAAGCTGTTCGCCCCCCAGTTGGCGGACCCGGCGGTGCGTGCGCGTTTCGTGAGCGAGGCCCGCATCGCGGCCCGCGTGGTGCACCCCAACGTGGTGAGCGTGCTCAACGTGGGCGAGCATGACGGGCGGCCGTTCCTGGTGATGGAGCTGCTGTCCGGGCGGAATCTGGCCACCGAGATCGCCGAGCGGGGACCGTTGCCGCCAGAGGAGGTACGCCATCTGATGGGCCAGGCCGCCGCCGGCTTGGATGCGGCGCACGGGGCCGGGGTGGTGCACCGCGATATCAAGCCCGGCAACCTGCACCTGACCAGCAGCGGACTGCTCAAGGTGGTGGACTTCGGCATCGCCCGGGTAGCCGGAGAGGAGGCGGGCAGGCTGACCGCGGCCGGCACCGTGGTGGGCACCGCCGCCTATCTGTCGCCCGAACAGATCCTGGGACACGGCGGGAGCGCCGCCGCCGACCTGTACGCGCTCGGCTGCGTAGGCTACGAGCTGCTCTGCGGGCAGCCACCATTCTTGGGTGTCCCGATCGAACTGATCTACCAGCATCTCAACCAGCCACCGGTGCCGCCACGCCGGCTTCGGCCGGACATTCCCGCCGACCTGGAGGCGCTGGTGCTGTCGATGCTGGCCAAGGAGCCCGCCAGCCGCCCCGCGAGCGCGGCACAGGTACGACATGCCCTCGCCTCCGCAGGCCTTCGACGCGCGCCGGGCGGCACCGCCCTGCTCGAGGTGCCAGACCCGGACACATGGCCTGGACAAGACGCGCCCCGGCGACGGTCCGCTCCGCGCCGCTACGTGACCCTCGCCGCCACCTCCGCCGCGCTGGTCGGCACCCTGCTACTGGCGACCCTGACCAACGCGGTCCGGCAAGGCGCCACCCCGACGCCCTCCGCGCCGCTCACCACATCCCCGGTCACCGCGGCGTCTTCCGCGCCGAGCATGTCCCCGTCCGCCGCGCCTACCAGCCCGCAACCGTCACCAACGGCGCGGCCCGCCACGTTAGCGGCACTGGCCTGGCTCACAGCATTGGAACGGGCGCTTGCCGCCCAGCAGCGGCAGGGCGGCATCGCATCCGACGCGGCCCGCGAGGTTCGCAACCGCATCGCCGAGGCGCGCAAGAACCTCAACGAGGGCAAGATCGACGAAGCGCGCAGGCACGTTCTGGATCTCGGGACGATGCTCGCGGCGGTGCGAAGAGACGGCAAACTGGCCGATGGCCCTCTGGTCACGTTCCTGACCCGTTCCGGCATGCCTCTCCCCCGGATCGACGAGCAGCCCGATCAAAGCCATCCCGGCAAGGGCAAACACAAGAGACGCAAATAGTGCCCGCACTGGACACCTCGCGCCATCCTCTCCCTGCCGCAGCGGCCGCGGCCGGGGGCACGTCGGTGAGCTTGCCGCCGAAGCGGCAGAGCACGCCCTGGAACCGCCAGTACTTCTCGGTCGGCGCGCCGCGCTCGTCGACGCGCCCATCGGGGCTGTAGTGATGAGGCCATGCCGGTTCGGCAGACGAGAGACGGGCGGTAATGGGGTTAGCGGAACTCGACCTCGACATCGTGCTCGGAAAAGATCTTCAGGAGTTCGTCCAGTTCGACGCTCGGTCTCCAGTTGCGCAGGCGGTGGCTCGGCCGGTCATAACCCGGGACGAGGCGGCGGCGGGCCACCTCGGAGTGGTGCCAGAGGAGCCGGAACGGGCTGGCAGCACCCCATTTACCCCTAAGGCAGTCGTCTAGAGCGTCGAGGTTCCAGCCGAAGTAGCCGCCGGGACCGTTGATCGCCTCCCCGATGGCGCAGTAGAAGGCGTCAATGTCGGTGACGAAACGGCCGTCGAGGTGATACGTCGTTTCAGCCGGTTTGTCGGGCAGGCCCTGAGGATGGTGTCTGAGCGCCAGGCCGGACCATTCGTGCTGTAGCAGCCGGTCGTAGCGTGTCCATAGGTTGGGTTCGGCCGGACCGCCGTCGTACCACATCTGGAAGATCTCGCGGGCGCCGCTCGGCGTCGGCTCCTCCATCCCGTCGTCGAGGGCGATGTCCAGCAGGGCGGTGCCCAACCTCGACGGGCGGGCGGTGACGACGGTGGCCGACAGTAGCCCGACTCCTCCGGCGATCAGGCCGTCGCGTTGGATGGCGATGATGGATGCCGTGATCTTGCGTCCCTCGACGGTCCCTGCCAGCGCCGCTTCGGGGCGGAAGCCAATCAGGGTCACCGGCCGGACGGGCGCGGAGGGCCTCTTGCGAAAAACTCCGGCGACATCCAGGCACTCGCCGAGCTTCTCGTCATCAAGCGCGGCGAGGCGGAATCCTGTTACGTCCGGCTTCTCCTCCGGCAGCCCCCACTCCGGAAGCAGCCGGACATATCCGCGCAAGTCGAGATCTACCATGCCCTCCTGCGTTGCCGACGGGCGCTGACCGACCACGGTGACGTCGATGAGCTCTTCCACACAGGTGCACCCGTGCTCGTCCTGCAGGCATTTGGCGGGCCGCTGCTGCGGCCGGTGGAGGGGAAACAGGGCAATACTGGGCAGCCAGGCCCGCTCGGTCCCCACATGCCCCAACGCCTCCCGCAGCGGACCCACCGGATCGCAGCCGAGCAAGGTGAACGTCTCGGGTGGGGGGACGGGCTCGGGGTCTGCGAAGAGCCCGTCGATGTCGTGGCACACGCCCAAAGTGACGTCCACGTCACCGGTGTACTCGTCCAGCAGCAGCCATCGCGCGTCCGGCAAAGCAGGAGTTGTCATCGCGACAGACCTTAACCGCTGATCTTCTCCTTTGCTCCGGTTGGCGCTGATGGTGATCTATCACGCATAGCGGGCTGTGACGGTGAGGCCACCCCCGCGTTCATCGCGAGCGCCGCCTCCACCGCCCTGACGGTGGCCAGGATGCATGGAGTTGATGCCGTGATCGAGCGGGTGACGAGACGATCCGGGCCGCTGCGAGAGTGGATCTCCACGAGTCGTTCGGTCACGCCGAGGTGCCGGCCGCCCGCCACCCGGGTCGCGCCGATTGGCGGAAGGGTTCCTAGCCAGAAACTTCGGCGAACCCGTACGCGCCCGGATCAACCAGCAACACCACTTGGTCTGCTTCGACGTCGTACCCGAGCATAGGACGACCGTGATCACCTTCGGGGGTCAGAAGCACCGACTTCCCAAGTCGCCGCCCGATCAGGGTGAAGAACTCAAGCAGAACGTCCAACCGCTCCTGCCCTTGCAATTCCCTCAGATCAACGTCGAAATCGATGGACTCGGCGCTGTACGCGCGAAAGATCGCTAGAACCTCTGGTATCGGCCAGACTCTCAGGTCCGCCGCCCCTGCCCCCTCCGCAACCATCTCGGCCGCTGTCGGTAGAGCCAAGGATTCATCGTCTCGGACATACTCGCTCTTCCAGCGTTGAGACCGAACGAGGTCGAGGAGCATGTGCCAGTCCTCGATACTGGTCCCCTCCACCACCCCATCGGGCACACCCCGTTGTACCCGGTGTCGAAGAGGGGCTTGACGTCATCCCAGAGCAGATCAGGCATGACCCCATCGTCTCTCAAGCATTGCCTCCGACGGGGGGCACTCCGACTCCGGGATGATGCCAAGGGCGTGCTCGTCACCGAAAGTCCGTAGATGGCCGAGGTAGGAGCCTGATCATCCTGCCCGCCATCGACCCGGGGGTAAGCCGAGCAGACCGGGGCTACAGATGCCAGGTCGTTCGTCCGAGGGGCGCTCCGTCTGGTACCCGTAGCACTGGCTCGCTTCCCCTTCGGGGGTCGACGGCAGCATCGGGATGATCGTGCAGGGCGAGGGCCGCGGGGTCGCGCGTGACAAACTGCCCTCGTGGTCGAGGATCGTTCGTCAGCGATTAATCACTGGCTTGCGGTGTGGGAGCTGAGCAGCTTTTACGCACGCGACACCAGCCAAGGGGAGGGGCGTCGGGCGTGGGCCGAGGCGGCTATGTACGCCCTTGCGCGAGCAGAGGCCGAGGGCATGGACCAGACCAGCGCCGACGTCAGCCGGTTCCACCTTCGGGCGAACGTGATCATCGGTCTCGGCTCCAACGGAAGTCCTCTGTGGAACCCTGATGCGCTCGGAGTCGATATCCTCCAGGCCCTCCCGCTGAGCCGAGAGCAAGCCGCGGCATGGTCCGTCGCCTGGAGCGATCAGCCTCTACCGAAGATCTTAATGCTTCGCCGTTGCAAGAACCTGGTCAACACGGCCAAAGCCATTCGCGAGCACCTGACGGAACCGACAACCGCTCGCGAGATTGACCAGTGGCTCACCCTTTGGACGCAGCTCCCGTAGGGCGATGAAGCCGCAGTAGACCGGGCCAACCGCGCGGGCGGGTCGGCGGCAGGCGGGATGGTCAGATGGGCGGAGATGTACGCGGGGTGCGCGCGTCTGGGTCCCACGCGAGTAGCAACGACCTCAGAACATGTGGAGATCACGACGTAGTTCTTCGAGCATAGGCGGCAAAGCGACGCCCACAGGGGCTTTGGCGTAGCCCGGAAAGCCTCCCCAGG
Source organism: Nonomuraea sp. NPDC003754 (assembly GCF_053605785.1). Taxonomy (NCBI): domain Bacteria; kingdom Bacillati; phylum Actinomycetota; class Actinomycetes; order Streptosporangiales; family Streptosporangiaceae; genus Nonomuraea; species Nonomuraea sp. NPDC003754. The sequence continues at coordinate 7,462 of NZ_JBSGJX010000087.1, forward strand.
CCAGCGAGATCCGCAGATACTCGACAAGCGTGACGCCCTCGCGATGGATGGCGCCGATGAGCTCAGGATCAGCAGACCGGCTGGGGAGGCGGATGTCTTGCTCAGCGCCGCTTTGGTTCGCCTTGTGCACTTCATCCGGCGCGAACGCGAAGGGGAAGCCCTCCGAGTGGAATGCACAGCGATCCTCCTCCTCCGGGTCCGAGCAGGCGCACCCCTCTTCAAGGTCTCCGCCCCACGACTTCCACTCGCTCCATAGCTCACGCCCTGAGGGCAGATACAGGGGGTCCGGATAGAATCCCCTCTCCTCGCTCAGCCGAGCATGGTAGTTGACGTGCGGCAACGCTACGCCTCCGTCGCCGCAGAGGTTGACAGAACCGACGATCTCCAAGCAGGCGCGCAGGGCGATGGGAAGCGGGCCGATCACCGTCTCTGCTCGTCTGACCGCTTCTTCGCCCGCGGTGTCCGCAGCGGCGTGGAAACCGCACGATGCCCCGAGGACGACGGCCGATTCGCTCATCCACCACGCTCTATCACGCAGGAGAAGAGCCCCAGCTCACGGCACTGGTCGGGAGTCTGGGGGCTTCTTGTTGTTCCGGGTAGCCCATGCCTGTTGTCAGCACCGTGCTGACGTTGAAATGATCCGCGATGACCAAATCCGGCGGCCGTCCTCGTCGCGCCCCTCCGCCAGGCCTTCGGTGACTTCTCGGAGCTCTCAGAGGTGGCTGGACCTGCGGAGATCATGATTATCCTGATTGCCTTACGGGGAAGATGCCGGTGATGACTCTTGCTCCGGCCGTGGCCGTAGCCGTGAGAGCGGCGCCTTATGTCAGGACCGTCACGGTCGCTCTCGACCTCTCGAGCCCCCGGATCGGATTCCAGGTTGACCACATGGCGAACCAACCGCAGATGCCCGCCGCACCCAGACCTTCCCCTCCGGCCCCTTCAGCGCTCCCGGTGATCCACAGACCGGCGAACGCACGGCTGCTGAGCATCCTGGTCGCCGCCGAGCATGTGGTCCTCTATCTGGTCTCGTTCGTGCTGGTGGCCGTAGGGGTGGGCATTCTGGTCCTGATGTGTTTCACGATCATACGAGGCGATATGTCCGGGGCGGAGAAAATCATCATCGTCCTCGAGGAGCTCCTCCTCGTTCTGATCGTTCTAGAGATATTCGTGACGGTGCAGACCCACCTCGAGGGGGGCCACCTCCAGCTGGAGCCGTTCATCATCGTCGGCATCATCGCGATCGTGCGGCACATCCTGTCGGTGGTCGTCAGGCTGAGCATTCCGGTGACCGCGGCCCAGAACCGTGAGCAGCTCATAGAGCTGGCTGTCTACGCGGGGTGCGCCTTCGTGCTGGTCGCCGCGCTGGCTCTCGCACGGTGGTCACAGCGACGTCCCGGCCCATCTCGCGATGGGCAGGGTAGTCGCTCGGACACGTCCGTTCCGCCTCAGTGAAGGTTTCACGAAGCCTTACCGAACGATTCTCGACGATCATCCTTGTCCCGATTCGAGGACCGATCAGAGCCCTCAGGAAGATCGCCTGTCGTCGGCCGGGCCGTATTTGTCATCGGAGAAGCGCTTGATGACGCCTTCCCGAACGGCCTCTCTCAGGGCGGCGCCGAAGCGGCCGGGGCCCCACCAACGCCCGCCGACCACCTGCTCCAACTTGTCGCGCGGCACGGGCCCCTGCTGGTCGGCTGCGCGGGCCAGGTCCTCAATCTCCTGATCGCGATCGCGATCCGCCATCGCGGCGTACCTCGACGTCGTGCCTGTGGTGGCAGCCATGCCAGGCGAGTAGAACGAGTTACCAGGGCCGGGGCGGAATCGCCTGAGCCCGCTGCACTCCCAGTCCCTGCGGCGCGCACTGCGCAGCTGGATCCGTTCGTCGCGCTCGTGCAATTGCCGCCTGCCTTCCTCGGACAGGCCCGCTTCTCTCTCTGCCCGCACGAGCGCGGCCTGCTGGGCCGGGTCTGCCTCGACTTCCTCGGCGGTGAGCGGCATGGCGATCTTCTCCAGCGACTGCTGCTCGGCGCGGACGCCGAAGGCCAGCTCGGCCACCCCGCCCAACGCGACAGCCCCGGTACACCTGACGAAAGCCGCCTGATGTTCAACGGAGTGCACTGCGGCAAGCAGGTCCTGCGGAACTGGTACGTGAACAACGGGCTCGAGGTGCCAGTCCGCAAGCTGATCGCCGACCGCGTGCTCAGGAGCCGGTGGCCGAAGCTGGCACCACTCCCGCGCGAGTTCCTGCCGGTGATGCCGGACCTGTACCGCTCCCTGAGCGAGACCTGGACGGCCGAGCGCCTCTGGAACGCCCCGGACCTACAGGCCGCCAGGCAGGCCGTTGCCCGCCTCATCGGTCAATGACGGCACACGACGGCTGGCACTCCGGCATGATCTCCTCGATGTGGCGGGCCGGCGACGCCACGGAATCTGGGCGAACGGTGGATTCATGGGCGGCTTGACAGACGACCCCGACTTCCTGACGACGACGTTCGTGGTCATCGACTTCGAGGCGACGACCCCCAAGGGCTATCCGGCCCAGCCCATCGAGGTCGCCGCTCTCGCACTCCGCTACGAGCAAGGCGCGTGGACGACGGTCGGCACCAGTTCATCTCTCATCCAGCCGCCCGCGTTCGCCCCGGTCACGCCAACCGTTACGGCCCAGACCTGCCTGACCCCCGAGCAGGTCAGGCAGGCCCCAAGTCCGGCCGAAGCGCTGGGCGCACTGGATCGGCGGTTCGCGGCGGGCAACCGGTACCTGCTGGTGGCTCAACACGCCGCAACCGAAGCCAACATCATCTACAACCAGCGCGAGCACTGCCCGGCGCTGGCTCGCATTGACCTTCTCGACACCATCCCGCTTGCCAAATACCTCGTCCCAGGCCTGCCGAATCACAAACTCGACACGCTGCTGGCGCACTTCGCCATCAAGCAGCCGACGGATCGCCACAGGGCCTACTCCGACGTCGAGGTCACCGCGCAGGTGTTCGTCCGGCTCATCAGCGCCGCGGACGAGGATGCTCAGCTCAGCGACCTCGCGGCTCTGGTGAAAATCGCAGGCCGCACGGCCAAGTGCAACAGGCCCGCCCAAAGCGGACTGTTCGACATCTAACCTGCCGACGGGAGAGGGCACACACGAAACCGGTCTGAGAGAGGACGGCGCTCATCATGACCTTGCCGCCACTGGCCGTACGGTTGCTGCTCAGCCCCGGATTCTTTCTGTCGCGGCCGATGCCCCGGTCGCCCTCGGTTGCGGCAGGGCTCGGTGCCGCTGCCCCCTTTCCTGGATTTTCTTCGGCGCGGATGTCAAGACTGACGCTGTTGTTACGACTCTGCTGTGAGGCGCTCCCATCAGGGGAGCGGCCGATGGCAAGGAGTCGACATGGGAACGTTGGAGAAGAAGGCGGCATTGGTGACCGGCGGGTCGCGGGGGATCGGGCGAGCGATCGTGGTGAGGCTGGCTCGTGAGGGCGCGGCAGTGATGTTCAGCTTCAACCGCGACCAGGCGGCGGCTGAGGACGTGGTGGCTGAAGTGGCGGCCTTTGGCGGGCAGGCGATCGCGGTACGAGCGAACCAGGGGCGCTTGGAGGACCTGAAGTACCTGTTCGGTGAGGTCGACCGGAGCCTGGCCGGTTTGGACGTGGTGGTCAACAACGCGGCGATCAATCCGATGGGGAACATCTGCGACGCCGCTGAGAGCGACTTCGACGAGGTGATGGCCGTCAACGCCAAGGGGCCGTTCTTCGTTATCCAAGCCGCTGCCGAAAGGCTCGGCGAGGGTGGGCGGATCATCAACATCTCCTCTGCCGGTAGGGTGCCGGGTCTGGCCTTGTACTTCGCCAGCAAGGCGGCGCTGGAGGCGATCACCGCGGTCGCCGCCCGCGAGTTCGGCTCCAGGGGCATCACGGTCAACAGCGTGTCCCCTGGCGCCACGGACACAGACATGATGCGCGCCGCAGCCGGGGAGAATCTGGAGCAGGCCATCGAGCACGTTGTGGCCCTGACGCCACTGCAACGGCTGGGACGCCCGGAGGACATTGCCAACGTCGTTGCCTTCCTGGCCGGGCCCGACTCGCAATGGATCACAGGTCAGAACCTGCGTGTCTCTGGTGGCCTGATGATCTGACCTGCGGTCGGCGGCGAGCTGGACGCATCATGGGGCCACTACGCCCTGAACAAGCCCTGCCGTCCGTCGATCCGTCGCCCCGCGGCGCGCATCGCGTCCACGGCCAGGCCGGCGGCAGAGCCAGGCCAGATCGCGGCTGGTGAGCATGTCGAGCAGGCGGCTGACTGCGAGGCGCCGGCCTAGACACCGCCGTGGGCGGCCCGCTCACCCCCCGGCCGACCTGCGTGGCCTGACCCCGTTGTTCTGGCAGCACGTACGCCCCACGGCGAGGTCAGGCACGCCCGGCTTTCGGCCAGTACTACGGCAACCCTGTGGGTGCCAAAAATGGTGTCACCCTAAGCGACCTGCGCGTACTCATGGATCAGGCCGCCGAGGCGGTCTCTGCGAACCAGCCGAGTGCGGCCCGCCGGTGGGGGTGGATCGGGCCTGTACCGCATCAAAACTCATCGCATGGAGCTGACCCGGTGGTTCACCCCGTTGGCCATGTGGCTCGCGCACCCCCGAGTCCTGGATCCGTGGTGCGCACCGGGTCACGTCCACGGACGTGGTGTATGAATCGATCTTCGCGTGATCCTGTTTCTGCAGGTTAAGCGGTAAGTGTCTGCGGGAGTGGGTTCTGGGCT
>NZ_JBSGJX010000088.1:0-11147 GCF_053605785.1 Nonomuraea sp. NPDC003754
GCCCACTCGGCGTTCGTCAGATCACCACGACCCATATGCCAAGAGTGACAAGACCAGCGCTCACCGTCAGGAGATCTAAGAAACAGCTCCTAGGCCTGTTGGTAAGGCTGGCCCCACCAGCCTGTGGGTGCCAAGAACTCGGCTACCCTACGCGACCTGCGCGCATTCGTGGATCAGCCCACCGAGGCGGTCACGCCGGATGACCTTGATATGGCCCTCAACCGGATCGGGAAGGGCTCTCAGCGGAGCGGCCTGGCCCAGGGAGCGATGCGGGCGATGCTCATTGAAATGGGTCTCATAGGCAGCCAGCACGCGCCGTAAGTGGCGGGCGTTGACGATGAGGATCCGATCAAGGAGTTCTCGGCGCAGGTCACCGATCCAGCGCTCGGCGAACGCGTTGGCCCGCGGAGCGCGAGGTGGCCTCTTGAGGATGCGGATGCCTTCGGCCGTGAAAGACTTCGTCGAACATGGTGGCGAACTTCGTATCCCGATCGCGGAGGAGGAACCTGAACCCCTCCGCCCTGTCTCCCAGCTCGATCATCAGGTTCCTGGCCTGCTGCGCAACCCACGGCCCGGTCGGGTGCTCGGTGACACCAAGGATGTGCACCCGGCGGGTGCTGATCTCGATGACGACCAGGCAATACAGGCGTTTGAACAGCACGGTGTCACAATGGAAGAAGTCGCACGCCAGGATCCCCGTGGCTTGAGCACGCAGGAACTCACCCCAGGTCGGCTCTGAACGTCGCGGCGCTGGGTCAATGCCGGCCTTCTTCAAGATGAGCCACACCGTGGAGGCTCCCACCCGGCAGCCCAGAGCCGCGAGTTCCCCGGCGATCCGCCGGTAACCCCACAGCGGATTCTCCCGGGCCAGACGAAGTACCAAGGCCCGGATGGAGGCGCGGGTGGAAGGCCGGCCCTGGCTACGGCGCTTGAAGGTCCAGCGCCGCCGTACCAGATCGGCCCGCACCCTACTGGATGCCGTCTTCGCCCCGGCCTCGACCGGCGAGACAACCCTCGCGCCGCGCCTGCGGTCCCGTCAACGCACGCGAGTGGGATCTATCGACGGCTCGGAGCGGCGGCGGGCAAGGCCGGTTGGAGGCGAGGCGACCCACGAAACGGCGGGTAGAGCACCGACGGTGCCCATCTCGTCCAACCACTCCAGCCCTTGGTCTAAAGCACGGGCGAGATAGACGCGGAGCAATCTGGAACAGATCCGGGCATCGCGTTCCGCGCTGTGGGCCCAGCCGAGGTCCATTCCCTCAGCGGTGGCGCAGTCTGCGAGTTGGTGAGAGGTGCTCGCCGAGCCGAAGCGCCGAGCGAGTGCCAATGTACATAGGGAGAGCAGGTCGTCGGGAGCGCACCCGGCGCGGGCGAACTCGGCGCTGAGGACTTCGGTGTCGTAGCGAGCGTTGTGAGCGACAATGACCGCGCCTGCCAGCATGGAGGCCACGTCACCTGCGATCTCTGCGAAACGTGGAGCTCCTGCCACGTCTCCCGCGGTGAGGCCGTGGATGTGTGTGGGGCCCGGTTCTGTTTGCGGGTCAACGATGGTGGAGTAGATCTGATCTTCGCTGCCGTCGGGATGCAGGCGGATGATCGCGATTTCGACGATGCGGGCTTTGCGAGCGTCTATCGAAGTGGTCTCGATATCTACGACGGCGTAGGGCAGGGATCCGACACGGTGGCGGCGCGTGGCTGTGGTGGCGGCTGGAGGGTCAGCCTGCATGGGCAGTGTGTGACGCGCGGCGGCAGCCAGGACGGGGATGGCTTCTCGTGCGCCGGGGACGTCGAGCTTGCGAGCGGCGTAGGAGCGGGTGAGCAGGTCCTCACCAATGACGTCGTCGTACTTGTCGATTCTCTTGTCGCTGATCAGGCTCGCCAACTCTGCGGCGTCGGGGATGCCGGTTGATGCCAGGTTGTCCAGGAGGTCCGCGGCGGTTTGGGGTGTGGTGCCGCAGAGCAGCAGGGCCACTCCGTAGCGGACGACGGCGACCCCTTGGGCGTGCAGGGCAAGGGCGGCCGTGGTCATGATGGCGTCGCCGCGGAAGGGAAACAGCAGCGTATCTGCGCCGTAGCCGAGGAGCGGGTTGGTGTGCAGGCCGAAGCGGCGGTAGGCGGCGCGCCCCTCGGCGAGAAGACGCTGGCCGGTCGCGTCCAGGTATGCCGGGGTGGCAGAGTCCTCATAAATGCAGCGCATCGTGGTGCGGATGCGGTCATGGACTTCTGGACCGGTGCCGGCGAAGCGCGGGGGGCGGCCCCCGGAGGAGCGGGCGACCTCGATGATCTTTGAGTGCGTATCGATGGTAAGGATGCGCCAGCGACGGCCGGCGAAGATGAGTAGCCCTCCTTCGGGCAGAGGGTGTTCCATGGGGAGGCTGCCGAGCGTTCGCCCTTCGGTGATGATGCGGTATTCGGTGGGTGCGGCGAAGGCCGCATAGAAGGTGTAGTGGTTGACCAGCCGCTCCCCCGCTTCTGCGTGCAGCAGCAGCCCGTCGCTCTCCTGGCGGAGGAGGTGTGCGGTGCCGAGGTCGCGCAGCAGCGCGCCGAAGGTCGGCGCGTCAACTGCGCGAAAGGGTCCCTGCTCACACAAGGTGCGGTAGGTGTCGGCCGGTGTGACGCCGCCGTGCTGGGCGATGAGGGACAGAATTTGCTGAACGAGGGTCGACAGGTGCAAGGCCCCGGCTTGCGGCGGCTCGTACCAGCGTTGCAGGAGCAGCTCAATGGAGGCGATCGCCTGGACGAGTTCGGCGCGCAGTTCGTCGGCGGGGTGAATGGCCGGGGTCAGCTCGGGTTCGCTGATATAGAGGCGCAGAACAGCGGGACCGCCGCGCCGCCCGGAGCGGCCGAGCCGTTGGCGCAGAGCGGCCACGCCCGGAGGCACACCGACCTGCGCGACGGAGGAGACGGCGCCAATGTCGATGCCCATTTCCAAAGTGGAGGTGCAGATGGCGGTGACCGGCTGGGTGCTGTCCTTGAGACGGGATTCGACGTGCTCGCGAATGTCCTTAGACAGGTTGCCATGGTGGGGAACGAACTCGTTCGGCACCCTCGCCGCCTCGCAACGGCGGTTGAGCAGGTCGGTATAGTCCTCCACCGCGGCGCGGGAGTTGGCGAAGACCAGGTTGTGCGAGCCGCGGAGCGTGGCGAACAGGTGGTCGGCGATGGCGAGCCGGTCACCGGTGGCTACATCATCCACGCTGACATCGGCTCCTTTGGCCTCGTGCGCGGCCTGCTCTCGTGGGTCAAGCACAGGCGCGGTCTGGATGTAGCCGCGCACCTGAAGTCGTAGTTCCTTCGCGTCGGAGGCCGAGACGATCGAGGTGACGCCTCCTCCTGCACCTGGTCGCAGGAAGTCAGCGGCTTTGGCCATGTCGCCCAGGGTGGCTGACAGGCCGATGCGAGGGACGCGACGGCGCGCCGCCAGGTCGAGCCGGTGCATCAGCGACTGCAGCTGCGCTCCTCGTTCGGTCCCGATGAAAGAGTGCAACTCGTCGACGATGAGGTAGCGCAGGGCGCCCGCCAGGTCCCGCATCTTCCAACCACGCAGGACGAACAAGGCCTCCAGCGACTCTGGTGTGATCAGCAGGATCCCTCGTGGCTGGTCGAGCAGCTTGCTTTTGAGGTGAGCGCCGACGTCTCCATGCCAGCGGGAAACCGCAAGGTCCAGGTGCGCGCACAGCTCGTCCAGCCTGCCGTACTGGTCGTTGATGAGCGCCTTGAGCGGGCTGATGTAGATCGCCGCGAACCCAGCGGCGGGTGGCTGGTCGAGCAGGGCGGAGCAGATCGGCAGGAACGCGGCCTCGGTCTTGCCAGAAGCGGTCGCGGCGGCGAGCACGTCGCGATCACCAGCCAGGATGGGGACGACGGCCGCTTCCTGGGCGGCGCGCAGCTCAGGCCAGTCCTGCTGCCAGATCCACTGCTGGACTTTGGGGTGGAGCCGCTCGAACGCCTCAGAGCCGGAAGGTGGTGAGGTCGTCATCGCCTGCCCTTCCCAGCTGCTGCGTCGGCGCGAGTGGTGCATCACCGTCCTGGTCGTCCAATGGCGCTAGGTCGGGATTGGCCTCCTGCGCCAACTCCACCGTGGGCAGGATCTGCCGCCAATCGACGCCGGGATTCTGTTCCAGTACGGCAAGCAGATCGCAGAACGCCTTGATCGTCGTACGGGGCGTGCGGAAATATGCCTCACCGATACGACCCGAGCAGTGGTGCATGAAAGCGGGCAGCGCCTCATCGGCCAGCAGGTAGCGAGTGGGGTCGCCACTGGCCTGGACGTGACGCAGTTTGGCCAGCAGCACGTACAGATCCTCCTGCGTCAGTGCGGCCAGACGCAGCACCGGGCCGGAGTAGTCGACAAGGCCGTTCGCAGCGAAACTGTTCTCCGCCAGCCGCGACTGCAGGGCCGCGTAGCTGTACAGGCCCCGACGCGTGTCTGCGAGGAATTCGGGTGTGCCGCCGAAGACGAAGCCCAGGTGCGCGGCGGTGCCTTGCAGGGTGTCGTTGACGATGCGCAGGATCTGTTCGTAGTTGGAGTTGCGGCGCCTGGGTGGAGGCCAGCTTGTAGAGATTGACCATCTCGTCCAGGCACACCAGCAACCCGTCATAGCCGGCCAGGCGGACGAAGCGGCTCATCAGCTTCAGGTGATCGTGGATGGTCGAGTCGTCGATGATCGTGCGTACGCCGAGCGCGGAGCGGGCCTCTGTCTTGGTGGAATACTCCGCGCGCAGCCAGCGCACAGCCGAAGATTTGAGTTGTTCATCGCCGCTATCGTGTCCGCGCCAGTAGGCGCCGACGACCTCGGCGAAGTCGTAGCCGCCGGTCAGCTCTGCCAGGTGAGCAAGCCGCATCCGGATGATCTGCGCTGGATCGGTACCTGCCTGCTGGGCCTCGGCCAGCGCGGTGGAGATGAACCGCTCGACCACGCTGCTCAGGGCTCCCCCGTCCGGCTTCGCGCGGGTGGCCAGGTTGCGCATCAGCTCGGCGTACAGGCCGCGAGCCTGCCCACCGCTGGAATGCAGGCGCCGATCGGGGTTGAGGTCGGCGTGCACGGTGACCAGCTTCTTCTCCAAGGCGATGGAGCGGACCAGGTGCAAGAAGAAGGTCTTACCCGCGCCGAAGTCACCGATGACGAACCGCACTGCCGACCCACCGCCGGCGATTCGGTCAATGTCGGTGACCAGGGCCTTAACTTCGGGTTCTCGGCCCACTTGGATGTGGCGTTGACCGGCGCGCGGAACGACGCCTGCGCGCAGCGACTGCATCAGAGCATCGCGCTCGCGGGGACGGATCACGGTCGAGGGCACGGTCGAAGTCACGTCAGCATCTCTCCCAGCAGGTTCCGATCGACCCGGATCGGGTCGTCTCCGTCCAGCAGCGGCTCGCCTGCCAGTTCGTAGGCGGCCTCGTTTATCCGGTCCAGCGCCCCATCGGGCAAGAGTTTCCAGCGAGCTGCCAATTGCTCGAACTGCCCACGAGGAATCTCCTCGGCGGTGGCCAGGTCGCGTACCAGCCCGGAGTGCTGGCCATCTAGCCCTGCCACCGGGTCATCCGCCGGAAGCGGTGCGGAGATGGGCGGCGGCTCCTCTTCGGTGAAGATCGATCCCAGGAGAGCGCCGACCCGCGCCGTTTCGGCGAGTTTCGCCGCGATCAGCGCCTCGTCGAGCCGCACCATGGATGGGCCGACCGGTGGGGTGCTCGGCCGGGGAATGGCGTAGCCTCGCTCCGGTTGTGCCGAACGCACAACGATCGGCGCGACTGCTGGGGTAGGCGCGGCGACGCTCGGCAGCATGGTAGTCACGAGCGCTGGGTCGAGTTCCAGCAGCCGGTAGATCTTGGTCAGTGTCTTGATCTCGTCTGGCGAGATGTGGCCGTCGGCGGCGGCGACGGCGGTGAGGAATTCGGCGACATAGGTGCGCTGCTTCTCGTCGATGCCCGCGATGCGCCGGGTCAGGCCGCTGAGTTTGACCGGGGCGGCGATAAGCCAGTGCAGATGCGCATGCAAGCGCCGCCGCTCATCCGTGGTCAGGTGCAAGGCCCGCTCAAGGTGATCGCTCAGGTGGCGCTGTTCGGCCTCAGAGGTCTCCCCGTCAGCGGCGCTGACGGCCGCGGCCAGGTGGAGCAGCAGGGTGGCGGCCTGGTAGGCGTCGGATGCCGCCGCTGTGGGGCCATCCGGTGCGGCGAATAGCACCATGGGACCTGTCGCAGGCATCGACCCGCCCAAGCGGGGGTCAGGTTCGACTCCGATACCGGCGCTGCCCAGCAGCCGAGCCAAGGCGATGACGTCTTTCTTGGTCGGCTTGACATCCTGCGACGAGATCAGGGCGTTGAACTGCTGCGCCTCGACCACGACTGTCTCATGCGTTCCCAGCCGGTTACGCGCCCACGCGATGGCCGATCCCGCTCCGCCGGCGGCGAAATTGACCAGCTCGGCGGGAAGCAATGCTTGCGCCTGAACGCTGGCTTGCCCGTCCGGAACGCGGCCGATGAAGCGGCTGTAGGCCTCCAACTCCGATGTGCACTCGTCGGCCAGCGCCACCAACTTCCGGGTTGGCGCGGCTAGCGTCAGCACCTCCGGGATGCCGGCGAGAGTCAGCTCGGCGATCCCACGGAAGCCCGCACTCGCGGGCCGGTAGTCGAGCACGATCTCTTTACGGCCGGGCCGCACGATGAGCCCTTGACCGTGACGGGCGGCATACCGCCGCTGGAACAGTGCGTCGAATTCGGCTGCGCAGCGGGTGGCTGGGGTTCGCGGGTAATAGTCCGGATGGGAGCGGATCCAGCTCAACGCCCACGGCGCCGGTACCGGAACGCCCTGTGCGGCGTAGGCACCGAGACCGGCACGCAGCCGCAGCGGGGGCGGATACTCCCGGGTAGGCACTGGTGGCGCGCCGGAGCCGGACTGTGCCCCGGCGAGGAACTCCAGCACATGCTCGAACTGTCCGGCGTAGCGCCGAAATGCCTTCTGGTCGCCGTAGATGCCAAGCAGGCGCCGTACCTCGTTGTGGATGATCGGCAGCTCTTGCGCAGCGGTGGAACGGTCCCGTTGCAGATCATGCAGTGCCCGCCGTTCCAAACCGTAGAGGTAGAGGAACACATAGCCGATCGGCGCCTGCGGGTATCGCCGCCCATCGGCGAGCCAGGCCAGATAGGCGGCCCTGCACTGCGGCGAAATCGTGTCATACGACGGCCAGTAGTCCAGCCCTTGTCCGCTCCAGTCCGGTCGGCGCAGGTCAACTGGCGCGTAGGGGTTGATCAACGCCGGTTCCACCATGGTCCCCGAGGCCGACGCCAACCCGGCGCCCACATAGATTAATCCGCCGACGATGTTGAAGCCCGCGAGGCTGATTCCTGCTCCGGGCGGGAGCCACGGATCAACAGGAGCAGTCGGCCGTGCAGGAACGTTGGGGCCCGCCACAGCGCTCGAGACGTGGTAGGCCCGCACGCGATCGGAAGCAGTGCCGTAGGCCGGGGCGGGGTGGGTGGGTGTTGGTGGCTGCAGCCGGTGTTCACGACGAAAACGGTCAAAAAGCCCCATTCGCTCACCTCTACCTAAACCCTGGACATAGCGATCGCAGCCCCGTCGTCGCGAAATACACGAGGTCATCCCACAGCCACGGACTGCACTTTAACTCCGCCATTTCACCTGCGGAACTTGACACATACCTCGTTATCATTCTGAATCCGCAGGACGGCAACCCAAATAGGGATTTAATCCCAACCGATTTAGAAGCGGGCATGTGCTGGTGTTGGTTGACGATTGCCATGCAGTCCTCACACGCGGAGGGACGATCGACGACCACATCCACATCGCCTACGGTACGAGCCACCTCGCGCGTGTGGGACTCAAGAACTCGAACCATTTCCAGCACAACAACGACGGGCCTGGATCGGCCTTGTTCCGGAGGAGCTGCGAAGTGGACGGTTCCAGCCGCCATGGTCGGCAGCCTCGTCGAGGGCCGTGGCTAGGTGTTCGACCCCGCAAGATCGTTGAGTGTGGCGTAGACCACAGGCCAGCACATCTCGACGGTGTCTCTGTCCGGCAAGTGGTTCATCCGCACCTGAAGATGTGGATGAACCAGGTTCCGATAGTCACGGAGGGCATGGCAGAACTTTGGGACATCGAGGCCGATGAACCCCTCCCGGCTCGCTACCTCGATCAGCTCGTGCAGGCGCTTGTTCCTCAGCTGAGAATCAGGCAGCCTCAGCCGGGTCCGGATCGCATCGAGGAGGACTCCTTCCAAGAGGCTCCCCAGCATGATGATCGCAGCGACATGACACCCATTGGCGGTGCAGGTCTGAGCCTCATCCAAGCGGCCTTGCAGGACCTTGGCGAATTGAGGGTCAGCGACGACCTGGGACATCGTTACCTTCAAGGTCACCGACGCGAGCGCTGCGGGAGACACTGATCCTGGATCGCATTCAACGATGCGTGGCCGGCCGCCTGGACGCTCGACCTTGTAGCCCTCGTGAATGAGGAACTCGTTAATGAGTCTGGTGATCTCGGCCGCCGTAGTGGGCGGCTCGCCCATGTACTCCCTTTGATCGCACAGGCGCAGAACTACGCGCTCGATGTCGTCTGGGCGATCGCGTCGTTCCCGCAGCCGTTGGGTTATCCATTCGAGGCGGTACTCGCCGTCGCATTCGGGGACGCCCGTCCATCAGGCGTCCCTCAGGAACTTCGGCAACTCATACGTCTTCCGCGAGTACGGTGTGTCGTCTCCGCAGATGACACGACCGAGCTGGCGGAGGGTGTTGTCGTCAAGCTGGTTCATGGTCATCTCTCTTCCGTGTCCCGGAGTTCGACGGGCTGCCACGTGGACGCCTCCAGAGCAGAGGGGCGACCGACGCCGGGAGCGATTCCGCGCTTGTCAAGTTCGCGCCAGAGTGGCTCAAGTGCCTTGTCGGGATCGAGATAGAAATCCCCTTCGCGCAGCCGCCAGAGCTGCCAGTCCGCGCGGCGGAGTTCCTGCTCCCGTGCGATGTCGGCACGGATCTGATCGGGCGTGGTGTGCCAGGCTCGACCGTCGCATTCGACGCCCAGCCTGCCCTTCGCGCCGATCACCATCAGGTCGATCCGCTTGTTGTTCCCAGCGGCCACCTGAGGGACTACCCGGTAGCCGCGCTCGCGGATGCGCAGAAACACTCGTTGCTCGAAGAGGGAGTCGAATGCACGGTGGCGGATGTCCGGCGACACATCTTCGAGTTCGGCCTGGTTGGGCTCACTGAGGACCGGGTTGTTCATCCAGGCCACCAGTGAGTGGCGAAGGTCATTCGGGTTGAAGCGGTGTGCGGGGACCGACGTGAACAACCACATCTGATCTTCGGCTCTGCTGGCGGCGACGTTGAAGCGCCGCTGCTGAGGCTTGCTGGTGGCGATCCTGGGCGGGTCGGCGACCACCATCGACAGGAGAACAACATCGCGTTGATCACCCTGAAAGTCAGGTGGTTCGCCTACTCGAAGTTTTCGTGCTTCGGCTTCGGCCGCGTCAATTCTCTCGCCGATCAGGCGTTCCAGCACGCGTACCTGCCCGGGGCTCTGAAGAGCGATGACACCGAAGGTCTTGCCGCTGTAGAGAGGATCAGCGAGTAGCTGCACGAGCGTGTCGACTAGCTTCTCCGCTTCCACTTCGTTGCGCAGCCGGTCGCCGATCCCTTCGGTGTACGCATTCTCGACTACGACGACCTTGAGCGGTTCCAGACGGTCAGCGCCGAACTGGCGCAGCGGCACAAGGCGGTCGTCGTAGAACTGTTTGGACGACCAGCCGATGATCTCGGGCATACAGCGGTAGTGGTCGCTGAGCCGTACGACTTCAGGGAAGCGCGCCTGCAGAAGGGTGTAGAGGTTGCCAGTCGGGGCGAAGTCATCCCGGAAGGCGGGCCGTACGGTAGGCAGGTAGCGGTCGATCTGGTCGTGGATCGGTTTCAGCTCGCCGTACGACATCGACGATGGGGCGCATTGCTGATCGTCTCCCACGACGATGACGTGTGGTGCGAGCCAGAGGAGAAAGGCCGAGTCGACACGCATCTGACTGGCCTCGTCGACGATAACGACATCGAAGCAGTCTTGGCTGTGACGGATGGTCTCCACCACGAGTGGCAGCGGCATGATCCAGGCCGGCACGGCTCCTTGCGCCAGCGACATGGCGTCCCGCACGCCCTGGCGATGCCGCTCGCCGTACCGCTTGCTCGTCCCCTTGCCGCGGTCGCTGACGCGGTTCTTATAGGCCTGGAGTCCTTGCCGTTCCTCCTGCGTCATGCGGGACAGACAGTGCAGCCACGCCTCTGCCGCCGCCAGATCAGCAGTGATGTCGCAGATCGCATCATCCACGGCGTCAAGCTCATGCATGAGCTTCTGATCCTGATCGGGATCGTTGAACCGCATGCAGTATGCGGCTGCCCGACCCCACGCCCACGCTTCCGGCAACTGGGCGAGTCTTTCAGTCCACGCCGCGTCCATTGGGCACTCATCTATTCGATCGGCCAACCCTTCATGCGCCGATCGAAGTTCTTCCAGTAGCGCATCGCAGTGGGCTTGTTCCCCCTGCCGTCTGACCGCGGTCGACAGAGCATGGACTGCCTGCTGGTAGGCACGGGGATCACGGCTCAGAACCGCTTCGCGCAAGACCTGCGTCTCGGTGCCTGTTTGGTCCAGCGGTGAGGTCAGACTTGCGTTGAGCGCATCCAGGACGTCGGCCGCCTGCCGTGCCCTGACCTGTCCAACGCTCCATTCGATGTTGTCGAGCAGTTCGTCCCATCCTTCAGCCGTGTGCGTGAAATGACGCAGCCGGCTGTGACGTAGAGTGGCGCCGATCCGTTGCACGACACCGGCGAACGCCTGGATGCTGGACAGGTCAGCAGCCCGGTCGCAGAGTTCGGACAGCCGACTGGTCAACGGACCTGTCTTCGCTTTGCAGCCTGCGTGAGACCAGGATTCGTCCAGGGCACAAACAAGCGCATGTGCCTCAAGATGGAGGGGCTTCCACCCGAAGACTGGACACGGCTTATGCAGCTGATGCCAGCGTAGATGATGTTGAGTGGAAGGCTGTCTCGTAGGCCTGGGGAGCCCGCTGGCCGAGCCTGGAGTGGCGGCGCCGGGTGTTGTAGCGGCTGGCCCACCGGAACACCTCGAGACGGGCGTCGCGGGCGGTCG
>NZ_JBSGJX010000089.1:0-10885 GCF_053605785.1 Nonomuraea sp. NPDC003754
GACCGACGACGGCTGGGGATGCGGCGTAGGGACCGCGGGCATGGAGAGTCTCCAGTGGTTGCGCAGGTCCGGCGGATCGCGCCTGGGGGAGCGTCTCATGGTCGCGCCTATCTTCCGGCCGGCGCCCGGGTGGATCGGTCGCCACCGTAATTTGATCACCTTACGTCTGGCATTTGCCACGACCAACAGGACAGATGCCCAGCCACGCCGAAGCTCGGCGGGGCTGGGCCGACGAAGTCGAACGGCGCGAGGCCGCCGAGCAGCGCGTCGCCGAGTTGGAGCCCGCGGCCGCCCGCGCCCATCAACTGCTGGAGGCCGAAGGCGCGGCGCTGATCGGCACCGTGGCCAAGCGGCTCGGTGTCACGGAGACCTTCCTGCGGAGGTTCCTGCGTGGCGAAGGCCTGTTGTGCAGCTACGGCGCCAAGCGTAACGAGCCCATGGCCCGCTACGTCGCCTCTGGCCACTTCGAAGTCAAGGTACGCGTGATCGGCGAACCTCCTGTCCAGCGCACCACCACTTACGTCACTGGCAAAGGCAAGGCGCTGATCTGGGAGCGGCTGTTCTACAAGGGACTGGTCACCGGCCCCCGTCCGACCACCCACCAGCTCGCCCTGGAAGGACTCTAACCGCGCTCACTCGTGCGGGCATCAGCAGCCGCATCGGGGCGCTGGTCCGTCCGCCGCGACCCCTACCCGTACGGCCCGCAGCGGCCGCACCAGCCCCGGACCCGCCCTCGGGCCGACCGGCGCCGAACAACACGATGAAGTAGCCACCCGATCGACGGCCCGGCGCTCTCTCCACGATCACCGGATCCCAGCCCGATGCCCCGAAGGGCGATCGCCGTGGCGATGCCGCTGACGCCGAGTCCCACGACCAGGGCCCGTTTCCTGCTGCTGCTCAGCGCAGTCATGGCTTCCTCCTCGGATGTGACACGGCTAGGGGACGAGGACGATGCGGTCGTCGGTCTCGGCGGTCCACGCCTGCGCGACCTGGACGAGGGGTACGGCGCGCGCCCGTACGTCGATCGCGCCCGCGGTCACCGCTGAGGCCAGTTCCGGCAGTTCGGCGAGGAAGTCGCGCGCGGGGACCGAGCCGATGCCGCTGCCGACGATCTGGACGCGGGCGGAGCGCAGGGCCGCGGAGGGGATAGGCGCGGTGGGGCCGGCGATGGATCCGATCTGGATCCAGGTCAGCGGGGCGGTGCGGTCGGCGCGGGCGGTGAGCATAGGAATCATGGCGCCGGCGGCGGGTTCACCCCACACGTAGTCGATGACCACGTCGACGTCGTCCGCGTGGCCGATCTGGTCGAAGGTGATCGTCTCGTCGGCGCCGAGCGCGGTCAGCGCCTTCAGGCGGGTGGTGTCGCGGCCGGCGGCGATGACCTGGTCGGCGCCGAGCAGCTTGGCGATCTGGACCGCCATCCGTCCGGCGTTGCCGGTGGCGCCGAGGACGAGGACGCGCCGGCCAGCGTGGAAGTCGACGCGTCGGCGCAGCGCGACCCAGGACGACATGGCCGGGTTCATCGCAGCGGCGATCCGCACGGGGTCGATGCCGTCGGGCAGGATCACGCTGCGGCGAGGGTCGATGAGGGTGCGCTCGGCGAACGTGCCCAGAGTTGTGTCGTCCAGGGCCACGTAGCGGACGTTGCCCTCCTGGTCGCGTACCACACCGTCGACGCCGGGGACCAGCGGGTACATGCCGTTGCTGGAGTAGTGCGAGCCGTTCGCGTTGGCCTTGGTCAGATGGTGCAGGCCGGCCGCGAGGACCTCAACGAGCAGCTCGTCGCTGTGGCGTTCTGCGGGGTCGGGGTGGTCGCGATAGACCGGCAGGGCGTCGGCTGCTGGGATGACGGCAGCGTGCATGGTGACCTCCAGAAAATGATTTGTATTACCAACCATCTCGATGGTGGTTGGTAATACAAACCATGTCAATAGGAGTCGGCGTGATCGATGCCGCATCCGTCGATCGCCTGGCGCGGGATCGGGACGCGAGGCGTCCCGGGTGGCGGTGTCTGCCTTCCTCGCTCCGGCATGGTTGGTATTGCCAACCATGCCGGACTAGCATGACGGCATGAGCTCCGCCGACGATGTCGTGGATGCCCTCGTCCGGGCCACTTTCGAGGTGGCAGGCGTGCTGACCCGCATCGGTGGTGAGCACGATTTGTCGCTCACCCAGCTACGGGTGCTCGGCATCCTCCGCGACCGCCGCGCCCGCATCACCGAACTGGCCGCCTACCTCGGCCTGGACAAGTCCACGATGTCCGGCCTCATCGACCGCGCCCAGCGCCGGGGGCTGCTGACACGCGGCAAGAACCCCGAAGACGGCCGGGTCGTCGAGGTGTACATGACCCCGGCCGGGCTCGAACTTGCCAAACGCGTGGAGGACGACATCCGGCGTGCCCTGGCGCCCGCGACCGGCCGCCTGGACCCGGAACAGCTCGATCGGCTCGTCAACCTGCTCGACATCGTCTCGGCCCGCTCGCCGCGTACACGCGCCGCACCAGGGCCGACGGCCGCGCGCTGATGGTCGAACAGGGCCACGGACGGTTCCTGACGTCTGCGGCGTTCGCCCCATCGAGGTTTCCGGGCGGCGTGCCTCAGGTCACCAGGCCCCTGCGGTAGGCGTAGACCACCGCCTGCACGCGGTCACGCAGGTCGAGCTTGCTCAGGATGCGCGACACGTACGTCTTGACGGTCTCCTGGCTGATCACCAGCGTGGCGGCGATCTCGCTGTTGGACCGGCCGTCGGCGATCAGGCGCAGTACCTCCAGCTCGCGCGGGGTCAGCGCGGTCTCGTCGGGCGTGTCCCGGGCCGGGCGGATCCGGGACGCGTACCTGCCGACGAGCTGCCGCGTCACCTCAGGCGCCAGCAGCGCGGCGCCCGCCGCGACGGTGCGGATGCCCTGCAAGAGCTGCGCCGGCGGGGCGTCCTTGAGCAGGAACCCGCTCGCCCCGGCGCGCAGCGCCTCGTAGACGTACTCGTCCAGGTTGAACGTGGTCACCACGAGCACCTTGACTGGATTCTCGACCCCGGCGCCGGCCAGCAGGCGGGTCGCCTCGATGCCGTCAAGCACCGGCATCCGCACGTCCATGACGACGATGTCGGGACTCAGCCGGCGGGCGAGCTCGACCGCGGCGCGGCCGTCACCGCACTCGCCCACCACCTCCAGGTCGGGCTGCGCGTCGATGATCGTCGCGAAGCCGGTGCGGATCAGCGCCTGGTCGTCGCAGACCAGGACCCGGACCGGCGCGGTCATGACCGGCTCCCCGCAGGTATGCGGGCCCGTACCACAAAGCCGCCGCCCGCCTGCCGGTCCGTGCTGAACTCGCCGCCCAGAGCGTCCACCCGCTCGCGCAGCCCGGCCAGGCCCCGCCCGCTCCCGCCGGGGGAGGCGACCCTGGAGCCGGGGCCGTCGGTGCTGACCGCCACACTGATCTCCCTCTCGCCGTAGCGCACCCAGACCGCGGTGGGGCTGCCGTGGGCGTATTTGAGGGCGTTCGTCAGGGCCTCCTGGACGACCCGATAGGTCACGAACTCGGCGCTGCCCACCGATTCCCGGGGGTCGCCCTCCTCGGTGAACTCCACCGGCTGCCCGGCCTGGCGGGTCTGCTCCACGAGCGTGCCCAGGTCTCCGGCGGACGGCATGCTGACGTCGGTATCGTGATCGGCTTTGAGCAGGTCGAGCATGTGCCGCAGGTCGGTGATGGCCCGCCGGCCGGTGTCGCTGACGGCGCTCAGTGTCGCGTCGAGGCGGTCGGGCGCGGCGGTGAGGTAGCGTGCCGCCTCGGCCTGCACGACCATCGCCGTCACGTGGTGCGTCACGACGTCGTGGAGTTCGCGGGCGATCCGGGTGCGTTCGGCGGCGCGGGTGGCCTCGGCGACGTGGCGGCGGCGTTCCGCCTCGGCGGCGCGGGAGGAGCGCAGCCAGGCCCCGATGCCCCATGCGAGGGCCAGAGCCAGGTAGAACACCACGTACCCTTCCACCCTCTCGCTCGCGCCGTGTCGGTCGAGCGCGAGCGCGAGCGGCACGTACGCCATGGAGAGGAGGACCACGGTGACGCGCCGATGGCGCTCCAGGTGGGCGCCCGCGCTGATGAGCGCGATGGGCATCGCGTTGCTCGCGAACACGTGGTAGGCGCGGAACTGGTCGAGAACGAAGCCGAGCGACACCAGAGCCAGGCACACGGCCGGCCACCGCCGGCGGACGGCGAGCGGAAGGCACTCCAGGGCGATCACCACAAACGCCAGCGCGTCGAAGGGCCGGGCCGGCAGGTCGCCGACCTGAGTCCCCTTGCCGTGGAGCGCCGGCAGGAGCGATGCGATGGCCAGCAGCAGCCCGAACGGTACGTCCCGGACCACGACGTCGCACCGCCGCCACAGGTCCGTGACCCGCCCTAGATCGATCATTGGGCGAGCGTAGCGGTCGCGCCGCGCCGGAGCGGGACCACGTTGCCGCGCCGGCGGGCCAGCCGCATGAACACGACCGTCAGCAGCAGGCCGAACGCCACCGCGTATGGGCTCGCCTCCGGCCCGAACTCGCCGCCCGTGAGCAGGGCTGGGCCCGACGTCACGCCGTGCAGCAGCCCCTGCGTCGCGCCGTTGCCCGAGACCTCGGTGCCGAAGATGCCGGCTGCGGCGAAGTTCCAGCCGAAGTGCACGCCGATCGGGACCCACAGGGTGCGGGCGGCGGCGTAGGCGGCGGCGAGCATGCCGCCCGCCTCGACCGCGACGGCGATCGCGCCCCACAGATCGGCGTGCGGGTTGAGCAGGTGCGACAGGCCGAACAATAGGCCGGTCAGCACCAGCGCCGGCCACGTCCCGGTGCGTTCCTCGACGATCCTGAACAGGATGCCGCGAAACAGCAGCTCCTCCGTCACCGCGGCGGCGGCCATGAAGCCGAGCAGCCCGACCGCGCCCGCCGGCGAGCCCGGGCCGTCGATCCGGTAACCGCCCACGAGAGCGATGTTCACGATGACGGCCGCGAACAACGCGACCCCGATCAGCGCCCCTCGCGCGATGGCGCGGGCGGCGCCTCGCGCCGCCACCTCCACAGGTGCCCGGCGCTCGGACCACCGCACCACGCGGGCGTACACGAGCACGGCGAGCAAGGCCGTCGCGACACCGAGGAACAGGGTAAGGAGCGGGCTTTCCTTCACCGCGCCCACGATCGCGCCGCCGGCGAAGGCGACCACCGCGACGGGCACGAGCTGTCTCAATAACCGCATGACGACTCCCTTACGTGGGGGACTGCGGTGGGGCGCCACCGCTACGCCGAGAAACGCTAGGGATCCGGCGGTCTGGGATCGTCCCCGTGCGGTGGACATTCGCGCGTAGCTCGCACGGGGGACTGGCGCACATGCGATTCGTCGCAGGACGCCGCCGCGTTCGACGTCGCGGATGGCGTACATATCCGGCGGGCGTCCGCACCGCACGACAGAGCGCGACGATCTCGGTCCTTCCCTGCAGGATCTCGGTCCTTCCCTGCCGGCCGCGCTTGTCCCCCACACGAGCTACCGGCAAATGTCCACCGCACGGGGACGATCCCGGACCGCCCGATCCATAGCGTTACGACACAGCCACGGCGCTCCGTCCGCTTTCCCGCTACACCGCCGTGCGCATCACCCGGCGCCGACTC
The DNA here is from genome assembly GCF_053605785.1 of Nonomuraea sp. NPDC003754. Classification (NCBI taxonomy): domain Bacteria; kingdom Bacillati; phylum Actinomycetota; class Actinomycetes; order Streptosporangiales; family Streptosporangiaceae; genus Nonomuraea; species Nonomuraea sp. NPDC003754. The sequence continues at coordinate 5,636 of NZ_JBSGJX010000089.1, forward strand.
CCTCACTGGAGGACCTCATGCTCCGCAAGATCAAGACACCCGTTGTGGCCGCGCTGTGCTGCACCATGCTCGGCGCGGGGGTCGCCGGCTGCGACGGCGACGCGGTGGAGAACTGGGACCCCTTCGCCCCCGCCACGCGGACAGCCGATGCCACCCCGATCTCCGGGACCGCGAAGATCGACGTCGCGGGGCGGTCGGTGAACGTGTCCTGTTCGGGCGCCCCGGAGAAAGGCAGGCCGGTCATCATCCTGATGCACGGAGCAGGCGATGGGCTGGACAAGCTGGCCGCCGTCCAGAAGACGCTGAGCAGGCAGAACCGGGTCTGTTCCTACGACCGGCTCGGCGCGGGCGCCAGCGACCAGCCGGACGGCCCGCAGAGCTTCTCCAGCACGGGCAAGATCCTGACCGGAGTGCTCGACCGGATTGCCGGTGACGGCCCGGTCGTCCTGGCCGGGCACTCGCTGGGCGGGCTGATCGCCGCCACGTACGCCCCCGACCACCAGGACAGGGTGAAGGGGCTGGTCCTGATGGATGCCACCCCACCCACCATGGCCGGCGACATCACGAAGGCGATCCCCGAGTCCGCCAAGGGGCCGGCGGCCGAGGTACGCGCACAGAACCTCGCGATATTCCAGGGCGAGAACCCGGAGAAGCTCGTCATCACCGACGGCAAGGTCCGTTCCGCCGGTAACATCCCGGTGGAGGTGGTCCAGCATGGGAAGCCGTACCTCGCGGCCGTCCCCGAGTACGGGCCGCGCCTGGAGCGGGCGTGGTCCGCGGGTCAGCGCAAGTGGCTCGCGCTGTCCCGCGGCAGCAAGCTGAGCACGGCCACGAACAGCGGCCACTACATCTACGTCGACCAGCCCGATGTCGCCGTCCAGGCCATTGAACGCGTCACCGCACGGGCCGCACGGCAAGCGCAGGGTGAGTAACCAGCCGGTTGTGATGCTTCAGACCGCCGAGCGCTCGGCCGCGCGGGCGGTGAGGCGTTCCCAGTTGCGGTGGGCGATGTCGGCCTTCTGCTCGTCGGTGAAGGGCGCGTCCTCCAGGAACGAGCGGGCGGCGCCGTTGCTGGTGTCGACATAGGGAAAACCGCCAGGACGGAAGCCGTAGGTGAAGGGGTAGTCGGTGGAGTACAGCATCCGGTCTGTGCCCATGACCTCGACGGATGAGCAGGTTGCTCGCTACGGCCGCTTCCCTGAGGAGCCGTCAGTGGCCGAGCTCGAGCAGTTCTTCCGCCTGGATCGCGCGGCGCTGGACGCGCTGGCCAGCAAGCGCCGCCCGACGACCCGCCTGGGATGGGCGGTGCAGTGGGACACGGTGCGCATGCTCGTGGTGTTCCTGACCGAGGCTCCCACCCAGGTTCCGGCCGGGGCGGTGGGGTTTGTTGCGAAGCAGCTGCAGCTCGATCCCGCGGATTTGGCCGACTACGGCTAGCGGCAGCAGACGGTGTACGAGCACGCCTGGGAGATCCGTGAGCTGCTGGGCTTTCACGACTTCGGCGCATGGGAGGCGGAGGTGCGGGCGTTCGTGGCGGCGCGGGTGTGGGCCTCCAACGAGGGGCCGCGGGCGCTGTTCGATCGGGCGCGGGTGCACATGCTGAAGGAGCGAATCCTGCTATCCGGCATCACCGTGCTCACCCGGTTGGTAGGCGAGGTGCGCAAGGCGGAGAGCGACCGGCTGCAGGCGCTGTTGTCGGGCCGGCTGTCGGCCGGGATGCGCACCGCGCTGGAAGAGTTGTTACGAGTGGGCGAGGGCCGCCGGTTCTCTGAGCTGGAGCGGCTGCGCACGGCGCCGACGAAGGCCTCGGGCCGGGTGCTGTCGGTCCAGTTACAACGGGTGGCCGAGATCGCCGGGCTGGGCGCTGGCGGCGTGGTGGTCGAGCCGGTGCCGGAGGTGAAGCTGGCCGCGCTGGCCCGCTACGGCAAAGCCGCCAAGGCGCCTGCGCTGGCGGAACTGGCCGAGCACCGCAAGGCCGCGATGTTGCTGGCCACGGTGCGACACCTGGAGACCGCGTCGGTCGATGACGCGCTGGATGTGCTGGACCTGCTGATTTCGGCGAATCTGCTGGCGCGGGCCGAGCGGGCGGGCAGGACCGAGCAGCTGCGCACCTTCCCGAAGCTGCCTTCGGCGGCGCGCACGATGGCCTCGGCGATGGAGGTGCTGATGGACGCGCCGGAGGCCACCACCGATCGCCTGGTGTCGCTGGTGGAGGTATGGAAGGCGATCGAGGAAGTCGTGCCGCGGGAGAAGTTGGCGGCCGCAGTGGAGACAGTCGCGGCGTTCGTGACGGTCACCGACGACGACGCGGCGGCAGAGTGGCGATCCGAGCTGATCAACAGCGGGATGCGGCCAAGCCGGATGAGTTCCTCCTGAAGACGGCCGGTGTGATGGGCGTCGGCCAGCCGGCCCACCCATTCGGCCGCGGTGGCCAACAGGACACGATGGCCGGCCTGGCAAGCACGGATTCCCAACCCGATGGACAGATGAGTCTTGCCGGTGCCGGGCGGGCCGAGGAAGACGACGTTCTCCCTGGCCGTGACGAAGTCGAGAGTGCCGAGGTGGGTGATGGTGTCGCGTTTCAAGGATCGTTGGTGGTCGTAGTCGAACTCCTCCAGAGACTTGCGGGCGGGGAAACGGGCCAGCCGGATGCGGCCCGCACCGCCGTGCGCTTCGCGGGCGGCGACCTCGCGTTGCAAGCAGGCGGCGAGGAACTCCTCGTGCGACCAGTCCTCGGCGCGGGCCCGCTCGGCAAGCCGCTCGATGGAGGCTGCCAGCGAGGGTGCTTTGAGCGCCCGGGTCAGGTAGGCGAGTTCCGAGGCGATGTTCCTGGCAGAGTTCTTGGCTGCCATCAGATCGCCGCCTCCTCATTCGCCTGCTCACCAGCGAGGCCGAACATGTGGTCGTAGTCGGTGAGACGACGCTGTTCGACCTCGGTCATCACCGCGGGAACCGGGGCCAGGCGTTGACGCCGCGGAGTTGCGGGCGGCCTGCTGGTGAGCCGGGTCGGTGAGGGTCTGGTGGGCTGCCCGGCATCGTTCGTGCTGGGCGACGTTCTTGCCGCCACAGGTCGCGGTGACGTGATCGAGATCGGCCCGGACTTCGACCAGACGGCCGATCGCGGCCGGGTGGACGGAGTAGTCGTTGGCATCGAGGCGGACGTAGTGGTCGCGGGGCAGCCGGGCCGAGGTGTTCCAGCCGATCTGCGGGGCGGTCGGGGGCAGGGGGAGCATCGCGGCCAGGTCCGCGAATCTGCTGCATGCCGCGACGTGAGGTTCGCTGCCGCATGTCCGGTGAATGTCCGATTTTCGGATCAGGAGCTGGTAGCGGCCCTATCCCAGGTGCCGTATCCGTAGCTGTGCATGCCACCTGATCTACGGATAGCGCGTCAACGTCTGTCAGCTCGGTTGATCACGGCCAGTTGGTGTCGGCATTCCACATCGTGACCTTCTTCAGTTGCTCCGCTGGAGGAAGTCCAACGGCACCGGCGAGGTTGGCACCATTCAGGTTTGCGCGGTCGAGTCGAGCGCCGTTCAGATTGGCGCCGGACAAGTTGGCGCCAGCCAGGTTGGCGCCGGTTAGGTTAACGCCGACCATGTCCATGCCCGCTAGGTTTTGATCCACCAGAAAAACGCCCGTTAGGTTGGCTCCATGTAACCCTGCGCGATTCAGAGTTGTCCCTAACAAGTTCACTCTGCTCAGATTTGCACGCGAAAAGCTTGCATGGGTCAGGTTTGCTCCGCTCAGGTTGGCATCAGTCAGGTCGGCGCCCTCCAAGTTGGCTCTGGTCAGGTTCGCCCCGTAGATCTGGGCGCGAGCCAGATTGCTCCCAGCCAGCTCCGCGTCGGTCATGTTGGCCTTGACCAAGGTGGCATCACTCATGTTGGCGCGATAGATCAGAGCGCTGGACAGGTCGGCCGCATAGAGGTTGGCTCTCCGCAGATCGGCATCGGAGAGAAGCGTGTTGCTGAGACCGGCTTGATAAAGCTCAGCGCTGCCCAGGGCGGCCTTGGCGAGGTTGGAGCCGCTCAGCGTGGCATCACGCATGTAGCTACGGCTCAGGTTCACTCCCGAGAGGTTGCCGCGCATCAGTCGGACTCCCGTTAAGTCGACCGCATAAGAGCCGGTGGAGCCGGTCGTGGCGGGATTACGGCCAAGCACGGTGACAGCCGCTTGTAGATCAGTCGCCAGGAGGGCCGGCTTGCTGGACTTAACGTCTGTATCCGGGTCGTGCTCTCTGAGGTAAGCAGCAAGTACGTCCAACACGGCTTGGTGGTAGTCAGGAGAATCCCATATCGTTTTCTCAAGGGCATAAATCCCGCCTAGCTTTACATCCTTCTGGTCACTCCCGAGCTGCTCAACCGCTTTCGTAAACCGATCATTTGCCTGACCCTTCCGGCTCAGGTCGAGACTATCTTGCGCGATCTTTTGGGATTTTCGGCTCTCTTCAATAGATTGTGCCGTCTGGGATAGGCCCAACCCGGTGAGGATGAGGCCTGCGATCACACCCATCGTGGTGAGAAGTTGCGCCACCGTCAGCGCGACCTGGTGCCGCTCTTGGCGTGCCGCCTGGTGTAGTTCGGCGCGCCGGTCGGGCGGCAGTGCCGCGAACTCACCTGGGGTAAGCCCCCAGGAAGCAGACTTTCGGGGATGCCCATGCTGCGGCTGTACGACTTGCTCGCGAGCCGCTCTGGCTCGCTGCGCTGTGACAGCAGTCGTGCGAGCAGATGGCTTGGGTGTGGTGCTGCGTTTGCTGGTAGGTCGCGCCATGGGCGACATTGTGCGATCAAGCAAATCTGAAAGCTAGCCTCAATCTTTCTCGATCTTGATCTGGTTGGCTAAGGGGTTCGGCTGGAGGTTGATTTTCCCGCTGTGGTCAGCGTGTGTGGCCCGGCTGTCGCGCCAGGTGGGCGGGGTTCCACGGGTCCGCGGCGTCTCCTTTCTCTATGCCGGGCACCGCAAGGCATGACACGAGGGCGTACGCCGCGTACCGAAGTGCAGAGCTGGGTTGCGTCCATGGGAGTGGTGTACGAATTTGACCTGGTCACAGGCGTGGCGGCGTGAAATGGCGACGGCCATCGCGTGATCCTTCGATTAGCGAAGATCAAGTTCGAAGGAGAACACGCGATGGCCGCGGACAACAGTGTGTCGCCCGAGCAGTGGCTGGCCAAGCAGATCGAGACCGGCGATCCAGACTTGTTGCGATCCATGGTGAAGACCATGGCCGAAGCGTTGATGTCGGCCGAGGCC
>NZ_JBSGJX010000090.1:0-10353 GCF_053605785.1 Nonomuraea sp. NPDC003754
TGATGCGGTGGCCACCCAAGACACCATCACCCAAGTGGTCGCCGCGATCCGTCGGGTGATCCGTGAAGTCCCCGGCGCCGGCCAGGTCGCCGCCGCCTGCTGCACCGCCCACGACTACACCGACCCGGGAAGCCGCGTATCGCCTGGAACGATGAACAGGCACGGCAGGGAGACGGCGGAGGGCGGCCAGGCGTTCAGCCTCGGTCAGGGTGGCCTGGCGGGAGATCGTCCTTGGTCCCGGTCTGGTCGCCGCCTACGTAACTGACGCAGCTGTCGCCCGCGGACATCGTCTCGCCGCCGCAGTCGGCGGGCGAGCTCTTGATCTGGAATCCGACGAAAACGATCGCCGCGCCGACGGCGAGAAAAAGAGACTCGCGAGGAGGTCCTGCCTGGGGGTGTTCCGTATGGCTGCTGGGGTCATGACCGCCAGCCTTCCACAGCGGCCGGTCGCGGCGGTGATCGAGTTGCCCCCCGTCGCGTCCGCGCCGGCTGAACCGGTTGGCGCGCCTGGCCGACGTCGGCCGCCAGATCTCGTACGTGATCGTGTTCCCGCACCCGGGCATGACGTTCGTCAAGCTGACCGGGCCGGGCGATTCGATCAGCGGCGACCTGCGTCAGTACTGGGAAGAGTTCGGCATGTCGAGCGACATCGGCGCCGACGCGCCGCGCATCGGCCAGGCCCACGGCTGGCTCGCCGACGGGTCGGTGAGCGTCCGCATCGGCGAGCAGAAGGCAGTTTTGCAAGAGGTTCTGAGAACCGCCCATCATCGTGCCCGCCGCGGTTTGAGGCCGGCCAGCAGGGCGTCGAGGGCGAAGGTGAAGCGGTCCCGATGGTCTTCCGGTGTGCCGAGGCCGGCCGCCAGGGCCTGGGCCAGCACGGGATGACGGGCGGGGTCGGTGTCGGGCGCGGGATCGGGCGCGTCGTGGCCCGGGGTGCGGCCCGCTTCCGCCAGCACCTGGCCGATGACGAAGGTGGCGAGCGTGGTGATCACGTGGAGTGCCTCGGCGGTGCTGAACCCCTCTTCGACCAGGGCCTCGGCGGCGCGTTCGAGCATGTCCAGTCCGCCGGGCGTGGTGACCGGACGCGTGGCCAGCAGCGGCAGCAGGGCCGGATGGGTGAGCAACGCGGAACGGAAAGAGGTGGCGAACGCGCGCGCCCACTCCCGCCAGGGCCCGTCGGGCCGTACCTGGACGTGGGCGAGAGCGCGGTCGATGAGGCCGTCGAGCACGGCGTCCTTGTTGGGCACGTAGTAGTAGAGCGTCATGGCCTCGACCCCGAGTTCGCGACCCAGCTTGCGCATGGACAGCGCGGCCACGCCTTCCCGGTCGATCAGGTCGAGCGCGGCGTCCAGGATCTTCCCGGTTGACAGTCCCACCCTTTTCATACATCGTAAGATACTTGTCTTACACCGTAAGAGAAGGGAGCTCTCATGAAGGCCGTCGTTCGCGACTTCGTCACCGCCATCAACGAGCGCCGCCTGGCCGGCCTGGTCGACTGCATGGCCGCCGACGTCGTCGACCACAACAAGATCATTTTCGGCGAGCCGGATGAGCCCGGCGCCGCGTTCGAGGGCATCAAGATGCAGCTCGACGCCTTCAACCCGTTTCACCTGTCGATCGAAGAACTGATCCAGGAGGGCGACCGGGTGGTGGCCCGACTGTTGATGACCGGCGAGCACACCGGCTACCACCCGCGCATGCCGCAGCCGACCATGAAGAGCTTCACGGTCGAGGTGATCTTCATCTTCACCGTGAAGGACGGCAAGATCAGTGAGATTCGCGCCGTCAGCGACCGTCTGGGCATGTTCTTCCAGCTCGACTGGGACTGGCCTGACGCCGACTGACCGCGTCATCGTTCGGGTGATCGGAGCCGGGTCCGGCCCGTACGGTAAGTTCCACCCCAAGGTGATCGCGTTCTACCTGGCGTTCTTCCCGCAGTTCGTCGACCCGGCCCGGGGCAACGTGATGGCGCAGTTCTTCGTGCGTCCCGGCGGATGCCGACGCCGGGCGCGAACCAGACACCGCAGACCGGGCAGCGCCGCCCGACCCGCTCCTGCAGATGCGTCATGGCGGTGGCGACCATGTCGGCGGCGAACACCTTCTGCCAGTACCGGCGTGCCGGCGGGCTCTAGCGCGGCAGGCCGGGCCGCAGTAGCGCGCATCGGCCCTGGCCGTGGCACGCAACGGCCGCGAGCACTCCCAGCACCGGCGACAGGTCGCCATAACGCCACCGTACGCCGCAGCTTCACCGCGACACGGTCCCAGGAGGAGAGGCCCACCAGGTCGAGGGTGTCGCGGAAGTCTGTGCTGGTCGCATGCCGAGCAGCTCGCCGGCGGGCGACGAAAGCCCCATCTCGGCTCGACCCACATCTCATCGTGAGATCACGCCACGAGTTTCCGGACTTTTCGGGCACCCCTACGCGTGTGCACGCGAGACCGCGGGCCAGGCTCGCCGATTGTGACCTGCAACGCAGCTTGGCCGGGAATCTGCAACATTGTTTGGCCGCATACCCATGGTGACGACCGAACCCGAGGCAGCGATACCTCGGGCGGGCGACCCGCCTGATCGAACCTCGCTGGTGAGCGTGGGTATCGCCTGGCTTGACCTTGACCTTAGGTCAGGGTGCACGCTGAACGGGTGACCAACTTCAGCTCCCTCTGGACCGGCATGGTGCCGGTCGACGACACCGCGTTAGCTGTGACCGACACCGGTGGGCCCGGTCGTCCTGTGGTCTACCTCAATGGCCAGTTCGCCAGTCAGCGGTACTGGCGGCGCGTCATCGCCGAACTCGGCGGCGACTACCGACACATCACCTACGACATGCGGGCCCGCGGCCGATCGAGGCGTTCGGCCGCAGCCGCTTCGTTCGAGGCGCACGTCCGCGACGTCGACGCCGTCCTTGCGGCCAGGGGTGTGGACCAGCCGCTTCTCGTCGGCTGGTCCTACGGCGCGCCGGTCGCGTTGCACTGGGCCAGTCGGAATCCGGACCGCGTCCTGGGGGTGGTGTCCGTAGACGGCGCGTACCCGTTCGACTTCTCCTACGCCGACGAGCGAGTCCGGCGGTTGTGGCACCGGTCGCGCTGGCTGCTGCCGATGCTCTCCACGATGGGCATAGCCGGGAAGATGTCCGCCGGGCAGCATGCCCAAAGCAACATCGAGCTCAACAAGATCTACGCCGCCCTCGACCCGGTCTTCGACAGTGTGACCTTCCCGGTCCGGTACGTGGTCGCCACTGGCGCCAACCTCGGAGGCGGCCGTGATGAGATGGAACGCATGCGCGCCAGCCTCGACCCGGTGCTCGCCCGCAACCCGAACATCAAGGTGAGCGCCAAGGTCGCCAGCAACCACGGCAACATGCTGCGCAAGGACTTCCGTGCCATCGCCGACGCGGTTCGTGAACTCGCCGGCACCCCACGATCACGAGGCCGGCAGGGCAGATGACGGACGGCGTCACGATCGGTCAGGCGGCGGCCTTCGCCGGCGTCACGGTCAAGACCGTGCGGCACTACCACAAGCACAGGCTGATCGACGAACCCCGGCGCGACAACTCCGGCTACCGCCGTTACGGACCGGCCGACCTGCTGCGGCTGGTCCAGATCCGGACACTGGCCGCCGCCGGCGTACCGCTGGCCGAGATCGGGCCGATGCTCGACGCCGATCCTGACCGGTTCGCCGCCGCGCTCGTCGACGTCGAACGGCACCTCAACGAACGGATCGACGATCTGATCGCCCGGCGTGACATGCTGCATCGGCTCGCCAGCGGCGACCGGGCCCTGCTGCCCGACCGCGTTCTGGCGAAGCTGGACCGGGTGGCGGCCGATCTCGGCTTCACCCCGAACGACGTAACGATGGCTCGGGAGGGCCTGGTGCTGATCAGGGCTCTGGTGCCGGAGGGCTTCGATGACTATGTCACCAAGGTCGAGCGCGCCCTCGACGATCCTCGGTATCTCTCGTTGGTCAAGCGCATGTGGTGTGCCGCCGGGTGGGAGCCGGACGATCCCCGAGTCGATGAACTCGCCACAGCCATGGCCGACTACTTTCTCGCCCATCCCTCATTGCTGCCCATCCCGGCCGGACTCCGGGCCCGCACCGACGCCGCGATTCGGTACAGCCTGCTCAGCCAGCACGGACAAGAGCAGAAGCCTGCCTGGACCCGACTGGCGGCGTTGTTCGAGGCAAGAATGCGCGCGGCCGGCATTGACATGGTGTAGCGGACTTCAACCGACTGGGCAGTGCGAAGTACCCCGGCTCGTCTCGAATCCGCCGGTATCCCCGAAGAGCTCATCTGGTCCGACCGACGTACCGGCGCCACGATGGCCCGCGACGGCCTGGAGGACCTGCTACGCCGCGTGCCGCCGCACGCCGATCACCGGATCACCGTCGTGACCCTGGACCGGCTCAGGCGCAACATGCGCGAGTGCCTCAACCTGGCCCACGAGCTGACCGAGCGCGGCATCGGCCTGCGCACCCTCAAGGACCAGATCCCGGTGGACACCAGCGTGCCCGGCCCGGCCGCAGACATGGCCATCGCGCTGCTGGCGATGTTCGCGCAGATGGAGCGGATCTACATGCTGGAGAGGGCGGCCAGCGCCCGGGCGGCCAAGGAGGCCCGCGGCCTGCCCACCGGGCGGCCTCCCAAGACGACCGCCCAGCAGCGCGCGGCAGCCGCAGCGATGATCGCCTCTGGCATCAAGGTTGCGGACGTCGCCGCCGGGTTCGGCATCGGCAAATCCACCTTGTACAAGGCGCTGAGCAGGCAGCGTGAGGAGGCCCAGGCCGCGCTCGCCGGCGACCTGCCCGAGGATGAGGAAGCACAACCAGAGGCCGGCTGACCACTCCCCGGCAGGCCCGGTCCCGGTTACCGTGAAGCCATGACCGGGCCCGGCACGGGGGCGCAGCCGTCGCCGCCGCTGGCGCAGTTGACCGTGACCGCGCGCCAGGAGGCCGTGCGGCGATTCGGGATCTTGCAGCCACACCTGGAAGACGCCGTCGCGTTGTCCGAGGTCGCCCACACGGGCAAGATCTCGGTACGGACGGCCCGGCGATGGACGGCGCGCTACCGCCACGGTGGCCTGGCCGCTCTGGCTCCCCGCCCCCGCGACGACATCGGCCGCCGGCGCATGCCCGAGCAACTGCAACAGGTGATCGAGGCCCTGGCCCTGCGCAAGCCGCGGCTCAGCGCCGCCGCCGTGCACCGCCGCGTCCAGGAGCTGGCTCCCGAGCACGGCTGGCCGGTCCCCAGCTATCGCACAGTGGTCAACGTGATCGCCGCCCTCGATCCGGCGCTCACGTGCCTGGCCCACGAGGGCCGCAAGCGCTACGCCGACGCCTTCGAGCTGATCGGCCGCCGGGAGGTGGACGCGCCGAACGCCAGCTGGCAGGCCGACCACACCGAGCTGGAATTCTACATCCTGACCGAGGACGGCACCCCGGCCAGGCCCTGGCTCACGCTGATCATCGACGAATACTCCCGGGCGATCGCCGCCCACAGGCTGAGCCTGGAGGCGCCCAGCGCCATCGGCACCGCCTTGACGCTGCGGCGGGCGATCTGGCGCAAGGGCGACCCGCACTGGCAGATCTGCGGGATCCCCGCGGTCTTCTACACCGACCACGGCCCCGACTTCACCTCCCAGCACCTGGAACAAGTCGCCGCCGACCTGAAGATCCGCCTGGTGTTCTCCCTGCCCGGCCAGCCGCGCGGCCGCGGAAAGATCGAGCGACTGTTCGCCACCGTGCACCAGATGTGCCAGTCGGCGCTGCCCGGCTACGCGCCCGCCGGCCTGCCCGACCGCGCCGGCCAGGCCGGCAGGCAGGCACTCGACTATGCGGTGGCGCGGTGTGTTTCTGGCGTACTCCGGCTGTCCCCCTGAGATAGAGCGGTTCCCATCACCGCACTGCGCGAGTGCCCTCCTCATCGCGATCGCTTCCACGGCGACATGGCCGAATTCGCGCGTCGCCAGCGCGTCCCCCTGTTCCTCCTCCTGGCTGGCTCACGAGCATGAACGGCATAATTCCATGATCACGCGCCAGGTGGTTTGAGACATTCCGCCCGGCACGCCATGATCCTTGAGACAAACGGGCTTCCCGGTGTCTCAAGCAAGTTGGCGTCCCGCAGATCAGAGCCTCGCTCGCACGCCAAGCTCAGTGAGACAGGACAGTCGCAGCGAAGATTGAGCGGTTCTCATCGAAGGTTGAGTGATCGTGGCTCGGTTGCTGTGCTCTCAGCCGCCTCCTGGTCCTTCCGGTGATGTTCAGAGGGTCAAGGCTCGCTCGACGGTGCTCGAGGCCAGGTCGACGAGATGCGCATCAGGAAAGCAGAGGTCCGCCCAGAAGTCGCCGGGGCTCTGCAGGCCCAGCCGCGCCTTCACCCAAACAGTCATCGCCATGCCGTGTGTCGCCACCACGAGCGGGCGCCCGCCGGCAAGTGCGAGATGCTCGGTGATCCCGGCGTCGAAGCGCTTGACGACCTCGGCTCGCGGCTCCCAGTCCGCGTGATCCGCGCCTTCCACGTATGCGCGCCGCAACTCGCGATAGTTGCCTTCCCATGGCTCTACGCGGGTGACCTCGTTGAAGCGTCGATCACGCGCGACCGCGTTGTGGCCGCCCAGGGTTTGCCAGGCCTTCGGCTCGTTGCTGGCGACGAGGCGAGCGTCTTTGGGCAGTCGGGCGATCAGCCGATGGGCCGCCTGCCACCCCTCGACGCTGAGTGTCCATGCGTGCGGTGGGGCGGTCGGACCGTAGGCGGGCATGGCATGGCGGACCAGAAGCAACATCTGGGGGACTATATCGAGCCGACGCCCTCATAACCCCCGGGAAACGATCACGGGGATTCCGGGAAGCGATTGAGCATTGTCATCGAAGGTTGATCAAGACTTCGGTCTCACCGAAGGTTGAGTGACCACTGGGGCCGGAGCTCCAGGAGACGGGTGGAGGAACAGGGTAGGGACCGGGCTTGCCAGCACTGTGAAGTCCGGATCGCCCAGCAGTTTCCCCAGCGGAATCTCACACGCGGGCCCCGTCTCATCGGCCAGCGTCACCGCCCGGGCGGACACGGCGAGCACCGCCCGCACCTGCCCGGCGAACCGCACCCGCTCGTCCGTCCCGTTGCGGTCCACCCGGGCCCGTCTACCCGGCCCTGCTGCTGTCAGCTCGCGCGCACGCGCGTAGGGGTGTCACGAAAGTGCAAAAACTCGGGGTCTCACGGTGAGATGGGGCTTTCGTCGCCCGCCGTGGTGCGCGCCGGCGCGCGACGAATCCCGGTGATGTGGGCGGCGTGCCGCCAGTCGACGGCTGCGGCCTGGTGCTCGCGGGTGCTGCCGCTGATGGCGGTGGCCAACCTGCTCAAGTATCTGCGGTCAATCCTTCGAGAGCGGAGTTGCCGCAAGGCCGCACGGCCCTGACCTGCCCAGCCAGGGTTTAGCGCACGATCCGGTTCCAATGTTCCTCAGACCCCTACTACTGGGACCCCCTTCCGGGCCGACCGGGGGTGGGGCCAAATCAAGCCGCTACCCCGATTTTCCGATGATCGTCAAGTGGTCCCAGGTCAAGCCGGCCAAAGGGGCCAAATGGAACCGTCCTAGCCATCGGCTATGCCAGCATGGCCAGTCCGGGCCTTCTGGCTCAGGAAGGTGGGGCTGTGAACGACATCGAACTCATTGATATTTTTCGCTTCCTCGTAGATGTAGCGGTATCTATGGTGACATCGACCCTGTTGGGGTGGATATGGCTGGCAGCCGGGGCGTTCTGGTTTCTGCGGCTCCTATGGAATTCATTGGGCGGTTCCAGCTCATCGAGCGGTTCCAGCAGCCACCACGACGGGGCCGGCGGCGACTTCGGCGGGGGCGGGGGCGGCTTTGGCGGAGATGGGGGCGACGGCGGCGACTGACGAAATCTCGGTAGCAATGAAGAAATTTCCAACGAAGTAGCGCATGAACTGCGGAAACGTCACCCAGGGATCCGCTCGTGTCGCCGAGTTTCTGAACTTTCTGAACACCCTTACGGGTGGGAACTCCCGAAGCTACGGCCAGGGGCGGAGTAGCGGCGAGGAGATGGCCGCCCCCGCTATGGAAGCCCTTCGGACGCGACGTTTTGACCCCCGATAACGGCTGTTATCGCGAGTCAGAGATGATGAGGTGGCACGGTGATCAACTACGATGAGGCGGCGGTCCGACCGTTGACACTGGCCTGGGTGAGCCGGCACCTGGAGGTCGGCGAACGGATCGTCAGAACCGAGGTGCTGCACGGCGGCATCACGGCCGAGATGCGGAAGCTGACCATCGGCACGCAGGAAGGAGACACCCGTGACCTGGTGCTGCGGAGCTTCGTCGACCCGTTCTACGTGAGGGGCGCCGAGGATGGGCTGAACGGGGAGGCCGGCGCTCTGTCCCTGCTCGCCGGGACCGGCGTGCCGGCTCCTGAGCTGGTCGCGGTTGATCCGACCGCCGCGCATTGCGAGTATCCATCGCTGCTGATGACACATCTGGCAGGCCGGACGGTCCTCGACGATGAGGGATTGGAGATGCGCCTCCCACTGCTGGCCCGTCAACTCGTGGCCATCCATGCGCTGCGGCCCGCCGAGCGGCCCCGGAAGTATGTGACGCTGACGACCCCCGACACCGTCGTGACTCCGAAGGGCGCCGACGCGGCGGCCTGGGCCGCGGCGATCGACGTGATCCGCAAGCCCGCGCCGCCCTATGAAGGGCGGTTCCTGCACCGGGACTTCCAACCCGGCAACGTGTTGTTCGACGTGCCGCCCTCAACGCCGGCAGGCGCCCGGATCACCGGCGTCGTCGACTGGGCGGCGGCCTGTTGGGGTCCGGCGGATCTCGATGTGGCGCACTGCTCCACCAACCTCGCGCTGCTGCACGGACCGGCGTGGGGTCTACGGTTCGCTGAGGCGTACGAGGAGGCTGGCGGGGTGCTGGCCGCGGCCACGAGCGAGCGGCTGTACTGGCAGGTGCGGGACGGGCTGGCCTGCTCAGAAGAAGTAACGTTCGTGTCGCAGCCATGGCGTGAGGCAGGCCGAACAGAGCTGACGACGCGAGCCGTGGAGGAGCGACTGGACACCTATGTCACCGCCCTGATGGACGCGCTGGGCTGAGCCCAGGAGAGGTCGGGGTGCCGGCGTCAGACTGGTACTGGGAACAGCCGTTGGCGCCGAGATTGATCTTGGTTGTGTGTAGTGACGTGTGGAGCAGTGAGCGTGCAGGTCAGCGGCGGTCGCGGCGTCGGCGGGCGGCTCGGATCTCGGTGTCTGCGACGTCGTCGGCGAGGAGGGTGTACAGCTGGGTGGTTTCGGTGGAGGCGTGGCCGAGCCGCCGGCGGACGACCTCGATGGAGACGCCGGCGTTGATGAGTTCGGTCGTGTGGGCGTGCCGACCGTGTTCTGGTACGCCGATGCCAGCCGCTGAGGTCCGTGCGGCAGGCCTGCGGGCCCGGCGGGCGGGTAACACAACGCGTGATCTTTGAGCAGCTGCCCGGGATGCTCGCGCGAGGCGACGGCGGCCCGCTCGATAGCCGCCGCGCCCGCGTCGTAGTCGAGCCGGCCGGTCACGGTGGCCGTGTAGACGATCTGCGCCATCGCATCCGGCGAGGTCGCCACCGGGTTGTCCCGCCGTGCGTGCATCGCCTCCCAGTGGTCGCGCTCGCGCGCCAGCAAGAACGCCGACACCGCCACCGGATCGGCGGGTGGCACCTGCCCGGAGCCATGGGCCAGCACCGCGGCCAGCGCCGCCATGTGCACGGCCAGCACCAGCTGGTAGGCCTCGTGCCGCTCCAACACCGGTGGCGGGAGCACCGCGTCCGCGCCGGGCACCTGCAGCAGCTCGGCGAACCGGTCTCGGGCCGCACCGAACAGCCCGCCGCGTGTGATGCCTTCCTCCTGCTCCAACGGCCCGAGCTCCCGGCTGCTCGGCGTCAGCTGCAGGAAGTTCAACATGCTGACTTGACAGGAACATCATCGAGACCGGCACCGACTCCTACCGCTTGGCCCATACCAAGAACCAGCAGGTCAGCGGCTGATCACAGGCACCAGTGCCCTTGACGCGCGTGCCGCTTGGACTACCGCCCCGGAACCACACCCACGCGAGCCAGTACGTGATCAGCGAGTTCCTGCGGGGTCAGCTCGCCGTCCAGGAACACGGTGTCGCTCGGCAGCGTGTCAGCTGCGGCCATGCACGAGTCGATCCTGGCCTTACACCACATCCGGATTCGCTCATCCTGCTCGGGATCCGACCGCGGCTATGACCACGACAAGTGTCGGCGACTGGTCCGCAAACTGCAGATCCGGCCGCTGATCGCCCGACGCGGCACCGAACACGGCTCTGGCCTTGGCAAACAACGCTGGGTGGTGG
>NZ_JBSGJX010000091.1:0-9346 GCF_053605785.1 Nonomuraea sp. NPDC003754
GTGCCGACGTGCCCCACGTACTCCAGCCGCCCGCGCCCGTCGGGCACGCCGAGCAGCAGCGAGTCCGCCAGGCCGGCGTGGCGGCCGCCGCCGGCATGCCACCCGCCGATCACCACCTCCGCGGTCTGGTGGTGCTTGACCTTCACCCAGTCGGCCGAGCGGCGGCCCGGCCGGTACGGCGAGTCGACCCGCTTGGACACGACGCCCTCCAGGGCCAGTTGCAGGCTCGCCTCCAGCGCCGCCTGCGTGTGGCCGGTGAAGTAGACGGGCACCTGCCAGCGGGCGCCCGGCCGCACGATCTGCTCCAGCAGGGCCCGCCGCTCCAGGTACGGCAGGCGCGCCGCGCTGGCGGCGTTGATGTGCAGCAGGTCGAACAGCATCACCCTCACCGGCACCGCCCGCACCAGGTCGGCCACCGAACGCCTGGAGGTGAAGGCGTGATCCTGACGGGGCCGGCAATCACCGCCGAACACCGGCGCGGCCGGATCACCATCGACCCGTTCACCCCTGACCTGGTCAACCCCAACAGCGTCAATTACCGGCTCGGGCCCACCCTGCGGATGCACCGCAGCACGGTGATCGACCCGCTCGGCGATCATCCCACCGACGAGATCGTCATCCCCGCGAGTGGGATCGTGCTCTGGCCACGACGGGTCTATCTCGGCACCACGCTGGAACGGATCGGCAGCGATCACTACGTGCCCTCCCTGATCGGCCGCTCCTCGCTGGGCAGGCTGGGCGTGTTCCTGCAAGTGTCGGCTGATCTGGGCAATCTCGGCGCGACCCACCGCTGGACGCTGGAGATCGTGGTCGTCCAGCCCATCCGACTGTACGCATGGATGATCGTCGGCCAGGTGTCCTTCTGGGTACCCGACGGTGCCGTGCGCCCCTATGACGGCCACTTCGGCCGCTTCTCCACCGCCGTCACCTCGCCGCCGCGCCTGCTGGCGACCACCTGACCAAGGAGACTCCGATGATCTTGACTGGTGCGGAGATCGCCCGCCAGCACAAGCAGGGCCGGATCATGATCGACCCATTCACGCCCGACCAGGTCAACCCCAACAGCTACAACTTCCGGCTCGGGCCGACGATCAAGACCTACACCGGTCAGGTTTTGGACGTCGCCCGGCCCAACCCCGCTCGCGAGCTGACCATCGGCGAGGACGGCCTGGTGCTGCAGCCGGACCGCATCTACCTCGGGCACACGCTGGAGGTGATGGGCAGCGACCACTACGTCCCCATCATCCGGGCCCGCTCGTCCATCGCCCGGCTGGGCCTGTTCGTGCACGTCACCGCCGACCTGATCGACATCGGCTCGCACAACCAATGGACGCTGCAACTGCACGCCGTCCAACCCGTGCGCGTCTATCCAGGTCTGCCCATCGGTCAGGTGACCTTCTGGCAGGTGCGGTGCGACATCACCCTGTACGACGGCAAGTACCAAGGCGCGCGTGGCCCCCGCGAGTCGGAGATCTACCGCGACTTCCCTCGCCCGGCCGCTGCCCGCTCTACCGCACGCCGGAGCCGGCGCGTGAGCGCGGTGGCGGGCCGAGACCCGTCGCTCGAATGCGCCGATCCGGCCAGCCGCCGGGTGGTGGCCGCCGCTTTCGCACTGATCGCCTCCCGGTATGTGCTGGCCCGCCACCAGATAGGCGCCGCCATCCTCGACGCCGACGGCCGCCTTCATCTAGGCCTGCACCTGGATGCCATGGTGGGGCGCGCGGCCGTGTGCGCCGAGGCGGTCGCGCTCGGGACCGCCCGGATGGCCACCAGCGCGCCGCTCATCCTGGTGGCCGCCGTCCGGCATCCCAACCAAACCGGACGAGCAGAGCCCGGCCCGGCTGGTGCCTCCCTGCGGGCTGTGCCGAGAACTACTGCTGGACCACGCCCCTGATGTGGCCGCTGTCATCGGCGGCCCCGACGGCCCACGCCCCGCCGCGCTGGCCGAGCTGCTGCCGCACAAGTACGTCGGCAACAAGTGGACCCCCGCCCCCACCCATCGGAAAAGGACCTCTGCCTGATGCTCAGCCACCTGCCGGCACTCTCCGACACGCGCGTGCTCATCACCGGAGGCGCCGGTCTCATCGGCGCCGCCATCGCCGCCCAACTCCGCGCCCGGGGCGCGAGCGTGACTGTCCTGGACGACCTGTCCGGCTACGATCCCGAAACCTACGCCGTCCTCGGCCTCACCCGCGACGCGCCTGGCCTGATCGTGGGCGACATCAACGACCAGCCGCTGATCGACCGGCTCTGCCGGGGCAGCGACTTCATCATCCACGCCGCCGCCTACTCCACCGTGGCCGGCTGCCTACGCGATCCCGATGCCGCCTTCGCCGCCAACATCGCCGGAACCCACCACGTGCTCCAAGCCGCCGCCACATCGGGCACCGTGCAACGGCTGGTGTTCCTGTCCTCCGCCGGATCGGGAGAAAACCCACGCCACGATGTCGTCCGCTGTACGGTCGACCACTTCCCCGGCCGGCCCGGTCCCGGCAGATGATCTCGACTTCGGGGTGGCCTTCCAGCCAGGCGGCCAGCGTGGCGCTTTCGCGGTCCTCCAGCAGATCGATGACGGTGTTGCTGTCCAGGTCGACCAGCACGGTGCTGTACATCTGGCCGCGGCGTCGGGCGGATTTCGCAGAGCGCCAGCACCCCTAGAGTAGATCAGATGACCCCCGCCTTCCGTCGTTACGTCACCGCCGACGGCTTCAGCCAGTTCGGCACCCATGTCACGCGCGTGGCCCTCCCGCTGGTCGCGCTGCTGGTGCTGGACGCGGGCCCGTTAGAGCTGGGCCTGCTCAGCGCGGCCGGGATGATCGGTTTCCTCCTCTTCGGGCTGCCCGCCGGTGTGTGGGTGGACCGGTTGCGCAGGAAGCCCATCTTGGTGACGGCCGACGTGCTGCGCGCGGTCGCCCTGGCCTCCATCCCGATCGCGGCGCTGTTCGAGGCGCTCACGCTGGCGCAGCTCTACGCGGTCGCCGTGATCGTCAGCATCGGCACGGCCTTCTTCGACGTCGCCCACCTGAGCTTCCTGCCCTCCATCGTGACCAAGGAGCAGCTGCCCAAGGGCATGGGGACCCTGGAGTCCGTGCGCAGCCTCTCCGTGCTCTTCGGCCCGGGGCTCGGCGGCTGGCTCGTGCAGGTGCTCACGGCGCCCATCGCCATCGTGGTCGACGCGGTCAGCTACCTGATCTCCGCCACCCTCCTGGCGACCGTCAAGGCCGAGGAGACCCCCTCCGGGGGGCGTGTGAGCCTGATGGAGGGCCTGCGCTACGTGTTCGGCCACCGCATCCTGCGCCTGATCGGCCTCGTCGGCGCCATGAACATGTTCATCAGCGGCATCTGGGCCATCGTCCAGCCGTTGTACCTGGTCGACGAGTTGGGCGTGAGCGCCACGGCCTACGGCCTGATGATCTCAGGCGCGGGGGCCGGCGGCCTGCTCGGCGCGCTCCTCGCGCCGCGCGTGATCGCCCGCTTCGGTCACGGCCCCACGATGTACGGCGCAGCCGTCCTCATGCTGCCGCTCAACGTGCTCGTCGCCTTCACAGGACCAGGCTGGCGGCTCGCCCTCTTCCCGATCGGCATGGCGCTCATGTTCCTGGTCGGGGTCATGTACAACGTCGCCCAGGGCAGCTACCGCCAGGCGATCTGCCCTGACGCCCTGCGCGGCAGGATGAACGCCAGCCTCCGCTTCCTCATGTGGGGCTCGCTGCCGCTCGGCGGTGTCGTCGGCGGGCTGCTGGGCGAGGCGGTCACCGTTCACCAGCTCCT
Organism: Nonomuraea sp. NPDC003754; assembly: GCF_053605785.1. NCBI lineage: Bacteria > Bacillati > Actinomycetota > Actinomycetes > Streptosporangiales > Streptosporangiaceae > Nonomuraea > Nonomuraea sp. NPDC003754. The sequence goes on from NZ_JBSGJX010000091.1 coordinate 3,772, forward strand.
GTGGATCGCCTGCCTCGGCTCCGCGGCGGCCCACCTACCCTTCGTGCTGGCTCCCGCCGTACGAAAGCTCAAGATCACGGACGACGGCGGCCGTGTGGACGCCGACGCCAAGCAGGACAGCCGCGCGTAGGTCGTCGGGGGTGTCGACGTCGCTTCCAGACGGTCTTCCACTTCCACCTTCACGTCATCCCGCGCTATGCGGGGTGCCGGTAAGAAATGTGTCATGAGCCCCAAACGGCGTTGATCTTGCTGTGACTTGCCTGGTCGGCTGGGTGGTCATGAAATACCCCCCGATGCACATCGACGAGCTGGTCGAGCACTGGACGATCCTGGACGAAGAGCGCGACCTGATCGCCGGAAAGCGTGACGCCACGCGAATCGGCTTCGCGATCTTGCTGAAGTTCTACAGGGGGGGCAGACCAAGTAAGCCGGAAAGGGCTAATAGGGCTGGTCAGAGGCGATTGCCGAGGGCCTCGGTCCTGCTGATCAGAGGTCGCCCTTGGCCCGCTGATCCGAGCGAGACATGGGCGCGAACACCTCCGCAGCGAACGCCTCAAGACGTTGCCGCACAACCGAAAGCTCCTCAGGGGTCACTGAAGCATGAAACTACCCGGATCGCCCCGACAACCCCACGACACGCCGACCTAACAAAGCACTACTAGAAGCAGGGGTATCTCCGGCAGCGGTCACGCCAGCGATCCAAGTCCGGATCGCTGGGAGAGCAGGAAGGCGTGACCCTCAGCACCCGGTCGTGGCCTCCGGGATTTCGTCGCCGACCAGGGTGGCCATCACCGCGCGGTCAGTCCTGCCGGACATCCCCCAGGTTCGATGGCTTTCACGCCATGCGCGCCACCGCTTGCACGATCTCGTCCACGTCGGCACGCGTCGCGTGCGGGTTCAGCAAGGTGAGCTTCAGATGGACCCGGCCGGCCAGCTCAGTCCGTCCCACCAGGGCTATGCCTTCCCGCAGCAGCTTCCGCCGCAACTCGGCGTTCGCGTGGTCCGTGCCCTGGACACGAAAGACGACGGTGGTCAGCACGGGAGGCGCGATGAGTTCCAGTTTGGGATGTGAGCCGATACGTTCGGCCGCGTAGTGGGCGAGATCATGACAGTGGTCCACCATGGCGCCGAGGCCGCCACGGCCAAGCGCCCGCAGTGTTACCAGCATCTTGACGCAGTCCGGTCGTCTGGTGGTGCGCATCGAGGAGCCGAGCAGCCCCACATAGCCCGCGTCCTCGTCGTCTTCCGGGTTGAGGTAGGCGGCCCGCCGCTCAAGGGAGACAAGCGCCGCTCTCTCCCGAACCAGGAAGACCCCCGCCGCGGCCGGCACCCAGCCGAGCTTGTGCATGTCGATGGAGATCGAGTCCGCGGCGTCCAGCCCATCCAGCAACGGAGCTAGCCGGTCAGAGCACAGCGCCATGCCACCGTAGGCCGCATCCACGTGGATCCACGCGCCGTGGCGCCGGGCGAGGGCGGTCACCTGGCGGAGTGGGTCGATGCTGCCGAAGTCCGTGGTTCCTGCGGTGGCGACCACGGCGACAGGGATCCCGCCCTCCGCCTCGCACCGGTTGAGCTCGCTTTCCAGGCTGCGGACGCTCATCCGCTGCCGGGCGTCGACGGCGACCGGCCGTACCGCGCTCTCCCCAAGCCCGAGCAGGGCCGCGGCTCGCTGAACTGAAAAGTGCGCCAGCTCAGAGCAGAAGATCCGGGCGTCGCGCGCGGCGCTCACCGCCCCGTGCGAGCGGCCCAGCGCCTGGTCACGGGCGAGCATGAGCCCCATGAGGTTGGACTCGCTGCCGCCGGTGGTCACCGTCCCCGACGCCCGCCCGTCGTAACCGGCCAGCTCCGCCAGCGCGCCGATGAGCTCCCGTTCCAGAGTGACGGCGGCCGGCGCCTGATCCCAGGAGTCCAGCGAGGGATTGAGCATCGACACCGCCCAGTCGGCGGCGACGGCCACGGGGAGCGGAGGGCAGTGCAGGTGGGCGGCGCACCGGGGATCCGCAGGGTCGGCAGCGCCGTACGCGAGAATGCGGATGATCATATCCAGCGCCTCCGACGCACCCGTGCCGACCTGGGGCAGCGGCTCCCCGAGCGTCTGCTTTACCCACCGCGCCAGTCCATCAGGCTCACCGGCGGGAACCGGGCCGCCGCGTTCGGCAGTGCCCTTCGCCAGGGCCTCCAGCACGTGGCCGATGAGAATCCGCATCGAGTCAGTCATCTTTTAACGGTGAGCCATAAACGCGGCCACGAGGATGGCGGACCGAACGAAGAACTCTTTTCAGATTGTCGCATCGGCCAACACCTGGGCCTGCTGGGCGGGGCCGTGAACATCCTCCTGGAGGCCATCCCTAGGCTGTCGGCCGCGAAGAGCCCGCTGGCACAAGTCGCGGGAGCCGGCATCCTCGACGTCCACGACCTGCACTATCACCTCCGGCTCCCTGTCATGTCCGCTCATGTCGTGTTGGTGGCGGCCCCGGCCGACGGCGCCTTCGGCCCAACTTCTGCGGTGTCGCCTTCCACCCTTGGCGATGGCCGATGGCATCGAAGAACCGCGACTTCGGTATCGGCCACCGGCGCTCAATCCTTGGCCAAGATCGCAGACGAGCCGCGGAACAGGGCAGGAGCTAGCCGCCGGCCTTTACCTCATCGATGGCGGTCCGCGGATCGGACGTCAGGGCGGTGACGAGGGCCTGGCCGCCGCCCAGGCCCGCAGGCAGCGCCTGGGTCGGCCGCCGACGATGACCGACGAGCAGATCCGGCACGCCCGCGACCTGCGCACCCGGCCGGCGAACACCTTGTCCTCCATCGCCCGGCTGCTCGGGCCTGATGGCTTCTCCCGAACGGGCCCAGGCTTTGAAATCCTTGCGCCCGACGAGCGAGGTCTCCCGCCGGCAGACGGCAACTGGTAGCGGCTTCGGCTCGAGGAGGAGGGTGAGGTCGCCTCACCCTCCTCTCACACCACCGGACATGCGGGCCTGCATCCGGCGGTTCGTCAAGCCGTGGTTCTGAGCCTGCGCCATGTGTTCTGAAGACCCGGCAAGCCCCCATTCCCCCGTCTTATGGCCGGGTATGCCCAAGCGGTCAAGCCTTGTCGCCTACCGGCCCGGTGGGGCGGTCAGCGGCCCGGTGTCTGTGAGCCGGGCGCGGGCCTCCTCCATGGCCGAGTCGCGCCCGCCGCCGAGCTCTTCGTCGGTGAAGACCGGCGTGCGGATGTGGGGCGGGAGGCCGGCGCCTTCGAAGGTCCGCCCGGCGGGGGTGCGGTAGTCCTCGTTGGACAGCCCGAACTGCCAGCCGTTGGGCAGCCGCCGGCCCAGGATGTCGGAGAAGGCGCCCTGTGTCTCGCCACCGATCCTGATCGGCTCGGGCTTGCGGTCCATGAGCGCCATGGTGAAGGTCTCGCCGGCGCTGACGGTCATGTCGCTGGTCAGAACGGCGACGGGACCGTCGTAGATCGGGGCGCGGGCCGGCCGGACCGTGACCGTCTTCGGCGGGGTGAAGCGGTCCGGGTCGCCGGGGTGGTTGCGGGCCCGTTTCGTGTAGGCGGTGTAGGAGCGGTGGGTCAGACGGGAGGCGATCCGCAGCCCGAGATCGTCATATCCGCCCGTGTTATAGCGCACGTCGATGATGAGCCCGCGCAGGTCGCGTGTGCGCGACCGGGTGAACACGGCGTCAAGCGCCCGATCCAGCTCGGCCCGCTCTTCGGCCAGCGTGCCCTTCTCGCCGGCGTACCCGCCGAAGCCCGTGACCCGCAGATAGCCTAGCCCGCCGGGCAGGTCGGCGTAGCCCAGCTCCCCGTTCCCCCAGGTGCGCATCGGGACACTCAGGTACGCGGCCATGGCCTTGTCGATCCTGGGCCTCAGGTCATCGCCCACTGGCAACCGCGTGCCGGGGCGCCTGCCGATGAAGAAGTGCCGCTCGTCCCAGCCGAGACTGGTGTGGGCGTCTCCGAGCGGTTTGATCATGTCGCTCAGGATCTTGAACAGGCGCTCGTCGCTGGTGCGGGAGTTCACCTTCGGCCGGTAACGGTCTCGTGCCGCCCGCCAGTCGACCTCTTTGGCCGCGAAACTCAGGTAGTTCTCGTCGAAGGTCTTCCAGAAGACGTCGAAGGACGTCACGGGGTCCTTGGGCGTGGGGCGTGAGCAGCGCGGGGGCAGCGCGCGCAGCCGCATCAGGCCCTTGTCCGCCACATCGCCCACGTAGCGGGCTCGCGCGCGATCGCTGCCCTCGGCCCAGACGGTCAGCGCGGCCACGCTGCCGCCGCCGAATGTCACCGCCCCGTCGCGGGCCGTCCCGAGCTGCTTCATAGGGTCTCCGGTCGGCAGGCAGCTGATCTCCGTGATCTGGTACATCCGCAGGCGCCCGCCCTCGATCGACAGGACCATGCCGTAGCCGTCCGTCTTCCAGGCGCCGTCCAGCGCTCCGGGCGAGGCGGCGCCGGCGGGCCCCGCGAACGCCGTGGTGACCGTGGCCGCCAGCACGGCAGTCGCCGTCAGCGCCGCCGCCGTTCTCCTTGTGATCTTCATGGCCACGACGCTATTGACGGTGACGGCGCCAGGCATCGCCCTGTGGTGCGGTCTCGACCTCATGCCGAGGGCGTAGCTCGCCCGCTGAAAACAAGACTTTGTGGATACTCGATCTAAGACGTTCGTATAGGGAAGCCGTCTCGCAGGGATGCTCATCCAACGAGCGAATCCGCACGTTCAGCCAGGACGCTGTGAAGGCGACGGTCGGAGGAACACGCCGTGGGCAACGCGGTCAGCTCGGCCTGCTGCACCAGCATGAGCCGGAGGCGGCCATCGGGGCCACCTCCGAGGAGCACGTCATGTCCGGCGGCGTCGTCGATGACCACGAACGCGTGCTTTGACGCTTCGGCCATGGCGGCCGTCTACACCGGCTGTGATCCCAGTTAGAAACTGACAATCGACGTGGGAGGCCGGTGTGGTGCGCGCTGTCACTAGCGCAGCCGCACTCCGCGAGGCCCAGACCGTTTCGCTGATCACACCGCCGAGCCGGAGATTGCCGATGTGCGATAAGACCCCGACCCCGGCCGACAGAAGCAGATCTAAGATCGAACTGTTATGTGTGAACGACTCAGACGACCTTCGGCACGAACCAGAAGAGGGGGAGATGGTGGCGGTCACTTCTGTGCTCAGCCTCGATGGAGTGCCGGTCAGGGAACGATTCGACTTTTGGTGGCAGGCCGTGGCGCAGTCGGTGGTGTCAGTGGATGCCGCCAGTGACCAAGCGGAGAATTACTGGGCCGAAATGCACATGCTCGATCTGGGGATGGCTCAGCTCTCTCGGGTGCGATGTGTTTCTTTCGGCGCACGCCGCGGCATTGATCACATCCGCCGCTCCGACGTCGGCCTTTACCAGCTCTCACTGACGTGATCTCAGCGATTTGCTGATAGAGAGTCGTGCTCGAAATGGATGAGGACAAGCGCCGCGCGGGCGATGTCGCCGATTCGGCTGGGGCTGACGGTGATGTGCTGGAGGGTGCGCCAACGGCCTTTGAGCAGGGCGAACCCGCGCTCGCCGAGACAGCACATGGCTCCTAGGAGCCGGTTGTAGGTGC
>NZ_JBSGJX010000092.1:0-8922 GCF_053605785.1 Nonomuraea sp. NPDC003754
TGGCATGGCCCGCCGCCTCACCCGAGGCGGACCCGCCCGACGGCAGCCCCGCTACGTCTGCGACTGATGCTGATCACCCATCTCAAACACGCCCTTAGACGTGGCGGCGTGATGAGGGGCGTTGGTGCGTCGAGCGGGAGACGCATCCGTGGTACGGGCTTGTGACCTGCAAGCCTTCGAACAGGTCCGTTGCCAATTCCTGCGCCGGCTACGGCAAAGCGTCTGCTCTTCCGGAACAGGGATACCGGCCGCTACAGTGACGCCTGCCCCCGATCGCGATCATGACTCGCCGGGGCGGCGGGCTTGAAAGGACGAGGAGATGGCGCGACGTGCAGTAAGGACGGGCGCCGGAAGGCTGGCGGTCGCGCTGGGTCTCCTGGTAGCAGGCACGTGCTGGCACACCCCTGCGGTGAAGGCGACGCCGGTTGCCCAGGTTGGTCAACCTGCCAGGCCGGCATCCCCAGCAGAGGCTCCGCCCTTCGGAAGTGAGCTGCGCGGACCGTTAAAGGGCCACACGCGCGGCATCAGCGCGCTCGCGATCGGCGAGCGCAGTGACGGCACCCGAGTCATCGTCTCTGCCGGCTTCGACAAGACGCTGCGGGTGTGGAGCCTCGACACGGGCAAGCCGCTCGGCAGACCCATCACCGGCCATACCCGCCCGGCGTACGACGTGGCGATCGGTAAGCGCAGTGACGGCACTCCTGTCATCGTCTCCGGCGGCGAGGACGGCACCGTACGGATGTGGAATCTCGACACCGGCAAGCCTTTGGGCAAACCACTCAGAACCGGGCATGCGCTCGTCCACGCGGTTGCCGTTGGGAAGCGTAGTGATGGCACGCCGGTCATCGTCTCCAGCGGCGAGGGCCGCAAAATGGTGGCGCTCCACATGTGGAACCTGAACACCGGCAAGCTCATCGGCAAGCCGTGGTGGGGTCACTATTCCGGCGTCATGGACATCGAGGTCACCAAGCGCGCCGATGGGACGCCCGTCTTTGTGACCGGCAGCACCGACGAGAGGATGCGGATCTGGAACCTCGACACGCGCAAACCCATCGGCAAGCCTCTCAACGCCTGCTTCACCTGCACGGTGTACGGGATGGCGCTCGCGGAGCGCAGCGATGGACAGCGCGTCATGATCTCGGCAGAGGTCCCGAACTTCCCTCTGGACGAGGGAAGTCCGCCAGCGGCGCTGCGCATCTGGAGCCTGGAGTCGGGCCGGCCCCTCGGGAAGCCCCTGACGCATGAGGGAAACACCTACCACCCCTTCGTCGTGACGACCAAGGACGGTGACGGCACCCCGGTCATCGTCTCGGGTGGCAACGACCGCAACGTGGTGGTGCGCGACCTCGACACCGGCCAGCCCCTCGGCAGCCCCTTCACCGGCCACGCCGACAACATCAGCGCACTGGCTGTGGGCACACGCGAGGACGGCACCCCCGCCGTCGTCTCCGGCAGCCTCGACACCACGATCCGGATGTGGAGTCTCGCCTGAACAACCCTTCATCGACGCCTTCTTTTGGGGAAGAGTCACTTTCGGAGTGCGTGCATGAGATAGACGATCAGCGTCAGTCGCAGACGTAGCGGGGCTGACACCGGGCGGGTCCCCTCGAAAGATGCGGCGGGTCGTGCCAGCAGCGAAGTGGAGCGCCTGCGAAGCTGGATGTCAGAGACGCGACGTGTGCAGCTTTATGCCGAATTCACCATGCATTGATCGACCCCACCTGTGTGGGGCAACGGCACCGTCAGCACGATCGCCATACGGCCCTCGGCCGTGTCCCAGCCTCACTCGTCGGAGAGGCCGCGTTAGTCGGAGGTGCTGGCGTCGTCGGGCTGGCTGACGAAGCTGCCCATGCCTCGTACGGTGTAGATGGAGCCGTCCTCGCGGAGAGCGCGCATGACCTTGTGGGCGGTCATGCGGGCGATGCCGAACTCTTGCATCAGATCGTTCTCGCTCGGCACGCGCGATCCGGGCCGATATGTCCCGTCCGCGATGCGCTGGCGGATCACCTCGGCAACCTGCTGCCACCTGGGCTGATCCTCGCGGAACTCGATCACGATGCAACTGTAGGAACCTGCGAACTTCCATCGTTCTCCGGATGGCACTATGGAGCCCTATAGACATCCATGGTGCGCAGTCCTTACCCTGGCGGTATGGCATCGGTGAGCGAAGGTCTGGAGCTCCTCCGGGTGGAGTTCCCCGCATGGTCCATGTTTGCAGTGACGCGGGTTCGCTGTACGCGACCCGGCGCGGCATCTCGCTCACCGATGCCCAGATCAGCAACGGCCTGCACCAGACCGTGGCCGCCGACGACAGCACGGCTCTCGCCCGGCTCCTCCGCACGCAAGAGGTCCTCGCCAGTGAGTAAGTACGACGGCTACCACGGCATCCACGCCGCCCGCGGCTATCCGGTCTTCACGCCCGTCGACTGGTACCCGGTCACTCCCCGGGCGGACCGCATCAGGGTGAGGGCAAGCACCTGCCAGTGTTCCGAGATCGTCTACGAGTACTGCGCCGCCGGCGGGCTGTACTTCATCAGGCGCCACGACAGGACCGGCCCCAAAGCGTCGATCACAGAAACCGCGTGGCTGAACCAGCGGCCCATGGGGGCCCTCTGGCTGCGCATCCTCGACGGCGAGGCGAGGTGAACAACACGCCGCACAGGTAGAGCACCAGCACAACTTCAGCAGATCATTTCCGCAGGTCAGCCCCCGACCTGCCGTTCCGCATGCCCGCGCACTGGCAGTTTTTCTGCCAGTGATCTGAATCACCCGCCTTATCGTCGAAGCACGCGACGACGACAAGGAGGGCGGGTACGTGGCAACCGAGCACCTCACGCAAGGCCAGCGCATCGCGCGGGCACGTCACCGCAAGGGCTGGGATCAAGCCACCCTCGCCGAGAAGATCGGCCGGTCCGTCTCCTGGCTGTCGAAGGTCGAGAACGGGCGGATGCCCCTCGACCGGATGAGCGTCGTGGGACAGCTCGCCGAAGCCCTCGGGGTGGAGGTCGCCGAACTGACCGGTCAGCCGTACCGGCACGAGACGGCGGAGCTCGACTCCGGGCACGCCGCGATCCCCGGGCTCCGGCTTGCACTCCAGCAGGCGACCATGCCCGGCGGTGCGGTGCTCCTGGCCGGCCGTCAGCCGCGGAGCCTCGACGAACTGGAGGCGCACGTCCGGCTCGCCGAGCAACTGCGGCAGGATGCCAAGTTCACCGCGCTCGGGGATGTACTGCCGGGCATCATCACCGACCTGACCGTGATCTGCGCCGACTCGGCTGGGGACCACGATCGGGCTGAGGCGTTGATGCTGCGCGCGTGCCACATGGCGCGTGTGTCCTCGAATCTCCTGGGTCACCACGACCTGGGATGGACGGCGGTGCAGCGGGAGCTTGTCGCGGCGCAACGGGTCGGCGCCCCCGACCTGGTCGCCGCCGCGAGCTGGGATCTGTGCGGCGTCTGGCTGCATGAGGCACAGTTGGATCCCGCGAAGAACGCCGCGTTGACCGCGCTCGATCAGATCGAGCCGCACGTGGGCGCGGACGACACGGTCAAGGCGATGTGGGGCGCGCTCCACCTACGGGCCGCCGTCGCCTACTCCCGGTTGTGGCACCAGACCGAGGCAGAGAGCCACTTGGCCGAAGCAAGGCGAGTCGCCGAGGTGCTCCCGCGAGATGGGAACGCCTTCCAGACCCAGTTCAACCGGGTCAACACCACCATTCACGCCGTAGAAGTCAGCATGGAGCTGGGGCGGCCTCGTGATGTGATCACGCGGGCAGAACAAGTAGAGATCGCAGAAATCGCCTCCTCGGAGAGGCAAGCGCACTACTGGACCTGCACAGCAGCGGGATACCACATGAATCGGAAAGACAATGAGGCGGTGGACGCGCTTCTCCGCGCGGATCGCATAGCACCTCAGCACGTCCGAAACCGCCCCTTGGTCCGCAACATCGTGCGTGACCTTCGTGACAGTGGTCGGCTTCTTCGCCAGCGCGAGGTTTCCCACCTTGCGCAGGTGATGCGGCTGCCGTGACCAGCGACAACCCGGTGGGCCTATCCGCGCAAAGGCTCCCCATGCACGTTCAGGTACCTGGCCGAAACCGAATGGGGTCGTACTGGTGGGTCTCAGTGAGATCGAGAAGGAGATCTTGTTGCGTGCTCGCGACGCCCTGGAGCTGCATGCCGATCAGCGGCAGGCACTGGTCGTGGCCAGGATCCAGACGGAGGGCGCTCAGCAGGCAACTTGAACAGGCGCAGCCCCGCGAGGCAGAGGCGGAGCCTGAACGAGGATCTCACCAGGTGCGTCCAGGAGGGCTCCACCGTGAGAGCGCTACCGTCTGGCTCCTAACCGGCCCTATGCGCAAACCACGTTGCCAGGATCGCTGCCTCCCGCTCCGGCGTGATCCCGAGCGCAGCCGCCCGCTCATGATCGAGCACAGGTCTGGCGCGGTCCAGCCACTCCCACGTGTCCGCCACGGTGTCGTCGAGCGGGCGACACGTCAGCCCGGCCGCGCGAGCGCGGGCCGAATCCACACGCCATGTGCCCGGGTACGGCCGCCACAGCGGCAGCTCCGTCCACTCGCGCACGCCCTGGGCGATGAGGAAGTCGTGATCCGCCCACTCCAGGATGGCGTCGCTGCTGGTTGCCTCCCGACAGGCTTCGAGCAGCTCGCCGAACGTCGCATGCCCGATGGGCGCCGCAAGGTTGAAGGAGCCTCCAAGGCGTTGCTCGGCCGCGTCGAGCGCGAACGCTGCGACGTCGCGGACGTCGATCGGCTGGATCGGCCAGTCCGGTGTTCCGGGTGCGAGCACCTGACCACCTTGGGCGATGCGGCGCACCCACCACGGGATGCGGCCGACGTATTCGTGTGGGCCGATGATCACGCCCGGTCGGAGGACGGTGGCTCGGTCGTCGAAGGACGCGATGACGGCTTGCTCGCATCCCGCCTTCTCCCGGCCGTACTGGTCGGCTCCGGACTCGCCCGGCGGTCCATACGGCGTGTAGGAGCGTATGGGCGAATCGTCGGTCAGCGGCTCGGTGGGCCAGCCCTCATAGACGTTCACGGTGGAGACGTAGACATAATGGCCCGCGTGGCAGGCGAGCGCGGTAGCCGAGATCTCAACCATGTTGGGCGTCATCCCGCTCGTATCGATCACCGCGTCGTACGGGCCGCGCTCTGCGAGGTCGGCCAGATCATGGTTGCTGCCTCGGTCGCCGCGGATCTGGCTGACGCCGGGTATGTCACTCCCAGACTTGCCGCGGGTGAACGTGATCACCTGGTGTCCACGTTGGAGAGCCTGTCGGCCGAGCGCGCGGCCGAGGAACCAGCCGCCACCGAGGATCAGTAATCGCATGACCACGATCCTTGCCCACGAGATCCCGGGCGGGAAGGGAGCACGGAGCAGAGATGACCCAGACCAGCAGCGACAAGCAGGTCATCACCGACGAGCAGTGGCGGCACGCCCGCACCATCTGGGACTACCACCAGATGCACCATCTCCTGCGCAGGTGCGACGCGGCTATCGGCCTGGGCAGTCACGACCTCGGCGTCGCGTCCACGGCGGCCGAGCTCTACCACGCCGGTTGGTTCCCCCAGCTCGTCTTCTCGGGCGCCACCAGCTCCACCACAGCGGCCCGCTTCCCCCGCGGCGAGGCCGTCCACTACCGCGAGCACGCCCTCGCGCTCGGAGTCCCGGACGAGGCGATCCTCCTCGAACCCAACGCCACCAACACCGGGCAGAACATCACCCTGTCCCGGCAGGTGCTGACCGATGCGGCTCAGCGACCCGCGTCCGTGCTGCTGATCTCCAAGCCATACATGGAGCGCCGCGCCTACGCCACCGCCCGCAAAGTGTGGCCTGAAGTCGAGGTGGTCTGTGCTTCCGAGTCTCTGGAGCTGGACGACTACGTTGACTCGATCGGCAATCCGAAGCTGGTCATCGACATGCTTGTCGGCGACCTCCAGCGCGTGATCGAGTACCCCAAGCTCGGCTACGCCATCGAGCAGCCCGTCCCTGGGGAGGTTCGTGACGCCTACCAGACTCTCCGTCGCGCCGGATTCGATAGCAGAATCCTGCCGTCCTGACCTGTCATCCCAGTCCGGCCGGCCTGCATGGTGGAAGCCTTTTGATCCGTAGATCCCCAAACAGTCTCCAGGATCGTTCAGGGCCGTTCCTCACTGCTAGATGACTGATTCCAAGCCGTACGGCTGAGCGTCAACGATCGCAGGCAGTGAGGGGATCGGGCGGTGCCTTGATCACCACCCCATCGGGCACGCGCGCCCACTGGTAGCGGTTTACAGGGCGACGCGGTTTTCTCACCGACCCCTTCCGGCCGCCGAAGCCGCTTCACCGCCCCCGCCTTTCGAGGCGAGTTCGGTTCAAGAAGATCAGCAGGAGGCATTGTGGACCGAGCCCGGCGGCTCAGCCACGATGAGGGCATGACGGAGAACGGATCAGCGCAGCCGCCGACGGCGGGCGGAGGAGCAGGCTTGCGCCTGAATTGGGCGGCCGTGAGCGCTCTGGCGGGTGCGATTGCCGCCGTGGTCGCGCTTGTCGCCTACCTGGTGCCGCCAGCCCCGCCTCCAAAGTCCCAGTCCGACGCGGTAGTCCCCACCTCGGCCTCGCAGTCATCGCCACCAGATCCGGTCACCACCCGGCACGCACCACCGACCCCGAGTCCATCGCCTGAGTCCAGCACGCCCCAGCCACCAAGCCCCACGCGAGTGGTCCCGGTTTCCTCCCCGCTGCTGTCGGCGGTCCGACCCGGCGGCTGCGACGAGGCGGAGGCGGCGCTGGCCGCATACCGCCGAAACGCCGAGACCGCCCGCAGCAGCCAGGCAGCCGCGGCTCACCAGACATACCTCGACCTGATGTGCGCAGCCCTCGACGCGCAAGGAGTGGCGGGAGCGAAGATCAGTCGGCTGGCCGCCGAATTCCAAGAACTGAACTTCCGCTTGACCGGCATGACCGGCGGCGATCCCAACCAGGTGATCGCGGATATCAATACAGACGTTGCGGAGCTCAATAGGCTGTGCGGATCCATCTGACTTGACGACACTCACAGCCAGAAGGCCTTGCACAGGATGTCCCGCACTTTCTCAAGCTTGCGCACCTACCATCACAACTCGGCGTTGCAGGGCTGATCGACAAGCGAAGCTGGTCGAGATCGAGATTGAGGCGCTTCGGGGATGAGTCGCGAGTCCGGTCAACCGATCCGGGCCGGTACCGCTCGCGCAATGCGGTGCCCGACAAGACCCTCGGCCTCGGCGAGCGGGTACCAGGCAGCACCCGTCACCTCGGACTCCTGGATACGCCCCACGTCCGCATCTGTCACGAAGGCGAATCCGATGTCGAGGTGATAATGCTCCGGCTCGTCCTTCGCTGGCCGGGCTGGAACCGTGCCGTACTCGATGTAGACGGGGGTCTGCGATGCTGGGACGACCTCCGCGGGGTCAATCCCGGTCTCCTCCGTCAACTCGCGCACTGCCGCACCGATCAGCGTGGTATCGGTCGGCTCCAGGTGACCTCCGGGCTGCAACACGATCCCGTACGCGAGGTGCTCGACAAGCAGGACCTTGGCGCCACCGCGGACCAGCAGCGCACCGACAGTCACGTGCATCAAAAAATTCCGCCTCGAGGCGAAATCCCCTCCCCGAGACAGCAGGTGCACCGGCTCAGACAGCAGCGCGGCCTCGTCCGGGTAGCGCTCAAGATAGGCAGAAAGCGCGCTCGAGATATCGGAGTCATTGATCGCCATGGGACACCCCACACCAGCCCGAGAGCGAAGTTCTTCCTGCCCGACTGCTCGGAAGCGAGCGTCCAGGTCTAAGCGCTCCTTGTCCTGGGCGCGTGGTTCAGGCTGAGCCATGCGGTCACAGTAGCGACAGCAACACCCTCTGCCCCGGAACTTCCATGAAGTCACATGGAGTTGGCCGTCTCCGGTAGGCGGTGTCAGTTCACGTACCCGGCCGGGGCAGGCGAGTCGACCGGCAGCTCCCACGCCTCTTTCGCGACCCTCGCCGCCGCCCTGGCCTGCGCCACGGCGGGCTCACCCCACCCGAGGATGCCCGGGGCGTCCGCGAGCGCGGTCATCAACCGGCGCCGGACCCGCCCACCATCGGGGTCGGGCCGACGCTCATCGAACCGTGCGATCAGCCCCGTCATTCGTACCTGCGCGTACGGGGCGCGGCCGGGCTCGCGTACCTCCTGATACCCCAGGTAAACCGGGTCGGCGACGACGACCTGGCTTTCCTCCATGGCTTCCCGGACCAGGGTGGCGGCCACGTCGACATCCGCAGGTTCTGGGCCGCCGCCGGGCAAGTTGAACTCGCCGTTGTATTCCTGGATCAGGACGCGCGCCGTCTCGGGGCACAGCAGGTAGCCGTACACCTGGACAATGGGAAGGGCGGCGGGCACCGGGCCCTCGTGCCAGAAGTAGATCATCTCAGCCACGCCACCTGAGCTTATCGAGTGGCGGATGCCACCCGACGGAAATCCGACCACCCCGGAGACCGGCCCAGATGCGGCCAGCCTGCCCGGCATCTCCTATCGGCCCGGCCGCCAGCGATTCAGGCCGCGGCCCCGAGGTAGGTCCAGCGTGGCCGACAGCTTGGCGACGAACCGGTGCATCTGCGGGTCTAGGAGCTGTTTCCTGGATCACGTGCGGGGCCAGATGACCAAGGCTGCGACCGTGACGGTTCCCAGGAACATGTAGGCGCGTTTGTCGTAGCGGGTGGCCACCGCGCGGAAGTTCTTGAGCCGGTTGATCGCCCGCTCCACCACGTTGCGCTTCTTGTACCGCTCGGCGTCGAACCCGACCGGGCGGCCTCCCGCCGAGCCGCGCCTGCGCCGGTTGGCCCGTTGATCACGAGGCTCGGGGATGATGTGGCGGATCTTGCGCCCGCGCAGATAGCGCCGGTTGGC
>NZ_JBSGJX010000093.1:0-8704 GCF_053605785.1 Nonomuraea sp. NPDC003754
GCTAATCGAAGGATCACGCGATGGCCGTCGCCATTTCACGCCGCCACGCCTGTGACCAGGTCAAACTCGTACACCACTCCCATGGACGCAACCACGTCACACGCGATTGTGACCAACGGGGACATGGGGCCACCCCCGAGCCACCGCGACTGTGATTCCCAGCACCTGCCACCAGGTAACCAGCCCATACGTCAAGAACGCGGCCATGGCTCCCTGATCGAAGTCGGTGAATACCTGTCCGGAGTGATGCTTTGACACCTCCGACGATGAAGCGCCGCGGGCTCCGGTCTTGCCGTCATCCGACTGAGTGATGCGCGGTCGACCGGCCAGGGGCTCGCGCCCCGCACCCCTCCCACCGCGGCCCACAGGGGAGGCTCAGGCCATGCTGTTCATCGAGGTCCTGGCGCCCAAGGAGCGCACGCGACGAGGAAGAGCAGGCACCCGCGCCAGGCGAACTGATCCCGAATCTCCCTGGACGCCCGGACCGACCGCGCCTGCCGAAAAGTCCATCCAGGCAGTCAAGCGGCATGTGAGTACTCGTGGAGGGGCGTTCGCCCCGAAGTGTGGACACCGGCTGTCATGCGGCGAGCAGCACTCTATCGATGGTCTGCTGCTCGTAGTCGATCGGGCTGAGGTAATCGAGGGTGGAGTGGCGCCTTCGGGTGTTGTAGCGGGTGATCCACTTGAAGGCCGCCAGGCGAGCCTCGCGCGCTGAGGGCCAGCGCTTGGCGCCCTGGAGGGGCTCGCGTTTGAGGGTGGCGTTGAACGCCTCGGCCTCGACGTAGGCAATCA
Organism: Nonomuraea sp. NPDC003754; assembly: GCF_053605785.1. Taxonomy (NCBI): domain Bacteria; kingdom Bacillati; phylum Actinomycetota; class Actinomycetes; order Streptosporangiales; family Streptosporangiaceae; genus Nonomuraea; species Nonomuraea sp. NPDC003754. The sequence continues at coordinate 793 of NZ_JBSGJX010000093.1, forward strand.
GCAGCGCTTTCTCGAATCGCTCGAACGTCATGATCAGGACCTGCCCGCCTTGGAGTCACCGCTGTCCAAGGTGCCGGCCAAGCAGGCGAACGACCTCGTTCGCCGTTGCTTGGGATCCACCCGTAAGCGAATCGAGACCTTAGCCACAGGGACCGGAGTCACCGCAGGTCAGAGGCTACTTCGTTGGAAATTTCTTCATTACCGGGCCCTGGGGCCGGGGGCGGGCGGGGTGCGCGGTCGCAGGCGCTCTCCCTGCGGCCCGAACATGATCAGGTACTCGACCGGGCCGCCGGGGCCGGCGTTCGCGACCCCGTGGGGATTGCGGGTGTCGAACTCGGCGACGTCCCCGGCACTCAGGACGAGGTCCTGGTCGCCGAGTGCGAGCCACAGCCGCCCGTACAGGACGCACAGCCATTCCCAGCCGTCGTGGGAGACCTGCCGGGGCCGCGCGGGCGGCTCCTGGACGGCGGGCAGGACGTGTTTGTGGGCGTGCAGGCCCCCGACGTACCGGGTCAGCGGCAGCACCGCCTTGTCGTCGCCGAAACGCTGGAGCGCGGAGGTGCGGGGCCCGGCGGCGGGGGCGGTGCCGGCCAGCTCGTCCAGGGAGACGCCGTACTCCTTCGCCAACTGCAACACCGCTTCCAGGGTGGGCTTGCGTCGGCTGGTCTCAATCCGCGACAGCGTGCTCGGGGAGATGCCGGTCGCGCGGCTGACGCCGGTGAGCGTGGAGCCGCGGTGTTCGCGCGCGGCCCGCAGCCGGGGGCCCATCGCCGCCAGCGTGTCGGCCACGTCGTCGCCTGTCACCCGCTCTGCCCCCCTCCGGACGTGCCGCTCCACCATCTGTCCTGCAAGTTTGCCAGAGTGGCAAGAGTAATCGCGTCGGACGGTCGCCGCGCCGCATGATCGATGCGTACCTGCATCCACCCGCGAACCGAGGAGAAGCCCCCATGCAGCCCGAGCCGTCCGCCGCACTCCGCCACCGCACCGTCGAGGCCCCGGCCGGGCGCCTGCACCTGGTCGAGCAGGGCACCGGCCCGCTGGTCCTGCTCGTGCACGGCTTCCCCGAGTCCTGGTACTCCTGGCGCCGCCAGCTCCCGGCCCTCGCCGCGGCCGGCTACCGGGCGGTGGCGATCGACGTGCGCGGCTACGGCCGCTCCTCCAAGCCTGCGGCGACCGACGCCTACCGGATGCTGGACCTGGTGGAGGACAACGTCGCCCTCGTGCACGCCCTCGGCGAGGAGAACGCGGTGGTCGTCGGCCACGACTGGGGCTCTAACATCGCCGCCACCTCCGCACTGCTCCACCCCGAGGTCTTCCGGGCCGTCGCCCTGCTGAGCGTCCCGTACGCGCCACCCGGCGGCCCCCGCCCCACCGACATCTTCGGCCAGATCGGCGGCCCCGAGCAGGAGTTCTACGTCTCCTACTTCCAGGAGCCCGGCCGCGCCGAGACGGAGATCGAGTCTGACGTGCGGGGCTGGCTCGCGGGCTTCTACGCCGCCCTGTCCGCCGACACCATGCCCGCCCAGGGCGAGCCCGACCCGCACTTCGTCGCCCACGGCGGCCAGCTGCGTGACCGTTTTCCCGCCGGCATCCTCCCGGTCTGGCTGACCGAGGACGACCTCGACGTTTACGCCGGAGAGTTCGAGCGCACGGGTCTGACCGGCGCCCTCAACCGCTACCGCAACGTGGACCGCGACTGGGAAGACCTCGCCCCCCACCGCGGCGCCCCGATCAAGCAGCCGTCCCTGTTCATCGGCGGCGCCCTGGACGCCTCCACCACCTGGATGTCCGACGCTATCGAGGCCTTCCCCACCACCCTTCCCGGCCTGACCGCCTCCCACCTCGTAGAGGGCTGCGGCCACTGGATCCAGCAGGAACGCCCCGAGGAGATCAACCGTCTGCTGACCGGCTGGCTCAACGCCCTCACGGGCTGAACCGCCAGGCGCGGCCGGGGCTTCTGTATACGGAACAGTTCGGCCCGCGTACCCAAGCGCAGCGGCCACGGCCGGGTGCTGCGTGATTCTCACAAATGACCAGCTGCGAGAGTTCTGCGAACACCCCGGAGCCGCTCACGAATCCGCAGGTCGCCGTTCGCAGAACTCCTCGCAAAACCAGCATGTTGTGCGAGACGGTTCTGACAGACTGCGCGGGTGGACCTGACGCCCGATCAAGCAGCAAACGCGGTAGAACGAAACGACTGTCCGAAGTGTGAAGCCCCGGCGGGCAGCGCCTGCCGCACTCGGAGCGGAAGTGCGTAACGAAGTACCACACCGCCCGCGTCATCCTCGTCCCCGCGCTCCGCGAGGAACTGGAGGTGACCGTCCCCGAGGACCGCGGCCCGGGGCGGCCGTGGAAGGCGGGCCCGCCCGTCGAAGCCCCACCGGCCGCCGCGACGGCCAAGCCGATCCGGATCGGGTACGCCCGCTGTTCGACCGTCCAGCAGGAACACGCCTCCCAACTCGCCACACTCGAACCGGTCTGCAAGCGGATCTTCTCCGAGAAGATCTCCACCCGGATCAAGACGCGGCCGGAGCTGGAGAAGGCGCTGCAGCTCGCGTACGACATCAAGGAGGCCGCCCCCGACCATGGAGGTCATCCTCACCGTCCACGAACTCAAGCGCCTCGCCCGCAACGCCGCCGAGCCGATGACCCTCTCCGGCCGGCTTCAGGACGCTGGCGTCCAGCTCGAACTCCTCACCGGCCCGCTCACCGGCATCTACGACCGACCCCAACGGCATGGGAGCGATGTTCTTCGCCGTGCTCGCCGTCGCCGCCCAACTCGACCGCAACTACATCCGAGAACAGACCCTGGAGGGCCGGCAGACCGCCGCTGCCAAGGGTAACCACGGCGGACGCCCCAAGGTCATCGACGACGACATGCTCACCTTCGCCGTCGCGCTGAAGAACAAGGGCGTCGCTGTCCCCGACATCGCGAAGAAGCTGACGACCAAGGCGGGCAAGAACGCGGGCCACCCGTCGGTCGCCTCTCTGTACCGGGCGCTCGCCGAAGCCGAGGAAGCCGCCACGTCCGACGACGCCCAGGTCATCGGCCCCCGCCGCCCGGTCCGCGCCCGCATCACCGGCCGCGGAAGCGGCACCGACCCGGAGCTGATGGAACGGCTCACCGCACAAGTCCTCGACGGCGACACCGTGCTGGACGACCTGGCCCGCCATGCTCAGCACGGCACCGATGACGTCGTGGCCCAGTTGCTCTCACAGGCCCGGAACGGAAACGCACAGTGATCCCCATGCCGCTGGAAGGACCCTGGCCTCCTCGGCGCCACCGGCCCCGGGGAACACGGCCCCTTCGGCCCCTGGCCCGAACCCGAAGAGGATGAGACCGCTGCCGTATGCAGCACACCCGAGCCTCATCAGGAGTGGGGAACCGCAGCAAGATCAATCTCACCGGGATTTCTGTACCTCAACTACTCACACCCGTGAACCCTCCGCCTGCCAAGTCGTAGCGCTTGGTGGCCTGCTTGAAGAGGGATACTCGGCCCGCTCGTACGGCAGCGGGGCGCGTCCGGTGTCAGGGCACAGATCCGCCGCGGCGGGAGTGCGCGCGGACCCAGGCCGCCGATCGGTGAGAAACACCGGGCCAGAGATAGGGCAGGAACAGGATCCGGGCCCACGGGGCACGGCGCCGCAGTCTCGTGGACAGGTCGGCGTCGATGGCGGTGCGCCACCCCGCGCCCAGCCCCGCGTCCATCGCGCGCTCGATCCTGGCCCGCTCGCCCAACGCGCGGGAGGCGATAACCGCGAGCCCGATCGCGGTCACGGCAGCCAAAGCGACGACCGCCCAGCCGCCCGCCGAGGCGATGTCATCATCGGCGATCGCCAGCGCCGTCGGGACCAGCAGTATCCAGAAGAAGGCCGCAAACGGCAGCTCGTTGGCGGCCAGCCCGAAGAAGTAGCTCACGCGGCCGAGGGGATGTGAAAAGAACGGCAGCGGCCGTAACGCGAACAGCGTGCCGATCGCGGTGACCGCCACAGTGAACAGATACCCGATGGGCACGGAACCTCCAACGACGGCAGCTCTGCACAGACTGTGAGCATTCCCTCATGGTGGAACATTTGGGACCTTCAGGATTAGTGTGGGATCTTAACGACAAATCTGGAGTGATCTCGAGAGCGCCAAGGCTGAAGATCAGACTGGCGCTGCGGTGCGGCGGAGCCGTGCCACCACAAAGGCGAGCAGCCCGATGGCGGCCAGCGCGAAGACAGCGTTGCCGATGAGGTCCACATGCGCGGGCGCCGGGAAGCTCGGCGGCTGGGGGAAGCCGTGCCATGCGTAGGTGAGCAGGCCGGCGGCGCCCAGGGCGAACTTGTGCCAGGGGCCCCAGCCGATGCGCCGGGACCAGCGCAGGATGAGCAGCGTCATCGTGGCGTAGAGCGCGAGGTAGAAGCCGACCGTGATCCACGCGGGCACGCTGGACTGCAGATTGGCCGTCATGGCGGGGAGCATGAACGCCAGCCCGGCCACGATTGTGATCGCGAAGACGGTCCACGGGCCGGCCGATGCGGCCGGCAGGAGGGGACGGCGGAACCGGACGGTAAGGAACGCGGCGATGATCAGGGCGACGGCCGTGATGAGCGTCCAGGTGACCTGCGCGGCTGACACCGGGTAGATGACCGGGCTTGCCAGGGCGACTACTGCGCCCCCCAGCAGGAACAGGATGGCGGTCACGGTGAGGCCGATCTTGCCGAGCCAGGGTGTGTCCGGGCGGCGTGAGCCCGCTTCGACGAGCGAGATCGGCACCGCGATGCTCCACACCCCATGGATGGCCAGGACGAACACGGTCCAGTAGGCGCCGATGCCCAGCGCAGGGATGAACCCGTAGTCGAGCAGCCGCAACCCGACGTAGTCGGGGTTGAACAGCGATTGGGTGAGCAGGCCCTCCTCGATCACGGCGTAGGCGAGCCCGAGCAGGATGATCCCCGGCCACCCGAGCCGCCACCGGCGGGCGACCTCACGGATCAGCAACGCGCCGCCGCCGTAGAGCGGGATCAGCCCGATGATCATCGGTAGGGCGTTGATGGAGATGTTACCGAGCAGATATTCGCCGACCAGCGGCGCGAGAACGAGCAGGCCAAGTGCTGGAAGAATGCGTTTGAACACGTCTGCTAGCGTGCCGACGGCGCGGCGATGCCAGTAGTGACAAACGTCCTATAGCCAGCCCTTGTCCTCGGCAGCGCGTACGGCTTCGGCCCGATTGCGCGCCCCTACCTTCTGGCTGGCGCTGGACAGATAGTTGCGTACGGTGCCGGCCGACAGGAACATCCGCTGTGCGATGTCGGCGATCGTCGCGCCATCGGCCGCGGCCCGCAGCACCTCCCGCTCCCGGTCGGTGAGTGGATTGGCACCCGCGGACCGGCTCGCGGCGGCCAGCTTGTGGTCGATCACCCTGCCTCCCCCGGCCACTTTCCTGATCGCGTTGGCGAGTTCGTCGGCTCGCGCGTCCTTGAGGACGTAGCCTGCCACGCCCGCGTTGACGGCCCTGCTCAGATAGCCGGGACGACCGAACGTGGTCAGGATGATCACGCGGACGCCGGACAGCTCGGCCGCGACGGTGAGGCCGTCTTTGCCGGGCATCTCGATGTCGAGCAGGACCACGTCTGGTTGGAGCCGAGTGACCGCGCCTGCCACCTCCTCGCCGGTACCGACTTCGCCGACCACCGTGATGTCGTCTTCGAAGCTGAGCAGGGCGGCCATCGCCTGCCGTACCAGATGCTGGTCGTCCGCCAGCAGAACATTGATCACGCGGGCAGCCTAGCCCGCAGGATGAAGCCCTCATCGGTGGCCGAATGCTCCAGGGTGCCGCCGACCGCATCGAGCCGCTCAGACAGGCCGCGCAGCCCGTTGCCATCGCCGGGCGCCTTGCCGCTGCCGAGGCCGTCGTCGGACACCTCGGCCACGACGTGATCGCCATCGGTGAAGACCTTGATCTCGCAGTGGCTGGCGCGGCTGTGCCGTACAACATTGGTGGTGCCCTCACGCACCACCCACGCCAGCAGCGACGCCGCGTCCGCCGGCACGTCGTCGGCCGCCACCGCGGCGTGGATCCCGGCAGCGGTCAGCGCCTCGCGCGCCCGCGTGAGCTCCTCGCGCAGCGACAGCGACCGATAGCCGCTGACCGCCTCGCGCACATCCTCCAGCGCCTGCCTGGACAGCTCCTCCAGCTGCCTGATCTCCTCACGAGCCCGTGCGGGATCTCGTTCGATCAGCCGATCGGCGAGCTGGGTCTTCAACGTCATCACCGACAGGCTGTGTCCGATGATGTCGTGCATATCCCGGGAGAACCGGAGCCGCTCGTTCTCGACGGCCAGCTGTTCAGCCCTGGTTCTCTCCTCGCGAAACCGAAGGAACATGTCGATCAGGCCGGCGAACAGCACGGGCTGCAGCGGCATCCACCACGTGCCGGACAGGGGCAGGTCAAGGTAGAGCAGCCCGCCGGCGTAGGCCGCCACGATGACCGCCATCCCCGCGAACATCGCCCGGCGTGGAACTGACGCGACCAGCGCGGCCACGGTGAAGTACGTCGAGATGAGCAGCCACTGATCGCCAAGCGGGGGCACCAGCGCGATCCACAGCATGTACAGCAGCCCAAGCGCCCACGGCGTCGCATTCCTCCTGGGAGCCGCCAGAGCCGTCCACGCCACCCGTAGATAGCAGGCGACGAAGCCAAGCAGACCACCGACCGCCAAGACCACCCGGCTGACAGGTGGCTCAGTATCGAGGAACGGCAGCACCGGAAACCAGATGAACAGCAGATAGACGCTGCTCCAGAACCGCCCTCCCATTCCTGGAGAGCGTAATGCCTCGTGACGGAGATGGCGCCATGCGCCCGGGGTTCCGTTCGGCCACGAGCCGGCTCGTCGGATTTCGTCGTCGTCAGCGTCGGGCGCGTCGGGATCACGCAGGTCGCGGATCGCTCCCGGAGCCAGGTCGGGAAGCACGAAGATGTAGGCGCCATGGGCGCCCAGGTGGGTGTTGACGAAGGGCGAGAGCCGGGCCATGTCCTCGTCTCCGACCGGATAATCCTGCGCCTTCAGCTGTCGTAGTGCCGCGTCCAGGTAGACCGTTGTCCATAAAACGACGCAGTTGAGAACAATGCCGAGGACGTCGAGTTGATTTCCAGTCCGCGTTCGTACCGGTGGTAGAGCTCGCCCTTCTTGCCGTGGCAGATCTTCCGCGCCAGGGCATGCCGGCCCTCCTGCAGGTTGCGGATGTGCTTGATGTCGCGCCGGTAGGTCTCGTCGGTGTCGATGTAGGCGAGAATGTACAGGGATTTGAAGATTCGGCCGTAGGCGGCGATCGCCTCTCCGAGCGCGGTGGGGTGGCCCTCGCGGTGCAGCATCGTCACCACGTCGTAGGCGCGGACGGTACCGGTGTAGATCGAGGCGCCCACGCGCAGGATGTCCGGCCACGTCCGCCGCACTTTGTGCAGGTCGATCCTCCCGCGGGCAAAGGTGCCGAGCGGCCCGTAGTCGGCCTTGACCAGGGCCGCCCGCAGCTCCGCCCGCGACACCACCGCCTCGATTGCTTCCCACACCACCGACACCCGCGGCTCCTCATCCTCTCCACCCCAGGAGTCGGAGTCGAACAGCGCCTCCACCGCCACCGCCAGGCGAGCCGAAGCCTTGGCCAGTTTCGGGTGCTTGCGGACCTTCTCCTTGTCGGCTGCGCTCTGCGCCTTGTTCAGCAGCTCAGTGGTCATCAGCAGGTCCAGTAGTTCCACCCTCGCCGGCGGGCTGGCCTTCCGGCTGGCGGTGTTCGCCGGGGCCGTCGCCCTGGCGGCGAGCCTGCGCCGCGGCCGCAACTGGGCCAGGATCGCGCTGGCCCTCACCCTCGGCGTCTTCGGCACGCTGTCGCTGGTGATCGAGCCCGTCCGGTGGCTGCTCGCGGGCAACT
>NZ_JBSGJX010000094.1:0-8498 GCF_053605785.1 Nonomuraea sp. NPDC003754
CCACTCCAGGCTCGGCCAGCGGGCTCCCCAGACCTACGAGACAGCCTTCCACTCAACATCATCTACGCTGGCATCAGCTGCATAAGCCGTGTCCAGTCTTCGGGTGGAACCCCCGCCTACTCGCTCTTCGGCCACCGCTCTTGAGGGCTCACGAACGTCCCGCGCGCCTGGATCGTGAACACCCACCCCTCATCGCGAAGCGCCGCGACCGCCTGGCGCACGGTCTCCCGAGCAACCCCGTGGATCTGCACCATCCTCGCCTCCGAGGGAATCGGCGTCATCGGCTCCAGCTTGCCCTGCCGTATCTGCCGTATGACGATTTCCACGATCTGCCGATACTTCGGCGTCGGGTTGAATGGGTCCACCACGTCCATGATCGTCAACGTACTGGTCATGGGAGACGCCCTCTTCGTGCGCTACGTTGACCACGAGGTAGACGTGGCAGACGAGGTCGTATGCTCCTGAACTCCGGTCGCCGTCGAGGCCCCACCGCCCGACGGCGACCGGTCTATTGGGGCTCCAACGGAACGCCGCTCGGCGTGAACCTCCGCCCCCTTCGCGCATCCCACCCCATGCATTCGCATCCACACCTGGAGTCACCATGCGCCCCCTTGTCTCCGTTGCCCTCCTCGCGTCGCTCGCCGCCGGCTGCGCCAGCACCGGCGCCACAGCCACCGTCCCCCTGGAGAAGCCAAGCGCCACCGCGACGCCCACTCCATCAACGCCACCCGCCCCCGCTAGGGTCGGTGCCACCCAGGAAGGACAGGCCCCCGGCTCAGCCGTGAAAGCCACCGTCCTGCGAATACGGCAACCTTTCACCGCCGTCGTCCCCGGCCTGCCCGAGCGCGCCGGCCGCGAGTACATCGGCATCGAGGTCCGCATGTGCATCGCCAAGAGCGAGGGCTCCCCGACGAACGTCTCCTGGGGGCCGTGGTCGATCGAATTTGCCGACGAGACCGTCGAGCAGGCGATGTCCTCGTGGGGCCCGGAGTGGTGGGACGTCCCCCTCTACCCCAACGGCCGCCAGGTCCAAGAGGGCCGATGCGTGCGCGGCTGGATCCCGTTCGAGGTACAGAAGGGCGCCAAGCCCCGCACGGTCTCCTACCAGCCCAGCGACATGACCCTGGAGTGGCAGGTCAAGTAGCCCTCGGGACATGCCAGAGCCCCGGCGTCTCTACGTCGGGGCCCGCTGCTGTCCGCGCTATGACGTGGGCACGTCGAACTCGCCGGCCTTCGCGCCGGCGAGAAACGCACGCCACTCGCCGGGAGTGAACTCGCAGGTCACTCATCGGCCCTCCTCGGCAGGCCTGCCCATCTTGCCGCTGTACACCAAGAGGAACCGGTCCCCAGGGATCACGATGTCGGCCGTCTCGACCGCCAGCTCGCCGCTGTAGTACGTCCGCCTGATCGTCACCATGACGCTGCCCGGCGCGTGGTCGAGGCGCTGACACTCCTGGGTCGTACCAAGGCGAGCGCTGACCTCCTCAACCCAGTCGTCGATCGGGTAGCCGATCGACAGCATCCGCTCGGCCACGCCGCGGCCGGCGAGCATGCCGTCCTCGGGCAGTACGACCGGTGTACCGCTGGTGAGGGCGAGTGGCTCCCAGCTCGTCGACAGCATCGCGGGCTCGTCATCTGCCCTGAACAGGTAGTCGGTGCGCACCACGTCCTCGAGGTCGCCGGCCTCGGCGAGGCCCAGGCGCTCGCGGATCTCCGGGGGAGCGATCGTGGTCTGCGACTCGCAGGACCAGGCGGCCTCGTGGCCTTGCCGCTCCATGTCGGCCTTGAACGGCGAGCCGTACGGCGTCGTCCGATACCAGGCCCTGATCAGGGGCTGGACCTTCGGCCGGCCCCGCACGAACGTGCCGGATCCGGCGCGGGAGATGACGAGGCCCTCGCTCTGGAGTGCGCGGATGACGCTGTGCGCGGTGTTGGTGGCTACGCCGTACGTCCGCACGAGGTCGGGGATCGACGGGAGCCGGTCCCCGACGGCCAGTTCGCCGGATGCGATGAGGGCGCGCAGGTCATCGGCTATGCGCTGGGAGGGTGGCCGCTCGTCATTTTCCACATGAGTAGCTTGACATCCTTTCTAGGAAGGTTGCAACCTAGTGAGAAAGCAGTCCATCCTTCCTAGAAAGGCTGGCGGTCGGGATGTACCGACAGTCGCTCCCCCCGACCACCGAAAGCCCGGCCGCCGCCGCCCTCTGGGCCCGCGAGATCGCCCTCCACGAGCGGCCCGACCTCGCCGACAACGCCGAGAAAGCCATGCGCGAGCTCGTGACGCAGGCCGTACGGCGCACCGGCACCGACCAGCTCGTCCACGCGGCGATCGAGATCACTGATCGCGGCCTGTCCCTGACCGTGAAGGACCCCGGCCGACCCGACCTGTTCGGGGGGCGCGAGTGGGCCGAGATCAGCACCCTCACCACGTCGTTCCGTACGAGCAGCGGACCCGACGGGCACGAGGCGTGCGTCGAGCTGCGCACCACCCTGGCGGCAACGCTATGACCAGCGACAGCGTGAGCGTCGAGCCTGAGGGCCAGGACGACGATGAGCCGGAGGCGGAGCCCGAGCCGTTGGAGTGGCACCCCTCCCTGCTGTACGGCGTCCCCGGCTACGGGGTCTTCGTCGACGAGCCGCCCGCGACGCCTTACCGGTCGACGTTCGACGAAGGCGCCTTCGTTAGGCGGGTGGCCGACCTGGGCCTGGCCGCAGTCGAGCGCCTCGATGAGGTGGCCAAGCGGCAGAACCCCTGAGCTCCCGGCCTGCCGCCTGCGAACGGCTGCAGGTCGGGCTCCAACCTCGCACCTCCCCATCGGGGGTGAGGTGTGAGGCCCAGATAGACGCCCGGCGCAACCCAGTGCCGGGCCACTCTCGGGCCTCCGGCCGAGGGAAGTGCGGTCGGAGGCCCCACGTGCCCCCTTGAATGTCCGGAGTGCTGACCGGACACCGGCCCCGCCCGACGAGAAGGGCGGGGCCACCCAGACCCCGGCGTGTATCCCAGCGGCTCACACCCACTGCCGCGCGATCTCCGCGCCGGACGGCCTCCCGCCCATCAGGTGACCGGGCGGGAGGCCACCACACCAGACCAACCAGACAGAGCACGCCAAAGCGGCCCTCGACCAGCGACTCCACCGCCAGCCGAGGGCCCGAACACCCCGCCAACCGATCACAGCGGAGACGGAGCAGTGAAAGAAGTACACGACGGCGCCATGCCCGCGCCAGAGAACGCCAGTTCGGCACTGACCGAGCCCGCCGACGAGCAGCTCGTCACGGGCCAGGTTCCCGGACCCGATCACCCCGCTGAGGATGATCCGGCCCCCGGCGAGCCGCCCAGGAGGAGGCGGCCGAGGAGCCGAAGAGGCGCGTCAAGGAGTGGTGGAAGCGCCGCCAGGCCAAGCGCCGCGCCGGACGCCCACCCGTGCCGGCCGCGACGGATCGCTCGTTCTGGGCGATCACCGGGGTGGCCGTCCTCGGCCTTCTCGTCGTCGGGATCGTGGCCGTCGGCCTGAACACCTCCCTCGGCCCCCTGCGGGATACGGCGCTCGTTGCGCACATCGAGCCAGGGGCGGCGCGGCTGTGGTGGATCGGTATCGATGGGCTGATCGTGGTGGCGATCGTGGCAGCGATGATCTTGCGTCACGACCCAGCGGCACGCCGGTATGCCCTCGGAATCGTGGCGATCTTCACGGCCGCGTCCGGCCTCCTACAGTTCCTTCACGGGCTCGGCTGGACCACTCCTGACACCCGATCGGGCGAGGTCGGCCCGCTGCCATGGCAGGTGGTCGCGGTCATCGCGGTGTTGGTGATCGGCACTATCTTCTGTGGCACCCACCTGTTCGTGTATGTGTTGCGCTACCTCTTCCCCCGCGCCCTCTCTGACCAGGCGCGATCCTCCGTCGAAGGGCCAGCCGGACCCGTCGTGCGGCAGCCCGAGAGCATCGATGCCGAAACGGACACCGGGGACGGATCGGCAGAAGAAGGGCGATCGGGTGAAGGTGAGCAGCCGCTCCCCGAGCCCGACCCGGTCAAGGTCGCCGCCCTCGTCTACGCTGCCTGCCTCGACGCCGATGTGAAGCTCTCACGCGAGCGACTGGCCAAGATCGCCAAGATCTCCGAACGGCAAGCGGGCTACGTCCGGACCGACGTCGAAATCGAGCGCGCCGAGACGGCCGAGCGTGAGCGCCTTGCCGCCGAACAGGAACAGATGGATCCCGCCGAGACGGTTCGGCAGACCTCGCTTCACAGCGGCAAGAAGATCAACGGATCACCCGCTCAGGCCGATCCGGTCGCGGGCTGAGGGAGGCCACCATGTCCGCATCACTCGCTCAAGGCGTCCTCGCCGTCCTCTTCCTGATCATCGCCATCTGCACGTTCATGCTCCAAGGCAAGCAGTGGATGACGTTCATCCCGGCCGTCCTCTTCGGCATGTTCTTCGGCGGCACCGAGTGGGGCGCCGGCATCATGCGCTGGGTCAGCAGCATCGCCATGAACCTGTTCCGGAGCATGTCGTGACCGGCCCCGCGATCCGCGTCTTCCTTCTCCGCTGGTGGGCGACCCGGCCCAGCTGGGTCGGCATCCTCGCGATGGTCGCCGGCATCCTTATCCTCGGCATCATCACGGACCTGTCCACCGCCGCGTGCATCGGCATCGTCATCGGCGCCTGCACGGCCGGCACCGCGCTCCTGGCCGCCTGTGATGCGTACGCGGACGTGCACGGAATCCCCGACAACCCGGACGCCGACGACGAACCGCAGCGCGCCGACGACGGCGCCGACGAGCCTCCAGCCGTGGCAGCACCAGCCCCCGCCCCCGAAGACGCCGACGAGCCGCCCACCCGGGCGCCCGTCTACGCCCTCGACGACCAGCTCGAACCCGGCCGGTATGTCCGGCTCACGCCGCGAGATGACGGTGAGGAGACCGAGCCATGGCCGGGCTAGAGCTGGTCGTCGTCGCCGCCGTCGGGGCGGGCATCGCGGTCGTCGCCAAGATGTCCGACGGCCGAAAGCGGACGGCCAGCGACGGCAAAGGCCGGGTCCCCGGGGCGGGATCGCTGCTGGTCAAGGCGTACAACAGCAGCGGCGCCACCCCGGTCGCCTCGACGAGGTTGTCCGAGGCCGGCGCCGAGCTCGCCGGCCGCGGCACGGGTCGCGCGGTGCGGGCCATCCGCCGCGCGAGCAAGGCCGCGAACCAGCGCATGGCCGCCAACCACACGGTCAGGCGAGGCAGGTGGGAGGCCCGGTGGGCTGAGCGGCAGACCCGCCGCCCGGCCGAGACGGTCCTCGATCGGTGGCGTGCCACCCGCGGCCAGGTCGGCGAGCGCCACCTGGGACGGCGCGCCGTGGCCCGCGCTCGCCTCACCCTCGGCCTGCCCGCCCAACCGGCCACCCCGGCCGCCGGCCCTCAGCCCACTCCGAACCCCCGACCCGAGCAGGCCGCACCCGCACCCCCAAGCCCGCCGGCACGACCTACACCCTCATCTCGCACAACTCCTTCCGGAGGCACCACCATGACCGCAACCACCGACGCCCCGCAGACGGCCCCCGAGGGGGCCGTCGCCCCGCTGGACTGGCAGGTGATGATCGACCGGGTCAGGAACTTCGTCCCTGAGAGCGACAGCCATCTCCTGGAGTTCATGAAGGCCGAGGCCGCTGGCATGGTCGCCTACGCCGAGGCCTCGAAGATGCGCGCGAGACGTGTGTGACCGAGATCGGCCTCGACCCCACCGCTGTCTCGGGCATCACGGCCTACAGCGAGCAGGTCAGCGCGGCGTCCGCGCAGATGTCCGATGCCATGACCCAGTTCTTGACCGTCTACGGCCAGGTGTTGGAGTTGGCCGCGTCCGGCGTGGTGATGCCGCACAACGGCCGGTTCATGACCGGTCAGTTCTAGGAGATCCTGTGTCGCTCGACCTGCAGCCCAGCCCGCCGCCCGCCGAGGAGGAGGCCACGCCCAGGCGTGGCCCGATCCGGCGTGCCGTGGGCTGGGTACAGCGTGACCACCTGCGCCGCGGCCCCATCCCCGTCATGGCCGGCGCCGTCGTCCTGGCCGAGATCGCCCACCATGTCGAGGCGCCCGCACTGCTTGGGCTGCCGGTGACCGCGGTGGCCACGATCGGCATGTACGCCCGCGAGATGACCCTGCCTGGCCAGCGCCGGCCAGGGCGTGCGGCGGTCGCCACCGCGGCGAGCGGGCTGTGGCTGACGGGCGCGACCGCGTGGGGTGTCACCGCAGGTGTCGAGGGCGCCCCGGGCCTGATGAGCGTGATCGGGGCGGCCACGGCCGGGTTGACCTACTGGGCGTACCGCACAGATCCGGAGATCGTTGCAAAGATCGCATGGGAGCGGGCCCGCGCTGACTGGCACCGTCGCGCCTACCTGTACGGGCTCGGCGGCTCTCACCTGCTCGACTGGCGGGAGACCAGGCTCGGCGAGCAGTTCGAGATCGACACGCGTGGCACGGGCAAGCGCGCCTCTCACCTCGCAGGCGCTGACCTGGAAGAGCGCATCGCCGAGGTGGAGATGCTGCCCACCTCCCGCGTCACCACGCGACCAGGCGGGATCGCCGGGCGACTCGTGATCAGCATCCGCTACAAGGACCCGTGGTCGAGCGTCTTGCCTCACCCACTGCTCGACGCCACACCGGAGATCGTGCTCCCGCAGATCGCCGACGCCCGCGAGCCCATCGTCATCGGCATGGACCCCGAGACCGGCCGCCCCCTCACCGTCACCCAGTGGGACGAGGAGGGCGCCAAGCGCACGATGATCGTAGCCATCACCGGCGCGGGCAAGTCGGTGACCCTGAACAGCATCATCGAGCGACTGACAGCCGCCGACAACGCCTTCGTCATCGGCATCAACGTGTCCAAGGCCAAGGAGATGCGGCGCTGGCGGCCCGCCCTCGGCGCATCCGCGTGCGGCCCTGCGCAACGGCAGCGGGCCTACCACCTGCTGCGCATGGCCCGCCACATCATCGACTACCGCGGCATGCAGGAAGACGGCGACGAGGCCACCGTCGAGCCCACCCGCGAAACCCCGCTGGTGCCCGTCGTGGTCGACGAGATGGACGAGCTGCTCAAGCACGGCGACCGGCTCGGCATGGCCACCCGAGCCGAGATGGAATACCTCTCCACCAAGGGCCGGTCAGAGGCCGTCTCCTGGGTTCTGGTCGGCACCCGCGGCACCGCTCAGTACACCGGAGGCGGAACGATCCGGAATATGGCTGACGAGGCCGTCCTCGGCCGGGTCGCGCGCCGGTCGGAGATGGCGCATGTAGCCGGCGAACTCGGCATGGTGTTGCGCGACATGGCCAAATACGGCGAGGGCCACGCCGGCGTGCAGCTGGTAGCCGACCTGTCGGCCAGCCGCTGGAACACCGTCCGATCCTGGTACCTCAAGAGCCTGTCCGACATCGACCGGCTTGCCCGCGGCCGCCGCGCCGCGCCGCGCCGCTGGAGCCGGGCCTGATGGCCTACCTCAACGAGCAGATGGGCGCCGAGCTGGTGGCCGATCTGCTCAGCCTGGAGCCGTCCTCACGCGCGGTCCGACCGCGACCGCGCCCCGCCCCTTCCCCGCAGCCTGCGGCTTCCCCCACGGAGCGCACCATGCCTGACGACATCCTCGACCGTGCCGCCGAGCAGCGCGCCCACGCCAAACCGGCGCTCGCCGCCGGCCGCCTGGACACCAGCTTGACCGAGGGCGAGCGCCGCGCGTTGGCCATCACCCGCCGCAAGGAAGCCGCCCAGGCATGTCCGATCGCCCCACGGTATTGCTTGGTGGGCTCGCTGTGAACCGGGATCGTGATTTGTGAGCCCCCCTGTGAGCCCTGCTCACCGCCCGGCTAGTGTCATGCGCCTGAAATTCGGCGGATAAGTTCTTATCATTTGGCATATGGGAAATCCGGGCCCGTCGGCCCTAGAGATCAAGTTAACGAGCACGGAGCGAGCTCGGCTGCATGGTTTGACGGTGGATGCGTCGGGACTGGCCAGCCGAGCGCGGATCGTGCTGGCCTGCGCCGAACCGGGTGCCAGTAACGCGCAGGTGGCGCGGGATCTCGGGATGAACGTGGCGACGGTGCGCCGGTGGCGCGCCGCTTACGCGCGGGGCGGGATCGATGCCCTGCTGGACAGGCCCCGAACCGGGCGGCCCAAGGCCGGGCTGACGGTCACCGAGGAAGAACGGGTCACGCTGCAGCGGTGGGCGCGCCGAGCCAAATCGTCGCAGGTCCTGGCGATGCGGGCGAAGATCGTGCTTGGCTGTGCGGACGGCAAGGACAACCAGCAGATCGCTGCCGAGCTGCGAGTGCATCCGGACACGGTCTCCAAGTGGCGCTCGCGCTTTCTGCGGCTGCGGCTGGACGGGCTGATCGACGAGCCGCGACCTGGCCGGCCACCGTCGATCACCTTGGACCAGGTCGAGCAGGTGGTGGTGGCCACCTTGGAACAGACACCGACAGGCGCCACACACTGGACGCGGGCCTCGATGGCCAAGCGCAGCGGG
>NZ_JBSGJX010000095.1:0-7797 GCF_053605785.1 Nonomuraea sp. NPDC003754
CAGCCCCAGCCGAATCGGCGACATCGCCCGCGCGGCGCTTGTCCTCATCCATTTCGAGCACGACTCTCTATCAGCAAATCGCTGAGATCACGTCATTCAGCGGAGAGCTTACGCGCACTCCGCCCTGCCATTGTGATCCGTATCGCACAACCAGATAGGTTCTTTAGATTCTATTGCCGAAGAAACCTTGCGGTAGAAGCTCATTCGCCGAAGATCCTCGCAAGACAGGGCACCTCGAAAGCTATCTCCGAGCACTTCGACACTAATTCCGCGCCCCCACCGCTTTCTCATAACGAGAGATAGCGCGGATAGAAGATCGTGACCTGAGCATACGTGAGCAAGAGAATCCTCAGCAGCGAGCCGCCGCTCCATCAGTTCAACGATACCAAGAGCATCTAGATCGCAATCCTCGGATCGAAGGATCGCAAGCTCAACCAATTTCTGGAGGTCAATCCTAGAGTAGCTATCATGGGTGACTGGCCTCATAGGAAAGTCTCGCAAGGCAAGCATGAGGCCATTCCTATCGGACTCAAGCCGTAGAATACCAACCGGGCCAGCGTAAGCAACAGCGACGTCTCTTGGACTAGAAACGCCGCATGACTCGAGGTGCTGCGAAAGCTGTCGGCGATCAGCAAATCCGATTATGACGCGCGAGCAAGTATCGCCGGACAGAACGATACTCGCATCCAAATCGTAGAAATCGGTAAGAAATATCCCTGGCGGAAGCGTAGGCGTCGCTAAGTAGCCCACCCAATCGCGATCCCGAATTGCCACTATACCTGCGAGCTTAAACTTATCGACTAGCTCCATTGCAACCACTAGATTTTCCTTGCCGTGGCATGGAATAGTAAGGCATGCCGACTCGTCAATGTGACCATCTAGAGATCGGCAGTCCGTGTCCCCCTCTAGCAGCATAAGGGTCCGGTCGTCCGCACCCTTCTGAAGGACGAGCTCAGCGTATATAGTTTCGCCAGTGATCCATTCAAGCATGTTAAATCTCATCAGGCTTATAGTCGGGGGCCAGCGCGATAGCTCCTGAGGCCCATTTTCCCATTATTTGCGGAGAGTGCGTCGCTACTATAAATCTACACGAGGACAAGCGGGCGACTCTACTAATATCCGACAGAAACTGTCTCTGCCAAGCTACGTGCAACGAAATCTCAGGTTCATCTATCAATACAAGAGCGCCTGGCTTGACATTGAATAGAAGGTCATACAGGAGGACTAGCTCATGCTGTTCCCCGGATGAGAGTTGGCGCGGGGCAACGACGCTTCCACTCTCGGTAGAGAAGTAGAATCCCTTCTCTCTGTCGACGATCAGCCTCTTATAGAGAAACCTGGAATTTATTATCTCCTTAAGGAGATCAATTCTTTCGAGAAGCGGCTCGAAGGTAGCAAGCTTCTTTTCCGTATCGCTCAAGTAGTTCCACAGAACAAGGCGTTCCCAGTCCTGCAAACTCCGCGACGGCAGAGGCAGATCATCCGTATTATCGATAAGGGAGGCTTCTGCAAGCTTTCTCCGCAGATTGCTCTGCTCCTCATACTTGCCACGAATAGCTTCCTGAGTGGCCGCTTCCGGGATCAGGGGATCGAGCATAAGTTGACGCGGGAAATCCTTATCTAGTTGTTGTGATGTACGGGAATTTTGCGCCAGGGCACCCGCGATACGCTGGGCAAGATCAAACGCAAACTCCTGCGCTGTAACCTCACGGGTAGCCTCTTCAGGCGAGGTCCGCGTTGAAGCCGACGATCGATGCCGACGATGGTGCACCACGAGACGTTGTGTCTCGATCAGACGTATATCTGCACTATCACAGAACTCTCTGATCTCTGGAGGAATAGTGATGCTCTCAAGCACGCTTGGCGAGATTGTACCACCGTAGTTCTCGAGTAGCTCGACGATATCGACTTCAGCTGCATCTATGTCGGCCAGATCCTCCAACGAACGCAAGATCCGCGGCGGAAGGATTGCCGAAAGACGCTCAAGCTCGGCAGGGGGATCGTCATGTGGCGACTTGGCTATCAATGTCGATCCCTGATAAAGCTTGAACAATACAGTCGACATCATGTGGAGCGCTCGTGCGCGAACCTTCAATGGTCGTCTCGGTTCGGATTTCTCAACAACGAGGCGGTAGCCATCATCAAAGCTAAAAGTTGCTGTCCCGAACGGTATAGCAGCGAGCCTTCTCGGATTTGGCGCCAGAGCGGCATTAACCAGCTCTAGTAGCTTAGTCTTCCCTACGCCATTCGGTCCATACAAGATAGCGATCTCTTGATCTGCAGGGAAATGGACCTCGTGATCAAACATTCCCAACAGCGCTGTGACGCGGATGCGGACCAGGTTTCTCATGAGCCCTCAAGTGCAGGAAGATCCTTACCGAATCGCACCTTAGCACAACACCCTTGGCGCCAGAGGCGAAACCGCTTCTTCGTTGACCAGCGGCGCTGTTTGGGATGCATATTTTTGATAAATAGTGCCTGCACTAAGATTCACCGACGGTGTTCCCGGCGACTGGACGCAGTCCAGCATGCCGAAGCTGGAGTGCTAATGCGTACGTAGTGTCAAGTATCGCCGCTTCAGGCCAGCTCACGCTGACGAGCGTTCCCGCAGGCGTATCGCGTAGTTGGGTTATAGCTAATACGAGTTGGAGCCCCGTCCCTCTGCCTTGACGGATCGCGATCAGGATCGCAGCGCATGCCGCCTTCACCGTGCCTCCACACGACGATCACCTCGGACGGGGCATCCCATGGCAGAGCCTACTGCTGCCGAAATCGGTTCTTGCTGGGAATGGGTCAACAACATCCTGTCGAGGAACCTCGGCAGTCTGCCGTTCAAGTTGTGCAGGCGCCTGGGGCGGTGCGGGCCGCGACCGGCCGAAGAGCCGCAGCGCGGCCAGCGACCGCCCCAACGCGCGTCGCGCGCCGTAGGCGGGCGACCTTGATGACGTGTAGATAAGTTGCTTTCAGGCGCGTTCGTTGATCGTTTCGACCTTGCTCTGATCCGGCCTGGCGTTGGCCCATACGCGTTCGAAGCTGCTGAGATAGATGCCTGCGGGCCCGTTCTCCTCTCCGGTCTGGAGGTGGGTGACGGGAGCCTGGGCGGCTGGGATGCCGTAGGCGTGGGTGTTGACGAGGAGCTGGTCGTCGGCTCGGTAGATGGAGTTGTAGAGGACTGTGCTGTGTAGGCGGACCTCGACGCCAGGTACGTCGCGTAGGGGCCGGTAGAGCGTCAGCGCGTTTCTGATCCGGGCGGCCATGACGTCGGGTCCGATGTGCTCGTCCGCTCCGCGGGTTGCCACCTCCGGACTGTCAGGGTCGCCGAGGAGCACCCGCACTTTCACCCCTGAGCGGGCCCGCTGAGCGATCGCCAGCATGACGGTGGTGTCCTCGGCGAGAAACAGTCCGCTGTAGGTCAGGATGTCGATCTCTCTGGCCGCGTTGGCGAAGTGCTGTCGCCACACTGCCTGCGGTACGGCATGGCGGTGCGGGTACACCGCCTGGACCTCGCTGGCGATCGTTCGGCGGTAGCCGGCCACCTCTGGCCAAAGATCGGCCTCGTCGACCCGGAGGACGTCGGCCACGGCCCAGCGGTGTCGTGGATAGGGAACGCGGCCTTGCAGCCACCGCTCAACCGTCTTGGGGTCCACGGCCAGGCGCGCAGCGAGATCGGTCGGGTGGAGCCTGGCGTTGGCGAGCGCGTACCGCGGTGGTTCATTCGTCCGCCCCTCAAGCAAAACCGCTCTTTGCCAGGGACGCTAACACGAGACGTCCCTAGACGTCCCAGAGTTGCGGTGTAGAGGTTCCTATCCTCCGGAGACCCTCGACGGACAAGCCGCTCCACGTCGAAGGGACATCCCTGATGGTGAACACCCGCCCCCAGCAGCTCGCCTACCAAGAGCGGCTGTTGACCGCCCTCCGAGACGAGCTGCGCGCCCGCACGATCCCGGCAGTCCTCGTCATCGCCGAAGACGGCCGGCCCGGCCTGGATGTTGTCGACAGCCGGTTCCGGACTCGCCGGGTCTTCGTGCACCTGCCGTTCTGCTGGTTCTACTGGGGTGACCAGCAGGACGAGCGGGTGACGTGCCTGCGCCTGCTCGCCGCCGTCGAGCGCCTGGTGGAAGTCGTCGCGAACGGCTGGAACGACGGCGAGCAGCGGGAAATCAGCGTCGACGTCAGCCAGATCGCCAACGCATACCGCACCTGACCCAGTGACCATGAAGGAAGCGCGATGGCTCACCGGCGGGCGGGTCTACACCCAGATCGCCGACCGGCTCAGGGAGCGCATCGTGGCGGGTGAGTACCCGGCAGGGAGCGCGCTGCCGTCTGAGGCGGAGTCGCGCGCCGAGTTCGGCGTCGCCCGCAACACGGCCCGGCGCGGCCTGGCGGTCCTGGAGGACGAGGGCCTGATCGTGACCATCCCCTCCAAGGGACGCGTCGTGTCAGGCGCCCAGGCCGCGCCGTACCGCTATCAAGCGATCGCCGGCGACCTACGCGACCAGATCACCACAGGCGCCCTCGCGCCGGGCGCGGCCGTACCGAGTGAGAGCGAGTTACGGCAGCGCTACGACGCCTCGCGCAACACCGTGCGGCAGGCGCTCGCCGTACTGGAACGCGAGGGCCTGGTGGTCGCCGAGCATGGGCGGGGCCGGTTCGTGCGGCGCTGAGCCGAGACGTCCTGGGACGTCCAGGCTTCGCCTCTGGATCGGCCCCGTGCCCGCTGGCTATCGTGAACGCTGTGGGACAAGCTGAATGGGCCCGTGACCTGGCCCAACGCCTGCTGGAGCCGACACTGCCCCGGCGTTGGGCGCACACGCAAGGGGTCGCGGGCAGGGCTGCGTCCCTGGTGCCCATCCTCAGCGACGAGGCCGACACGCTGATCGCCGCCGCCTACCTGCATGACATCGGGTACGCGCCCGACCTGGTCGACACCGGGTTTCACCCGCTCGACGGGGCGCGGTACCTGCGCGACGTCATCAAGGCCGACGACGCCCTTTGCCGCCTGGTGGCGCATCACTCCTGCGCGGTCAACGAGGCGCTCAACCGGAACCTGTACGACGCGCTCACCTCGGAGTTCGACGAGGAACGTCCCGAGCTGGTGGAGGCGCTGACCTACTGCGACATGACCACCGGCCCGGACGGCCGGCACCTGGAGGTTGCCGAGCGCCTGGCCGAGATCCACTCGCGCTACGGTCCCGAGCATCTCGTCTCTCGCTCGATCGCGACCTCGACGCCCTCCATTCTGGCCGCGGTCAAGGCGGTGGAGGCGGCCCTTGCGGTGGAGGCGGGGGGTGTGCCGGACCGAACGATCCCGGCATGATCACCCCATGTGGTTACCGACCCTGTCCGAGCTCAAACAGGTAGCCGTCGTCCGCCGCTATGTCGGCACGAAGACAGGCGAGTACCCGCGGTACTGGCATCTCATGGGCTCCTTCATGAACTTGCCTGACCGGAAGCTGATCCGGTTCGGACGGTCCCTCGCCAGACATGCACGGCAGATCACCGATGATGACCTTGACATGCTGCTGGCGTTCGAATGGCGCTCCCGGATGACCGCCGCCTGGCTGATCGGCCTCGACCGGCGGACGCGGTTCAGGGAACGGTTGGGAACGCTGCTGTTGGAGAGCGAGATGGTCTACGCGGGTGGCGCGTACTGCTTCGCACTGGCCAGGTTCGCTGAAGAGCAGGACGCCGCGCTCCTGTCCGCCTACCTGGATCGGTACCTTCCTCAGCTGGACTGTCGCTACGACCAGGACGACGCGATGGGCGCTCTCCTCCACCTTGATGAGCGCCACGGAACAAACCACGCCGCTCGATTGCTTGCCCCAGGGGGCCTGTGGGAGAGCTCGGCGGTGCGAGAGGTCGATCCTGCTGAGGACAAGGCGTACGTGGACGAGCTGTGCGCCTTCGCCGAGAGTTGCATGACCGGCACGGTGAAGAAGTGGTTGCCGCGCCGGCGGCTCTTCGTGGAGCGCTGGGCTCAGCCGATGTACGGCGACGACAGCCCCGAGAGATAGCGCTCGATCCGCATCCGCATCGACCGATCCATCTTCAGGGCAGCCACCTCACCGCGGGGCACCCATCGAACTTCGCGCGACTCGTCGCTCGGCGTCGGCTCCCCGCTGACCGCGCGCGCGGTGAGGACGAGCGAGAACTCCTGCCGGGCTTCGCCGTTGGAGGTGTAGAGGATCACGTGGCGCGGGTCGCTGTAGGTACCGACCAGGCCGGTGATCTCACACAGGATGCCCGTCTCCTCGACGGTCTCCCGTACGGCTGCCGCCGGGATCGACTCGCCCAGGTCGATGGCGCCGCCCGGGACCGCCCAGTTGTCGTTGTCGGAGCGCCGGATCATCAGGACGTCCCCAGCCTCGTTGGTGACCACGACGTTCACCGACGGGACGAGGCTGTTCGGCTTGGGCGCGTCGGGATCGTCGTAGAAGTCGATGCGGCGGCCCATGCTCAGGAGCCTACCGGGACGGCCCCGGCCCACACCCGCTCGAAGCTGTCGAGGTAGGTGTTGACCATGTCGCCGCCATGGACCCGGCGCAGATGGAAGACGGGAGCGTTCCCGGCCGGCGTGCCGTAGACGTGGGTGTTGACGAGGAACTGGTCGTCGGCTCGGTAGATCGAGTTGTACAGCACCGTCCGGTGGAGCCGGATCTCGACGTTCTCCCGCCCGCGCAACGGCCGGTAGAGCACGAGGACGTTCCGGATCTTCGCCGCCATCCCGTCGTCGATGCCCTCGTCCGCGCCCCGCTGCGCCACCTCATCGGACTCCGGGTCGCCCAGCAGGATGCGGACCCGTACACCGGCGCCGGCCTTCTCACCGAGCATCCGCACGATGCCCGCGTCGTCGGCGAGAAAGAGCCCGCTGTAGACGAGGATGCCGATCTCCTGGGACGCCTCGGCGAAAAGACGTCCCCACGCGTCCCGCGGTACGGCCCAGCGGTGCGGGTAGACGCGCACGACCTCGCTTTCGGACGCCGACGCCACCTGATCCCGCGTGAGCGCTTCCGGCCACAGGTACGTCTCGTCCGTGCCCAGGTAGGAAGCCACAGCGAAGCGGTGTTTACGGTACGGCTCGCGCCCCTTGGTGATCCATCGCTCGACCGTTTTCGGGTCGACCCGAATCGCGTCTGCCAGATCCGCGATGCTCACTCCGCGTTCCAGCAGCGCCGCGCGTAGCCGTTCGTTCGCCATCTCACCTGCTCCGGGAGAACGTCCGGGGACCTCGACATCGTAAGCCGGACGTCCTGAACATGTCCCGTCGCGTAGTGCGTCGTCGAGGGGCAGCATCTGGAGGGCTCCGCCAAGAGCGGCAGGGCCCGCATCGTCACCATCGACGACACCGCCGTGAATGTGGTCAAGGACCATGAGAAGGCCCAGCAAGCCGAGAAAAACCGCCTCGGCGAGGACGATGACCATGTCTTCCTGACCGCTTGGGGCGGTCTGTGTGCGGTTCCACGACTTCCGCCGCTGGATCTGTCGAGTGCCGCCTGTCCAGCCACCGCTGACCAGTGTTTCAGCCATCACGCGAAGCGCTCAAGGGACGCGCGAAGCGCCTCACCCCGAAGGAGTCATTGAGTCCGAAGCCCTGCTCGGGGTCACAAGAAGGGGCACTGTCCCCGAGGCCCCCCAGCCATGCCTTTGCCCAGTTCAAAGGCCCTTCGGGGACACGAGGGACACCGGAGACACATCCTTGAGAACTAGGGCCTGTACGGAGTTGAGATCAGCGGGATTCGCCTGTGCTTTGGTCTGCGATCGTGTAGGCCATCGACATGGCGCGTGGAGACCTCACTG
>NZ_JBSGJX010000096.1:0-7214 GCF_053605785.1 Nonomuraea sp. NPDC003754
CCCCACCGGGATGAACTGCAGAAGCGTCCGCTCCTCCCCCACCACGCCCAGCGCCCCGTAACTGGCGTCCACCAGATCGGTCGCCGTCTCCACGATCCGGCGCAGCATCGTCTCCAGATCCAGGCCACTGCCCACCGACACCACCGCGTCCAGCAACGCGTGCACCCGGTCACGGGTGGCCAGCACGGCGTTCAACCGGACCTGGAGCTCCTCCAGCAGCTCGTCGAGCCGCATGTGTGGCAGCAGCGGGTTGGACACACCTGGAAGTTTTCCACCGGGACGGCAAACCGCCCACCACGGATGGGTGGGCGTTTCTTGGACTATTTGAGGTACGGCCTGGTGACGAGCCTGCCGAGACCGAGCGTGTCCCCCGCCCTGACCACGGCGAGCAGGGCCAGCCCGACGGCGTAGACGATGTACTCGTGGGCGAACGGCCGGCCGGACAGCGGTAGCGCGGCCGCCCACATGAGGGCCAGCGTGATCCCGCCCGCCGTGGCCACCGCCCGGGTGGCGACGCCGAGCACGAGACAGAGACCGAATCCGAGCAGCCCGAACATGAACAGCCCGTCCACCCACGGCTGCCCGGCCGGCGCCGGCAGACCGCCGTGCCGGAAGGCCGAGGTCGGGCTGCCGCCGTACATCCACGCCTGATGGACGGGCGTGACCAGGCCGAAGGCCCGGTCCACGTAGGCCCACAGGAACAGCGAGCCGGCGGCGATGCGGGCCACGCCCCAGACGTAGTCGAGCGGCCTGACCGGATCCTCTGCCGGCTCCTCCGCGGAATCGGCTTCGGTGAGAGAGCGGTGCATTGTTCCTTCCCAGTGCCGAGTGCCGACACCAGCACACCATCCGGACCCGTCCGCCGGGCAGGGCCGAAAGTCCTTTTCTGCTGCCTACCGAGGTCCCGGCGACGCGATGTCCGACGGCCGTGGCGGGCCGCCGGAGGCGTCCGTAGCGTCGGGGCGTACCGGACGACGAGGAGGAGCCCCACGATGACCAGCGATCTGGGCCGCAGGGTCCGTCACCACCGCGAACGCCTCGGCCTCACCACCGAAGAGGCGGCCGAGCGGGCGCGGCTGTCCCCCGGCTACCTGCGGCACCTGGAGGCGCAGGCGGCCACGCCCGGCATGGAGACGTTGCAGCGGCTGGCCGACGCCCTGCACACCACGACCGGGGACCTGCTCGGCGACGTCCCTGACCGGCCGCAGGGCGGCGCTCCAGCGCTGGCCGCCCCCCGGCTGGAGCCGCTCGCGGCCGAGGAGTGCCTGCGGCTGATCGCGCCTGGCGGGGTGGGCCGCGTGGCGTTCGACGGGCTGCGCGGGCCGACGGTGCTGCCCGTCAACTACCGCCTCGACGAGGGGGCGATCGTCTTCCGCACCGCGTACGGCGGGCCGATGGACGAGGACCTGCGGACGGGTCTCGAAGGGGTCGAACGGATGGTCGGCTTCGAGGTCGACAGGATCGACGACGCGATGCGGACGGGCTGGAGCGTGCTGGTCCAGGGTCCGGCGCGGCACGAGGCGACCGGGCCGGAGGTGACCCCGTGGGCGGGCGGCGACCGGACGCTCTACGTCAGGATCACGCCCACCCGGATCACCGGCCGCCGCATCGTCGCCGCGTGACCTGCCCGGCACCGCACCGGCACCGCACCTGTGCGGGGCCTGCCCAGCACCTACACCGCGTGGATCCGCCCCACGGGCACGCCGCCGCCCAGCACCGGGACCGTGGTGAAGGCGCCGGCGTCCGAGACGTCGCAGCCCATCCGGCGCAGCACCGCAAGCGCGATCGCCGTCGTGGCCCTGGGGCTGCCGTCGATGACCTTGACGGCGACGGCGTGGCCCGAGCCGAGCGCCGCGACCAGCACACCCTCGGCGCCGCCCTTCACCACCGCGCCGGGCAGGGCGCGCATGAGCTCGGTGTTCTGGTGTCCGGTGCCGCCGACGTACTCGGGGTGCTCCCGCATGGCGTCGGCGACCTGGCGGGGCGCGCTGCCCGGCGCCGCCAGCACCAGCGCCCGCACCGCCCCGGCCAGGCCGGCCAGAGACAGCCCGAACAGGGGCGCGCCGCATCCGTCGACGGCCACCGCGGCGGCCCTCTCTCCTGACAGCTCCTCCACGGCCGTCCTGACCCGGCGCTGGAGCGGGTGGTCCTGGTCGAGGTAGGAGGCCACGTCCCAGCCGTTGGCGACGCAGGCGGCCAGCATCGCGGCGTGCTTGCCCGAGCAGTTCATCCGCTCGCGCGTCCTGCCGTGGCCGTCACGGATCAGCCGGTGGCGGGTGGCCTCGTCCTCCGGCCAGTCCTCGGGGCAGCGCAGGTGACCGAGGCCGAGGCCGTACTCCTCGAGGAGTTCGGCGACCAGCCGTACGTGGAAGTCCTCGCCGGTGTGGCTGCCGGCCGCGATCGCCAGGCGCGGGCCCGGCAGGACCGCACCCGCGGTCAGGCAGGCCAGCGCCTGGAACGGCTTGGCCGACGAGCGGGGCAGGACAGGGGCGTCCACGCAGCCGAGGGCGACCTCGACCCGGCCGTCGGGGCCGAGGCCGACGGCGCTGCCGTAGTGGACGCTCTCGACGAAGCCCGAGCGGACCACCTCGGCGAGGACGGCGGGTTCAGGCACGGGCTTTGCTCCTTCGCTCCAGGACCCTGGCCAGCTTGGACAGCGAGGCGTTGACCACGAGGTAGATCAGCGCCAGCACCACGTAGGTCTGGATGAGCAGGCCGTTGTAGGCGGCCAGGACCTTGCCCGAGTACAGCAGTTCGCCGTAGCTGACCACGAAACCGAGCGAGGTGTCCTTGAGCAGGCCGACGGACTGGCTGACGATCGACGGCAGCACCCGGCGGGCGGCCTGCGGCAGCACGATCATCCGCATGGTCTGCAGGCGGGTCAGCCCGACGGCCAGGCCCGCCTCGGTCTGCCCGCGCTCGACCGACAGGATGCCGGCGCGGAAGATCTCGGCGAAGGCGGCCGCGTTCGAGACGGTCAGCGGCACCACGAGCTTCCAGAACAGCGGCAGGTCGAGGCCGTATCTGGGCAGCGCGAACAGCACCACGTACACCAGCAGCAGTGCCGGGATGACCCGCACCACCTCGACGTAGCCGGCCGACGGCCCGCGCACCCAGCGCCGCTCGGACAGCCTGCCGAGGGCCAGCAGCAGGCCCAGGGCCATGGACAGCGCCGCCGACACCACGGCGGCCAGCGCCGTCGACCACAGGCCGTTGAGCAGGTAGCGCCACATGGGCCAGGTGGCGTACGGCTGCCAGCGCTCGTAGGCCAGCTGCCCGTTGGCGGCGAACTGGCGGATCGCGAGCGCGGCGAGCGCGAGCGCGACCAGGACGCCCAGGACGGTGGCGACCCGGATCCTGCGCCTGGCGCGCGGCCCCGGCTCGTCGAACAGGACACTGCTCATCGGATCATCACCAGCCGTCGCTCGAGCCGTCCCGTCGTGAAGCCGATGACGGCGGCGATGAGCGCGTACATCAGGCCCGCACCGACGAAGATCGGGATGGGCTGGGCCTCCATCAGGTTCACCCTGTTGGCCGCGGCGGTCAGGTCGACCACGCTGATCGCGCCGGCCAGCGCGGTGTTCATGGTGAGCGCGATGAGGATGTTGCCGAGCGGCTGGACGACCGTGCGCAGTGCCTGGGGCAGGATGACGTACCACAGGGACTGCCGGAACGTCAGCCCGAGCGCCCTGGCCGCCTCACCCTGGCCCTGGCCGACCGCGTTGACGCCCGAACGCAGCGCCTCGGCCACGTAGGCGGCCTCGTAGACCGAGATCACCACGATCGCGGTCACCATCGGCCCCGCCTTGATCCCGATCTCTGGCAGGCCGAACCAGGCCAGCAGGAGCAGGACCAGCAGCGGCAGGTTCTGGAACGCCTCCACGTAGGCGGTGCCCATGGCGCGCAGCACGCCGACCGGGCTCACCCGCATCGCGGTGACCAGCACCCCGAGCACCGCCGCGCCGACGAAGGACGCGACGGTGAGCTGGAGCGTCACGACCAGGCCCTGCCAGAGTTCGGGCAGGTGGTCCAGGAGGACGGACATCAGGAACCCGGCACCGAGCCGATCTGCGGCGGGGCGGGCGCCTCGCCCTGGACGACGGTGCCGATGGAGTTCTTCCAGGCCTGCTGCCAGACGCCGGTGCTCTGCGTCTTCTTCAGCCAGTCGTTGACGAACGACTTGAACTGGTCGTCGCCGTGCTTGAGGCCGATGCCGTACGGATCCTGGGTGAAGGGGTTGCCGACCACCTGGATGGAGGGGTCCTTCTGCGCGTTGGCGATCAGGAGCGTCTCGTCCTGCACGTAGGCCACGCCCCGGTCCTGCTTGAGCGCCTGCATGCACTCGGGGTCGCTGCCGAAGGTGATGATCTCCGCCTGCGGCGCCAGCTTCTTGATCGCGGGGATGGCCGGGGTGTTGGCGCCCGCGATGACCTTCTTGCCGTTGAGGTCCTCGGGCTTGGCGATGCCCGTGGCGCCCTTCTTGACGGCGATCGTCAGGCCGGAGGTGTAGTACGGCCCGGCGAAGGCGACCTGCTTGGCCCGCTCGGGGGTGATCGTGTACGTCTGGAAGACGACGTCGACGGTCCCGTTGCTGAGCAGCGCCTCACGCGTCTCCGAGGCCGAGTTGACGATCTTCACCTTCGGCTCGCCGATGATGTACTTGGCCAGGGCCTTGCCCATGTCGGCGTCGAAGCCCTCGACCTCGCCGCTGACCGGGTTCTGCTGTGACAGCAGCGGGGCGTCGAGCGAGCCGCCGACGAGGAGCTCGCCGCGCTTCTTGATCTTGTCCATCGTCGAGCCGGGCAGGATCGCGGCGGCGTCGGCGACGGGGGCCTTGGCGAGCAGGTCGTTGGCGGCGGGCTTCGCCTCTCCTGGCACGGCGGGGCTGCCGGTGGACTCCGTGCTCGAGCAGGCGGCGAGGCCGAGCAGCGACACGGCGACGACAGCGACCATCTTCTTCATGGGCACCATCCCTTGCGTTCAGTGAGTGAGTACCTTGGCCAGGAAGTCCCTGGCCCGGTCCGTCTGGGGGGCGTCGAAGAAGGCCGCGGGAGCGCCCTCCTCGACGATCTGGCCGTCGGCCATGAACACCACGCGGTCGGCCGCCCTGCGCGCGAAACCCATCTCGTGGGTGACGACGACCATGGTCATGCCGTCGGCGGCCAGGCCGGTCATGACGTCCAGCACCTCGCCGACCATCTCGGGGTCGAGGGCGGAGGTCGGCTCGTCGAAGAGCATGACCTTGGGCCGCATGGCCAGGGCGCGGGCGATGGCGGCGCGCTGCTGCTGCCCGCCGGACAGCTGTCCCGGCAGCTTGCCCGCCTGCGCGCCGATGCCGACGCGGTCGAGCAGGTCGCGAGCGGTCTTCTCGGCCTCGTCACGGCCGACGCCGCGCACCTTCATCGGGGCGAGCGTGATGTTCTCCAGCACGGTCTTGTGCTGGAAGAGGTTGAACGACTGGAAGACCATGCCGACGTCGGCGCGCAGCCTGGCCAGCTCGCGGCCCTCCAGCGGGGCGGGCGCGCCGTCGATGGCGATCTCGCCCTGCTGGGCCGTCTCCAGCCGGTTGAGGCAGCGGCACAGCGTGGACTTGCCCGAACCCGACGGGCCGATCACCACCACGACCTCGCCGCGCGCGACGTCGAGGTCGATGTCGCGCAGCACGTGGTGCCGGCCGAACCACTTGTTCAGCCCTCGTACCCGAATCATCCAGTCCTCCCACGGTCACGGAACCCTCTTTGCCAGGTATCCCGCGACACTTCCTTCGATATCGAAGATATGGCGGACCGTAATGGATGATTTCGCGCTAAGTCAACACATTGTCGTACGAAGGTAAAGCGTGGTATTCATCTGCTCATGTCTGGCAAAGAGCGGCTGCCCGTGACGGGGGCGCAGGGGGAACTGCTGCGGCTCGTCGCCACCGGCCAGGCCGAGTCACGCGCCGATCTGGCGCGGCTTTCCGGCCTGGCCGCCTCCAGCGTGTCGCTGCGGGTCGAAGAGCTGCTCGAAGCCGGGCTGCTGGTCGAGGAAGGCTCGGGCACCTCGCGCGGCGGACGCAGGCCCCGCCGGCTGCGGCTGGCCCCCAGCGCGGGCCTGCTGGCGGTCGCCGACCTCGGCTCCCATCACGTACGGCTCGGCCTGCTCGATCTGAGCGGGACACCGCTCGCCGTACAGGAACGGGCCTGTGACATCGCGGCCGGCCCCGAGGCGGTGCTCGACTGGATGGCCGACGCCTTCGACGACCTGCTGCGCACGCGCGCCCCCTCCGGGATGCCGCTGCGCGGCGTCGGCACCGGGATCCCCGGGCCGGTCGACCCGGCCTCCGGGCGTGTCGTCGGCCCCTCCCGCATGCCGGGGTGGAACAACTACCCGGTGGCCGAGCACCTGGGCGCCCGCTACGACCTGCCGGTGCTCGTCGAGAACGACGCCAACCTCATGGCCGTCGGCGAGGCCCGCTCGTGGCCCGGCTCGGACAACCTCATGGTGCTCAAGACCGGCACCGGCATAGGGTGCGGCGTGATCGTCAACGGCCACCTGCACAGAGGCAGGGGCGCGGCGGGCGACATCAGCCACGTCAGGGTCCGCACCGACCCCTCGGTGATGTGCTCGTGCGGCCACCCCGACTGCCTGGAGGCCTACGCCAGCGGCGCCGCGCTGATGGCCGCGCTGGCCGAGGCGGGCATCGTGGTCGACCGGCCCGCCGACATCATCGGCCTGGTCAGCGACGCGGTGCCCGAGGCGACCAGCCTGGTGCGCGGCGCCGGACGGCTGATCGGCGAGGTCCTCACCGTGCTCGTCAACTTCTTCAACCCCGACGTGATCGCCGTCGGCGGCAGCCTGTCGGCGGCCGAGCCGCTGATCGCGGCGATCAGGGCGGCGGTGTACGAGCGCTGCCTGCCGCTGGCCACCCGCGACCTGGAGATCGCGCCGGCACGGGCGGGCAAGGACGTCGCGCTGCTCGGCGCGGGCGCCCTCCTCCTCGACGCCGTCCTCTGACACGGCCGGACGCGGCCCGGCGGTACGGGAAACGGTTCCTAGAAGTTCACTGAAGATCTTGTGTTCTGGCCTCGTTCTTCATGGAATCGGGTCACAGTGGTCGGTGTGCAGGGTGAGTGGGCTGGAGAGCTTGTCGGGCCGGACGTGTGGCAGACCTGCCGGGAGCTGATCCCGTCCGGCAGTCTGTTCGCGTTCTTGGCCGAGCATCGCCAGGCGCT
>NZ_JBSGJX010000097.1:0-6312 GCF_053605785.1 Nonomuraea sp. NPDC003754
CGGCAGATGTTCCCACGCGATCCCGGTGTGCAGCACGAACAAGATGCCCTGCAACGCCAGCCGATCATCCAGCCGCTTGCGTCCCGGATGTCGGAGCCGGCGCTCACGTTTGGGCAGCAACGGTTCGATGACCTGCCATAACTCGTCACCGACCTCCCACGGCTTCAGCCGGGTCATCCCCGCTCCTCTCGCCATCACTACAGCGAGAGATCAAAGCACAACAGAGATCATTCTGTTAGCCCCTTTAAGGGGATCAGTTGTCGTCACGCGGCCATGCTGGCAGGCCATACCGACAATCAGCCGAGATCGGCAGCCACCCCGGGGAGGCAGCCGAGGTCTTCGCCGACCTCATACCGCTCACCGTGCTGCCCATCCACCTGCCGCCCAAGGGCAGCCCGCTACCTGCCCCCGAGGAGCACGCCCTGGCCGCGCTTACTCGGGGCTACCGCCGCTGGTCAGACGATACGGATCTCGGGGAGCCCGCATGGAAGGGTGGCGGCCACCCACGCCAGCTCGGCCCGGTCCTGCTCGATGGCCGCCACAGCCGCCGCGAGGGCCGCCTCCCGGGTCGGCCAGCGGTCGCCGACCTTCGTCCTCCGGCCGTGGAGTCCTCGCCAGGCGTGCCATCGGCCGCCGCGGGCCCGGCTGGCGGAGGCAGCCGTCATCGGTGTCGACTGCGCCCAGTCCCACTCGCGTAGCGCCCGGCTCCAGGTGTGGCCGCGCGGAGCGGCTTCGGCGAGCATCTCCGGCCGGGCGAGGGCGCGCCATCCGGCCGGCAGCGGGGTGCCCACCGGCGCGCGGGCGATGCGTGTCTCGGCCCGCCACCACGCGCCGTCGTGCCAGAGGCAGCCGTCCGGGTCCCACCAGCGGCCGTCGTGCTCCTCCCATGTCGTCTCGACGACCACGGTGGCGCTGGCCCAGACGCCGTCCGGGCGCGGCCCCGGGGCCGCGTACTCGATGCCGCCGGCAAGGGCGGCGGCTGCCAATGCGGATCGGTGCGGGAGGCATAGAGGGCGGCCACGTCGATGCTGGTCCACAGCCCCACCAATACGGCGGCCGGGCTGGGATCGCCGCAAGCCACCGCCCGGCTGTAGGCCCGGTAGGAGAAGGTGAGGCCCCGCGTGGTGGGCCGTACCCAAAAGCGCGGCCCGATCTCGATATAGGAGTCATCCCCCCACACCGGGCGCAGGTTCACCAGCCCTCTCGGGTACGGCTCGACGGCGACGTCGACGACCGCATACGGGTCGCTCGGCGTCAGCTCGATGCGTCCGGTGCCATCCCACCAGTGCCAAGGCGGCGGCAGGTCGGGGCCAGCCGAGACGGGCACGATCGCGACGACGGCGGTGGGCGCCGGGCAAGCGTTGGACAGGGCGGGCATGCAGGGGCCTCCTTCATCGTGAGGTAGCACGATCAGGCCAGCACAGGAAGGCTGGCGCAATGAGGCCCGGGAACCCGCTCGGTCCCTGGGAATGGCGCCACTCTACGCGCGCTGGCCGACAAATCGAGGACCCGGCTCATGGATCTTCGGCGCCGTCGCAGCCGCTCACCGCCCGCTGGCCAGCCAGACAGGCCCTGTCGGCGCAGCGACCACGATCTGCAGTATCGCCCGACTGACTTCAGCCCCATGGTGGCTCGACATTCACGACATGCACCCGGCAGCGTACGCCGAGCTCAATGGTGCAGTGGGTGATGACCCTGCTACGTCGACGGCATGGTGCGCAATGCCATCGACCGGGTCGTCAACGCGCCAGAACCGCCGGTCGGGTTGCCCGTCTCGCCACGTCGGGCTCGCTGACGGCCGGGCCTCGTGCCTGGTGCACGAACACCCTGCGGGAGATCATCACGCGGGCCTCCTGGCCGTTCTTGTGCGCCCGGGACGCGGACTTCATGCCTTCCTCCCGTGTGGGTGAGGGATGTCAGCCGAAAGCGAGCGTACGGAAGGTGTCGCGGATGGTCATGAGAGGTTCGCGGTTACGGCTGTAGTAGATCTTGTTGGTGAGCAGGACAGCCCACCGGCCTTGTTTGGGGGAGATCCACATGCCGGTGCCGGTGAACCCGTAGTGGACGTGGCTGTCCTCTTCGGGGCTGGTGCCGGGGGCGGGGTACCAGAACAGGCCGCGTGCCGGCGTCAGCGTTCCGGTGTGGACCTGAAGGGACTCGGCCACCCAAGCGGGGCCGAAGCTGACCCGGCCCGGGTCCAGGAGGTGGCGCTGGAAAAGTGCCAGGTCGCCGAGGACGGAGAAGACGCCGGCGATCCCACAGACGCCGCCGAGCAGGCGGGCGGAAAAGTCATGGGCGACACCCTTGAGGTGGGTGCCGGTGTCGTGGTCGAGTTCGGTAGGCGCGCACTGGGCGGCGAGTTCCGGTGGCAGGGGGCCGAAGCGGGTGTTGGCCATGCCGAGCGGCTGCCAGATTCGCTCGTGGGCGAGCTGGGCGAGAGGGCGGCCGGAGAGGTATTCGGCGAGGTAGCCGAGGATGAGCGCGGCCCGGTCGGTGTATTCGACGGCTTCGCCGGGCGGCCGGTGCAGTGCCTCGCGCAGGACGCCGGCGCGGATGGCTTGGGGGTCGGTGCCGTACAGGTTTCTGAGGTTGGCCCGTAGCGGCACGCCGGCGGTGTGGGTGAGCAGGTGCCGGGCGGTGACCTGGCCGAGTGGGTGGCCGGCGACCTCGGGCCAGAAGCTGTTCAGCGGGTCGTCGAGCGGGAGAGCACCTGCTTCCCACAGGGTGCCGATGCAGGCCCAGACGGCGAGGATCTTGGTGAGGCTGGCGGTGTCGAAGACCGTGCCGAGCCGCATCGCGGCGGATGGGTCGGCGGGGTCGGTCAGGCCGCAGGCTCCAGAGTGGAGGATGTCGTCGGCGTCGCCGATGGCCCACACCGCACCGGGAAACACCTGCCGGTTTACCCCGTCGCCGAGGAGCTGGGTGATCTGGTCACGCAGGTCGGCCATGAATGTCCTCAGGATCGCCGGGATATTGGATGTCAGCGTAGGCCGGTGGCGTACTGGGGTGCGCGCAATCGCGCGTGTCAGGCGCTCTCGTGGCTGAGCGCTCTCAACGCAGCTGCGGTGGCGCTGAGCGGGAAGCGGGCGGCGTTGCGGAGACCGGCTTCGTGCCAGCGGATTCCTGCCCTGGCCATGCTGGTGGGGTGGCGCCGGGCCTGGACCGCACGATCAGAACGTCGTGCGTGTCTCGCTTCGGGGATCCCCCGGCACCGCTCGACCGTCATAGAGCCCAGCGCGTGCCAGGCGACGCCAGGGCCGGGCGAGGCGGACGGAAACATCGATATCCGCTTCTGTCGCATCCAGGTCGAGATCCGCCACGGCCAACGCTGGCCGACCGTTCGCCGGACAGCGGGCGAGCCAGCGACCGCCCGGCGCGACGATCCCCGATGGCACAGTCGAGCTGAACTGCGCCGGGACGGAGTACCCGATCCAGTAGCCGTACAGCCTCCCGTACGCCTGCGCGAGCAACGCTCGCACCGCGTCGTCGACCATTACCGACAGCAGCACGCAGTCCACGTTCAGGCGCTCGTACTCGGCGAACACCTCGGGAAACTCGGCCTCGATGCACAGCGCGCACCCGAATCGGATGCCGTCGATCTCGAAGATGACCGGGGACGAACCGGGTGAGTACATGAAGGAAATCTCAGTGTGCGACAGGAACCGCTTGTCGTACCGCGTGACCAGCCGGCCCTGATCGGACACCACGTACAGGCTGTTGTGCGGCCGGTTCGGCGGGGTCAGCGGGTGGATCGAGCCGAAGGCCACCCAGAGCCCAAGCTCCCCTGCCAGGTCGGCGATCGACTCGGCCTCCTCGCGCAGCACGCCCCATGGGACCCGGCTCCAGTCCGACGCGCCCAGCGTGCCAGGCGGCCCCGAAGACATCACGTGCTTGCTCGGATACGTGATCGCCCCCTCCGGGAACTGCACCAAACGCGCCCCGGCCGCGCCGGCCTCCCGCATCAGACCGCGTACTTCAGCACCACTCGCCCGCAGCGTCGCCGGATCGGTCGGATCCTCGGGCACCGTGCTCTGCGCCACCGCCAGCCGCAATGTCCTAGCCATCCCGGAGACGATAGGGCATGTGTCGAGCGGGCACGGTGAGCGCGGCTGACAGCGGGAGGGCGGGCCGACGAGGGGAAGCGGCGATCAGGACCAGGCAGGCCGCGCCCGCCATCTGCCGGCCGTCCGGCGAGCGGCGATCACCAGGCCCTCATCGCAGTCGCGTGCCATGTGTACGACGTCGTTGCGGGCCTTGCCGACACGCAGGACCCCGGCGTCCCTGGGGTTGTACTCGCCCTGAGGAACCACGTATAGCGTGTACTGCCCCAGGTCGGCGTCATACCCGTACTCCCGCAGGCGGTTCTCAGCGTAGGGATTCAGGTGCCAGCCGTGGCCCGTGTCGGTGACGAGCGCCCACGACGCGGGCGGCTCAGGGCGAGAATCCACGGAGCGGAGCACCGCAATCACCGCCACGGCGTCGGTCAGCTGGCGGCTCATGGATCTTCGGCGCCGTCGCAGCCCCTCACCCGGGAACGCCAACGCCCCGTCCGCGCACCGCCAGACGCGGAGCGCGGGGCGTTCTCTGCGCGCAGGTGCCCTCTCTGGCCGCGCCCCTGTTATCGGTGCCGGACGGGCGCGCCCGGCCCATCCAGCTCCACTCCCCTCCCTCTCAGCCAGATGGTCACCCGCCGCGGCGTGCACCCCAGCTCGGCGGCAATCTCCCTCAGCGTCCGGCCCTCGTCACGGTAGAGCGTCACCGCCCGGTCGGCGCGCGGGTCGTCGACCTTGAGCAGGTCGTGCTTGGCGGCCCACCACACGACGGTGGAGTGCGAGAACCTGCCACCGCCGGCGAGGTCTACCGCGTGCCGAGCGATGGAGGCCAGAGACCACCCATCAGCCAGCTACGGCTCCAGAAAGTCCCGGGTCAGGACGTCTCCCCAGGAGCCGCGCGTGCTGGTATCCGCGCCGCGGTGCTCGATGTGGTGCCGGATAAGGGCCCGGTAGATCGTCGACTCATCACGCCGGGCTTCAGCGGCGATTTCCTCGACCGTTGCGCGGTCGAGGAAATAGCGGCGGATCAGCCACCCGCGGCTCAGTTGCTGGTTCGCGTTGGTGGCACGCCTCATGTGGCCCTCTCTTGGTCGCGCGGCTGTCTTGCTTAAAGAAGCAGAGCATGAGAATGCTGAATTCGTCTGCTGGCAAGCGCTTGTGTAGGTATAGGGTTCGTGCAACACGCCGATGACTGTCGAGCGTGGATTACTGCTACGCCTACACGGTATAGCGTTGGAGAAGTCAGCTGAGCTGATCTCAGCATACCGATTTGGGGACTGATCAATGGCTAGGCAGATCGTAGAGACTTTCATTGATGATCTTGATGGGACTGTTGCTGAGCGGACCACCAAGTTTGCTCTCGACGGTGAGAACTACGAGATCGATCTGTCGGGAGCGAACCGCGAGAAGCTGGAGAAAGCTCTCGCTCCCTACATTGTCAACGCGCGGAAGGTCGTGCAGTCGCGCGTTGTCCGAGCCGGTCGCGGTGGTTCACGTGGCAGCGCTGCGATGAGCCGGGAGAAGAGCGCCGAGATTCGCCAGTGGGCCAAGGCGCATGGCCTCCAGGTCAGTGAGCGTGGCCGTATCTCCTCCTCTGTGGTGGAGCAGTACGAGGCCGTTCACTAGGACAATCACTCAAGCCCCCTCCTTCTTCGGAGGGGGCTTTTCGCGTTCTGGAGAGTAGACGGGGCCGAGGAGTGAGGTATCGATGAGGGCATCGACCATGTCTGCACCAGTCGCGCGAATTGCTGTGGCACGACTTGAAGAGCGTCAGTCCGCCTGTTGATTTCGACGGATTGGAGGAGTGTAAGAACGACTTTGCCGCATGGTCGTGGTGACGCCCTTCGATTTCCTGCAGACCGAGATCGGGTGTGGAGTCTGAAGTCGGTGCCCCGCAGCCTTGCCCTCTGGCGTGGGGGCAGAAGGCCCGGCCAGGGCGCGTGGGTCGCCGTCGAGGCTGGGCGGGTCTCCAGGATGGCCTCGGCGTCGCGGTCCCGGCCGCTGGTGCCTTTGAGATCGACGGCGACGAGGTTCTTGGCGGCTGTCCACGGCGGGGAGGGTCATAGCGTGCTTCTGCCGCTAACTAGAAGACCACTGAAGATCTTGATCTATGCCTGTCCGGGGTGGGTTGAACGCCCTGCCGTCAGGCGGTGGCCAGCCCGAGAGTCCAGACACCGCCGGTGTGGGCGAGCCCAAGGCGGATCAGTGTGCGGAGACTGAGAGCCGCAGCGCGGGTGTGTAACCAGGCGTCGTTCTTCAA
>NZ_JBSGJX010000098.1:0-5682 GCF_053605785.1 Nonomuraea sp. NPDC003754
TGGCATGGCCCGCCGCCTCACCCGAGGCGGACCCGCCCGACGGCAGCCCCGCTACGTCTGCGACTGATGCTGATCACCCATCTCAAACACGCCCTGACATTTCTCCGCGCTCAACACCAACCCCGACAGCCCGCCGGCAAAGACGAATCCTTCCGTCCCGGACGAAAAGTACTGGTGCCCTGCCGTAACCGACTGTGTCGTATTCGTGGCTGTCGAGTTAGGTGGGTCGTGTCGCCTGGTCTGCTGTGCTGCTCCTGTTCATCGGGAGGTGACGGGTGGCGGTTCGGCGGCGTCGTGTGGTGGGCGGGCGACAGAACGCGGTGCGCGTTCGGTTCACGGATGAGGAGTTCGCGGTCGTCTCGGACGCCGCGAGGCGAGCCGGGGTGTCGGTGCCGAACCTGGTGGCCACTGCAGTGCTGGGGTTGGCCGCGGCTGAGGGACTGTCGGCAATTGATCGGCGTGCGGTGGTGGAGGAACTGGCGGCGGTGCGCCGGTTTCGGCCCTCAGCTCCCGAACGTGTCCTCAGCCGCCAGGTAGCGGCGTTTGGTTCGGCTGATCTAACAGGGCTGAGGGCAGGGCGAGCCGTATGTGCGAAAAGTGATTGCCGCTGGTTGCCCGCGTGGATGATCATGGGTGGATGGACCTTGAGAGCGCGGCGCGGGACTGGCTGGCCGATGGCTTCGTGATCCTCCCGGGGTTCATCCCCGCCGAGGAGTTGGGAGCGGCGGTGAGCGAATTGGATCTGCTTTTTCCGTCCGCCGAGGGCTTCCATGACGGCACCGACCCGCGCCGCGAACGCTTCATCGGCGACGAGTTCGCCGGGATCGACACCTTCCCGTTCGCCAGCACCGAGATCAGCCTGCTTGCGGTGAACCATCGCATCCTGGCGCTCGCCCAGGCACTGCTAGATGACAACAGCATCCACCTCTACACGGCCGAAGCCTGGGCGAAGTACACCGGTGCTTGCGACTACGACCAGGACCTGCACCGCGACTACCTCAACCACACCCTGCTAGTGCCCAACACCGCTCCGGGCTGCCGGCAGTTGGAGATGTTCGTCTTTCTGTCCGACGTCCCCGAAGAGCTCGGGCCGCCGCACCTCCTTTCACGCAGGCACACCGCGGACATCCCCGCCGTCCCGAACTGGTTCCTGCGGCCGGGGCAGGAAAGCGACTGGCGATTCAACGATGACAGCGGTAGCCCCGAGATGTACGGCGCCGAGGTCTCCGGTGCCGGGCCCGCAGGAACCGTCATCGCTTTCGAAGCCGGCACCTTCCACCGAGGCACCCGACTGACAGCGCCTCGCGGCGCCCGCTACAGCATGCACCTGGGCTTCCGGCCGTCCAGCCTCTCATGGGGACAACGTGCCGGCTGGGCAGCGCGCGGCTTCGAACGAGAATGGGTCGCGTTCGTCCACCGCGCTACCCCTCGCCAACTTCAAGCCTTCGGGTTCCCCCCACCAGGCCATACCTACTGGACGCCGCAGACACTGACCGGCATGGCGCTGCGGTATCCGGAACTCGACCTCACACCCTGGTCGACCTCCGCTCCCGCACCGCATAGGTCGTGATGGCGCTCCGACGCCTTCGCGGGCTGTCGGGATTAGGCGATTTCCCAACACCCCGCAAGCCCAGCTCTCGACCGTCCAGAAAATCGAACATCGGGGGATGGAATACCGTACCGGGCGGGTGATTCGGGGCCGGAATTGACGACATCTAATCCCGACACCCTTCCGGGTTCGAATGAGTCGCGGCTGGCGGCTCAGCCGCGCGGCGCGTACATGATCACGGCGACTCCTGCCAGGCAGACCAGCGCGCCGATGACATCCCAGCGATCGGGCCGGAACCCGTCGACGACCATGCCCCACGCCAGCGATCCGGCGACGAACACGCCGCCGTAGG
This sequence comes from Nonomuraea sp. NPDC003754, assembly GCF_053605785.1. NCBI lineage: Bacteria > Bacillati > Actinomycetota > Actinomycetes > Streptosporangiales > Streptosporangiaceae > Nonomuraea > Nonomuraea sp. NPDC003754. The sequence goes on from NZ_JBSGJX010000098.1 coordinate 1,902, forward strand.
CGGCCAGGATACGGCCGAAGTTGGCATCGGGCTGCAGGGTGGCGACGAACCCGTACAGGCCCAGGGCGACGACGCCGGCGCCGATCCAGGCCAGGCCGCGCTGCTCGCGTACGCCCTGCCAGATCAGCCAAGCCCCGCCGATCTCGGCGAGCGCGGCCGCGGCGAACAACAGCAGTGAGCGGAGGATCGTCATAGCGGGCAGTACAGCGCATCCCGCAGGCCGCCCGACCAACGGGCGCCCGGCGGGGTCGCTGCCGGTGGTGTGATGGGGCGGGTGTTCAGCATCCGCAACCTCCGCCGCAGCCGCAGCTTCCGGCCGCCACAGATCTGCGGCGCGAGGCGCGCCGGTACCGCCACCACATGCCCGCCGCGGCGGCGATCAGCACGCCGGCGATGGCCAGCAGGGCCGGTTCGGCCAGCGCGGCTCCAGCCCCGGTGAGCAGCCCGGCCCCGATCAGCAGGGGCAGGGCGCAGCAGGCCGCGCACGCCAGCACCGCTAGCGCACCGCTAGCCCTCCGCTAACCGCGTGTCATCACGACCGCCGCTTTTACTGGCCATCGGTACCCCAAACGAGACCCGCCCATCACCGGCGGAGCCCCAAGTGCTGAAGACCTTAGCGTTGAGTGTGCTTCTCCTCACACCGGTTGTAAAGGTCGAGCACGAACTCAAGTAAGGACGCGGACGTATCCCGGCGCACACCCGCGTGACGCAGGCTCAGCCGCGCTGGCCGGGACGGTCGACGATCACCGACGCCAGCAGGGCCGTGCTCCACACCGCTCCCTTGCGGGCGACGGGTTCCGTCTCGCCGGGCCGCAGCTCATCCCGCAGCCAGACCGTCCGGCTACCCAGATAGCGGTAGGTGGTGGGGTCCAAGATCTCGTACTTGCGGCCAGGCCGTGCGTCACCGGCCTGCTCCTGCCAGACGCCCAGCCCGCTGCGGCCGGCGGCGTCGCTCACGCCCTGCTCGATCCGGACGCCGGGAATGAGAGCGAGAGCGCGGAACATGGCCGCCTCCAGCCGCGGTGGCATCGAACCGTACCTGCTCAGGTAGAGCATGATCACGGTGTACGCCCGAACGTCGGCGGGCACGACCTCCCTCGGAACCCCCTCCTCATGCGATCCCTTGATCCAGTGGCGGTCACGCGTGACCTTGGCCAGCAGCTTCCTCGGGTCGGTCGGCAGCTCGCGCAGCTTGGCGTCGTACTGCTGCGGCGACAGGTCGTCGTCGTCAGGATCCAGAGGATTGCCCTCGGGGCCGACGTGCAGTTTGCCGTCCTCGCCGTAGCCGGCGGCCTGCATGCCGTCGTAGCGCAGCCATTCCTCACTGGCCTCGGCCGTGTCCGAGTGCGGTTGTTTGTCCAGGGTCTTGGTGTAGTGCCACTGCGTCGGCAGCGGCACCGGGGGGCTCTCGCGCCTGCTCACCACCTCGGCGGCGCGGGCCAGCACCACATCGGAGTCGAGCCGGACGAGCGAGGGTGTGGCCACTGGCTCCTGAACGGGAAGGTGCGGCCGAAAAGCCGCCACGGCGACCGCGGCGGCGGCCCCCAACGCCCCGACCGCCAGCAGGCGACGCCCCAGTGCCCGCCTGCGCCCCAGCATCCGCGTCAGCAGCCGCCGCCGCTCCGGAATGATCCAGTCCTGGCCGGGTTCGGGCACCTCGGCCCGCCACTCGCGCAACGATCCCAGCTCATCCATCCGAGAACTCCTTTCGCGTCATCGCAGGGTCTGCTCCCCCGAGCGCCTGGCGCGTCCTGGTCCGGGCACGGTTCAGGCGGGATCTCACGGTGCCGATCGGTATGTCCAGCGCGCGGGCCACATCCTCGTAGGACATGTCGGCCCAGGCCACGAGTAACAGCACCTCCCGATCCCCGGGGGACAGGTGCATCAGAGCCGCCGCCAGCCCGGCCTGCTGCGCGGCGACCCGGTCGTCGACCCGCTCGGCGTACGGCTCGACGATCTCGTCCACGCCGGTGCGGACCAGTGCCCGGTAGAAGCGGATCTCCACCCGCCGATGCCGGCTGATGAGCCGGGCGGCGATGCCGTACAGCCATGGCTGCGCGTCTGGATGGCTCAGGTCGTAGCGACCGCGACGCTGAAAGGCCGCCAGGAACGCGTCGGAGACGATGTCGTCGGCCAGGGAAGGGCCCAGCCTCCGCGCGACGTAGCGCCGCAACGCGGGTGCGTGCCTCTCGAACAGGTCAGCGAAGGCCTCCGGATCACGCTCCGAACGCCGTATCAGCTCGGCGTCATCGGCCCTGGCGGATTCGTCGATCACATGCTGCTCCCGTCCCTACGCGTCGATTCGCCAGCTTTCGCCCGGACGGCCGAGGCGAGTTCACGGTATGAGATGTGATCTGCGTCACCTTACGATGGATCGCGGGGCGAGGGGGCGTCCACGACGCGGACCCGCTGGTTGATCACGTTGCCGCTAGCGCGGCCGTGACCTTACTGCACAGCGGCGGCCCGCCGCTGGCGGCGGGCTCGTCCGGCCCGCGGCCCGAAGGGATCAGGGGAAGAGCGGCTGATGCGCGGTGGTCGTGGTCGGCGCTCACGAGATCAGTTCTCCTCGGCGGTGCGATCGGCGGCCAGGTCGGCGAACGGCAACGGGCAGTCGGGGCAGGTGCAGTGGGTCAGGCTGTCGCAGCCGGCGCTGACCACCTGCCTCAGCGCGGCACGGATGGTGGTCAGGTCGGCGATGCGCGCCTCCACCTCGGCGATCTTGGCCTGGGCGCGGGCGCGCAGGTCCGGGGTGGGGTGGCCGCGCCGTCCGGTGTCGATGAGCTCGGCCACTTCCTCCAGGGTGAAGCCGAGCCGCTGGGCGGCTTTGATCACGGTGAGCAGGGTGACGGTCTCGGGCGGGTAGGCGCGGTGCCCGCGGGGGCTGCGCGCCGGTTCGGCGATCAATCCTCGGCGTTCGTCGTAGCGCAGGGTCTGCAGGTTGACCCCCGCTTGCTCGGCGACCTGCCCGCTGCGCAGGTACGGCCCGCCCCCACTCAGCACGATTGTCCTGCTTCACGCCGGCCGCTTTGCCGCCGCGCCCGCCCGCGCCTGCAGCGCGTCCAGCACCTCGACGTGCTCGCCCGGCACTGCCACCTCCAGCGCCAGGCCGCCGCTGGCCACGGTTAAGGTGAAGGCGAAGAAGGAACAGCAGCCGTTCTCCCGCGCCGCCAGCTCAGCGGCCCGCGCCGCGTGCTCAGGGGTGAAAGCGAGCTCCAGCCGCAACCGCGTGCGCTCCGGTCGCTGCACAGCCTGCACCGCGTCGGCGAACCAGGCGTCGAACTCGGCCACCCGCAGCGGTCGGCAGCGTGCAGGCTGCCGGCGCCCACGCGCCAGCGGCAGATCCCCCAGCTCGTCGGCCAGCTGATCCAACCGCCTGATGTCGGCGGAACCCGGCGGGCCGATCAGGTCGGCCAGCAGCTCAATGGAAGCCTGCCGGGCCAGCAGCTCCAGTCGCACCGGCTCGATGCCCAGACGCTGCCAGCCAACATCGCGCCGGGTGGTGATCAGCGCGTGGCCATGGGTCAGCCGGGCAAGGTACGGCTCGACGTCGGCGACCTCGTCGACGTTGTCGAAGATCAGCAGCCAGCCGGGATGGGCGGTCAGCCAGGTCAGTGCCCAGGCGGCGGCCTCCTCGGTGGTGGCTGCCGCGGCGGCCACCGAATCGGTCGCGGTGGCCAGCGCGCGGGCTAGAAGACCACTGAAGATCTTGCGTTGTGGCCTCGCCTCAGATGATGCGAGGCCAGACTCACTTGTGTGCAGGGTGAATGGGCTGGGGAACTGG
>NZ_JBSGJX010000099.1:0-5455 GCF_053605785.1 Nonomuraea sp. NPDC003754
ACCTCCCACGGCTTCAGCCGGGCCATCCCCGCTCCTCTCGCCATCACTACAGCGAGAGATCAAAGCACAACAGAGATCATTCTGTTAGCCCCTTTAAGGCACTGGCGGCGGCCCTGATCGTCCTACTCGTGCTGCCACGTGTAGGAGACGACGTCGCTCCACGGAGTACAACGATGAACAACGATGGGGACCTGGCAACCTCGGACCGAGAAATTCATCGTGCTCTCCCGCCCGGCGTGGCCGTTGGTGGTCACGGCGAAGTCCGCGCCCTGCCCCAGCCGCAGAGTCACTGAACCACTAGACGGAGTTGCTGCTGGAGCCTTGAATACGTGGGTCCTGTTGCCCAGGCCCGGGTTGGTGTTGTAGGCGACCTCGAAGTAATCCCATGGAAGGGCACTCACGTTCTTCCAGCGGAAGACGATTTTGCCGTTGTTCTTGTCGACCACGGTCATCACACCGCGAGGTCCCAGATTCGGCGACCGAACGATGGTGCCCCACCAGAACTCCTGCATGGCACCCTGTCCATGCTGGCGTTCCTTTGCAACCGGGCATGCTAGTTCCCCGTTTCCGGCGCCCGTGGACTGCCAGACTTCGCCGATCAAGCCGGAAGGCTGGAAGGCGGGGTTACACGGCATGCGCGCGGTAGAGGCATGCGCCGCAGCCGGTGCGGCGAAAGCTGCCGAGACTGTCGCGATGGCAGCGGCGAGACCGAGAAGTGAACGGGAAATGCGCCCCATGAGATGTTCCTTTCAGGTGAAAGTCGCTTGTGCGTCTCATGTATACGGACACCCCCTTGCACCTGGGCAAACGTCACTTTATGGCAGCTTTCTTGATACCTGCCGCTCGTCCTCGATGAGCGTGCCGACGCCAGGCGTCGCGCTCTGGAGGCCCTACAGCGAGTGGATGACCAACCCGCCATCCGGGTAGTGACAAGCTCGCCCCTCAGGGCGGCGACGGGGTGCTCCGGGCCGGTCACGGTGGTCAGGCGGGTGAGGGTCTCGGCGTAGCCAGCGCGGGTGGTGGCCGCGGTGATGGAATGGAGGAAGCGCTCGACCGCGGCTGCGGTCGTCGCGCTGGTGGCGGGTTGGGCTGGCCGGGAAAGGCCACGACGGACATGGGCACCATCCAGCAATGTGACACATATTGCCGAGTCGCCCTCGCGGCGGCGGAGGCCGAGCTGGGCGGACACGATCCACGGGGGCCAGAGTGACAGACAATCTAAGTTCTGTTTCACATCGCGCTCACGAGGCGGCTTCTGCCTCGCGGGCCTTTCTGGGCAGCAGGAAGCCGGCCAGGAAGGTCAGCGCGATCATCGCGGCGACGATCCACAACGTGTCGGCGACCGCGGCAGGCCCGCGGGTTCACCGACAGGCCTGTCCCGAGGGAGGTGCTGGAGCGCGTGCTGTCCGCCGCGGCTTGGGCGCCCTCCGGATCGAACCTCCGGTCGTGGCGCGCCTACGTGCTGACCGGCGGGCCGCTGGCCGAGCTCAAGAAGCGCGCTGGCGAGCGCGTGGCCGCAGGCGACCCCTGGGACGAGCGGGAGTACGAGATGTACCCGCCCGTACTGAAGTCCCCGTACCGCGAGCGCCGATCCGCCTTCGGCCATGAGGGCTACAGCGCACTCGGCATTGCGAGCGAGGACTGGGAGGCACGCCAGAGGGCCGCTTCCGCGAACTGGCAGTTTTTCGGCGCGCCCGCCGCGCTGGTCTGCTACATCGACCGCGACCTGGGCCTGCCCCAATGGTCTGACCTCGGCATGTATCTGCAGACCGTCATGCTGCTGCTGCGCGCCGAAGGGCTGCACAGTTGCCCGCAAAATGGCGTGGTCGGTGTATCGCAAGACCGTCGCGGAGATCCTGTCACCCCCGGACGAGCTCATCCTCTTCTGCGGCATGTCGATCGGGTTCGAGGACGTCATGGTGGATTACGTCCGTACAGGCCGGGCACCGCTCGACGAGACGATCACGTTCATCGAGGGTTAGCATTTCCATCGCATGTGGCGTGACGGGGTGGGTCGATGCTCGCTGATGTGACTGTGTGGCATCACCCGGTGGCGGGCATGCTGCGCCGTCCAGGCACCGGCCGGGAAATCGCAGGCCAGCAGGGCGTCGGACTGCGAGCGCAGTAAGTCGGCCCAGGTGGTGGATGCCCGCTCGGGTGCCGGGTCGAGGCCTTCCTGTTTGAGGATCTCCCAGACCGTGGACGGTGCGATCGCGATGCCGAGTGTGGTGAGCTCGCCGTGCACCCGCCGATAGCCCCACGATGGATTTTCGCGAACCAGGCGCAGGATGAGGGCACGGATGGAGCGGACCGTGGGCGGGCGGCCTCGCCTGTTCGGCCGGCAGGTACGAGCGTGACGCCGTTTCAATCGCCATCTCCACCCTCACTCCGGCACTCGGCAAGTCGTCTTCTGCCCGTATGCCGGCGCGTCGGCAAGGGCACTGGCCCCCGACCCGGGCATCCGGCAAGACTGCCCGGCGCTCGCGAACGTTGCTTGAGCCAGAACGAGCACGGCACCAAGCGATCCGCGGCTGTCTCCCTCCCCCTCCACCCTCCAGACTTACCCGCCTCCAGCGGTCGGACCTGGCATCACCTCGCATCCCATCACCATGACCACCACCTCGGCGAACCAATGTGGTCACAGCACTAGAAAGACCGCCCAGGCGCGTAGTCGATCTTCCCGGCGGGGCGCGGCAGGTCTGCTGATATGTCGGGCCCCTTGGCGTCGGCCACGCTACGGGCGTGCGCGGCCCCGTTCGGCGAAGCTTCTCAGCAGTCGGGGAGAGGTCAGCGGAATCGGTCCAGGAACGCTTCCAGTTCGCGCTCGCCATGGCGGGTCTGCGCGCCCGCGGCGACGGCCGCGCGCATGCGATCGACCATCGCATCCGGGGCCGGGCACACCTTGCCCAAGGCCTTGCTCTCATCGGGGCGGCGGCTGGCGACTTCGCTGGTCAGAGGGTGACACTGAAACCCTGTACGTGATTGCGCGGACTTTCGCGCAATCACGAGATCGGGGGATTCCGATGGAGCTGAACCTCGCGGGCAAGGTCGCCGTCATCACCGCCGCCAGCAAGGGCATCGGCTTGGCCGTCGCCGAGGCGTTCGGCCAGGAGGGCGCTCGCGTCGTCGCGGGCAGCCGGACCGAGACCACGGAGCTCGCCACCCTGCGCGAGAAATATGACGTCATCTTCGTCCCTGTCGATCTCGGCGGCGCCGACGGCCCGAGCCGGCTGATCCAGGCCGCCGCGGACCGGCACGGCACGATCGATGTACTGGTCAACAACCTCGGCACCGCCAGCCCTCGCTCCAGCTTCCTGGACATCGACGACGCCGAGTGGCAGCGCGTCTTCGACCTGACCTTCTTCAGCGCAGTCCGAGCCACCCGTGCCGGCTTGCCGTACCTGCTCGCCGACAGCGGCGGGGCGATCGTCAACATCAGCTCCATCAACGCCCGGCTGCCCTTCCCCTCAGTCATCGACTACTCCGCGGCCAAGGCCGCGCTGACCAACCTCACCAAGGCGCTGTCGGAGGAGTTCGCCCCGCGCGGCGTACGCGCCAACGCCATCGCCCCCGGGCCGGTCCGCACGCCGTTCTGGACCGCTCCGGGCGCCTTCGCCGACAACGTCGCAGCCGGCGCCGGGGTCACCGCGGAGGAAGTACTGAACGACGTGGTCCCGCGCGAGATGGCCATCTCCACCGGGCGGATCACCGAACCCAAGGAGGTGGCCGACCTGGCCGTCTTCCTTGCCTCGCCCCGCGCCGCCAACATCACCGGCGCGGAATTCATCATCGACGGTGGCCAGGTCAAAACCACCTGACCACCGCATCTGTGACGATCGACGTACGCCGCCCAGACTTCTTGACCAGCCTGCGCTGCCAACCGCTGGCGGACTTTCGTCGCAGGGAGGCCGATACCGGCGCTGTTCCGGTCGGCGCCCGCTCCGCTTCGCGCGCGGCCATCCGCTGCAGCGCGGATTGTCGAAGGTGACCCGCCAGTAGGCGTCGGAACACTCGGTGACGGCCGGCGGATATCAGCTCCCCCTGGTCTTCACCCTCTGTCAGTAGACGAACTGCTGGCCGCCGTCGATGTCATAGGTCGCACCGGTGAGCGCCGTGTTGGCCATGATGTGTACGGCGAGCGCGGCGACGTCGGCGGGCCCCACGACCCGGCCGATCGGGAGCGTGGCGCGCAGCTCGTTCCGTCGTTCCTCGAGCCGATCTCCCAGCAGCGAGGCCGACAACGGGGTGTCGACGAAACCTGCTGCGATGAGGTTGACGCGAACCGGCGCGAGCTCCATCGCGAGGGTCGCCGTGAACGGAGGCAGCGCCGCGGTGGCCGCCGAGACGATCCCGAGGCCGTGACCGATCCGTCGGCCCCCTGTGCCGCCCATGAGCACGATCGTGCCCCCGGGCCGCATCTTGCCTGCGGCGTTGCGCGCGATCTCGAGCGCCCGCATGATGTGCCCGCTCATCGCCTGCCGTACGTCGTCTGAGTCCATCTCCAGGACAGGACCGTAGCGTGGGCCGCCGGCCGTGACCATCACATGGTCAATCGCCGGCAGGTCATGGAAGAAGCGCTGTACGGCGGCCGCGTCGTCGGCGTCGAAGGCTGCGGTGCGTTGCGCGCCGACCTCCAGCCCCGCTCGTTCGAGCCGGTCGGGATCGCGGCCGGTGAGTATGACCTCGGCACCCTCGGCACGGGCACGCCGAGCTGTCTCCAGCCCGATCCCCGCGCTGCCACCGATCACGACGATGGTCTGCCCGGCCAGTTCCGGCTCGCGCCGCGACGACGTGTCAGACGACATGCTTGACTTCGGCCATGTAGCGTCGAGCGGCCGCGGAAGCCACCGCGGGGGTGCTGCCGTGCTCACGGGCATCCAGGTACGCCGCGTACCAGTCCCACCAGTCATGCTTCGGGGCCACCGCCTCGAAAGCGCCATGGTGTTCGGCCGTCTCGTACAGAAGCTCGGCCGGCCCTGCGACATCCGTCGACCACACCCTGCCCGGGAGCCGCTCCGTCACCTCCTGCAACAGCCGGCTGTTCCCATCAGGATCCGAGAACGACATCTAGCTGCCGTAGGACCGGCGCTCCGGACCCGGGCCGGGCACGCGCCGCCCCACGCTGTTCACGCCGGAACCGTGCCACACCTCGCTGACCTCCGCGCCGTGGCCCATCAATTCCTCCCGGGCGGCCTCGATGTCCTCGACGATCAGCATCAGGTCCTTCACCGAACGGGGCGCCAACTCCGTGATCCCCGTGCCGAACTGGATCGAGGCGGGCGAGTTGGGCGGGGTGAACTGTCGTCCTCTCTTGTCCGTTTCATCCGGCATCGAGCCTGCGAACCTGGGGAGACGTCACAGGTCACGTCCACGGACGTGGTGTATGAATCGATCTTCGCGTGATCCTGTTTCTGCAGGTTAAGCGGTAAGTGTCTGCGGGAGTGGGTTCTGGGCT
>NZ_JBSGJX010000100.1:0-5239 GCF_053605785.1 Nonomuraea sp. NPDC003754
GAAAATCGTGCAAGGCGCCTTCACCCCGCTCCAGGCCGAGCGATGGCGAGGACTGGCCAGCACCATCGCCACCGAACTGATCGACACGTTCGAACGGGGTCTCGGCGGTTGCCCAGCGCAGGAGAGCGCATCCACCCGCTCGCCGGGCCGGGCTTGTCACCGGCCCGGCCGCACCGCCCCTCGATCGGACACCGCTCCCCGCGTCTCGCACGGCTTCGCTGTCTGGAACGGCCATCCTCAGGGGCGAGTCAGTCCAACATGCGCGAATGGATAATTCGCCCACTGTCGTGCGCGCGGCTCACCTGGCTGACTTCATAGCGGGCTCGCCGTAGGTGACGCCCGCTCACCAGCGTCACTCCTGCCTGGAAGCCGCCTCACTCCACCCTTCCGCCACCCCCCTAGGTGATCATGTCTGCCGAAACCCCTTCTCTGCGCCCGTCGGCGATTTCGCGCTGGTGCGGGCCGTTCGCGCTCGTGCTGGCTGCGGTAGGCGCCGCGTGCGCCATCGCGGGGGCGACCGTAGCCACCGAACTTTCTTCCCAGCTGTTGGTGACGCTCGGCATCGCCGGCAGCGGCATCTGCGTCGCGCTGATGATCCTGATTGGGCTGCTGCAGCGGCATCTGCGCGCCCTGCGCGCCCACCACGTTCACCTGCGCGACGCCTTTGCCAATCGCGAGCGTGTCATGCTCGCCGAACGGGGCGAAAGCGAGCACCGCTGGAACAGGCATCTGAACGAGACAACGGCCGCCCTGCAACGCGGCATCACCCATCTGGTCGAAGAGCGCGTGCCCGCCGCGGCGCACCGTGCGGCCACAATCCCGCAGGCGATGCCCAACCCCCTGCTCGGCGAGGAGGTCGCGGCGCTGTTGGAGCAGGTGGTGACCACGGTGAGCGACGTTGCCAACCGTCACTACAACCGACAGGAGGCGCTCCGCGGCGTCTTGGTCGCGCTGGCCCGGCGCGTGCAGCCGGCCGCCCACCGTATCCAGGAAGCCGCCACGCGCCTTGCCGAGGCTCGGCCCAGCGACGAGCTGGCGCAGCGCACCATGATGCGCATCGATCACGCCGCCGCCCAGCAGGCGCGCGCCGCGCAAAGCCTGGCCGTCTTGTGCGAGGACTGGCCCGGCCAGCAGTGGCAGGACCCCCTGCCACTAGTGGAGATCGTCCGCGCAGCCTCCGGCCGCATCCTGGACTACCAGCGCATCAAAGCGATCGGTGACCTCACTCTGGCCGCGACCGCCCCGGTGGTCGAACCGCTCATCCACCTGGTGGCCGAGCTGCTGGCAAACGCGACCATGTGCTCACCACCCACCACCGACGTCGAGGTGAGCGTGCGCCTGGTGCAGCGTGGAGCGGTCATCGTCATCGACGACAGCGGAATCGGGCTGAATGAGCACCGGCTGGCCAAGGCCACCGACATCGCCTCCGGCCGGCAGCTGCCCCAACTGGAGGACCTGGTCGACTCCCTGCAAACGGGCCTGGTCGTGGTCGGCATCCTGGCACTGCGCCACGGTTTCGGTGTTCAGCTGAGCGAGTCACCGTTCGGCGGTGTCCGCGCCGTGGTGCTGATACCAGAAAAGCTCGTCCAGGTCCTGGATGAGCAGGACGCCTTGGCCATCGACTGGCCTTCCACCTCATCTGCGACAGCCCTTTCTCCTGCTGCGCAGCTCGCCGAAACGGCGCCAACCGAGCCCGCCGAGACCACCCACGCCGCCGATATCCCCCCGCAACTACCCCAGCGGCGCTCGCCACTGCGCGCCGGAGGGTCGCCCTCCCCGCATGACGCACCGGCAGCTGCCTCACGCTCCTCCTCCCCAGGCTCGCTGTTCACCCCCGGTGATCCCAGCGACTTCCTTGGCAGCTACCTGGCAGGCGCCGGTCACGCGCCAGCTGTCCCCTCGCAATCCGACCCAGCCCCACACAACCCTGCACACCAGGAGCAGCAGTCGTGATCGACAACGCATGGATGATCAAGGAGATTGCCGAGGTGGCCGGCGTTTGCCACGTCGTAGTCTTCACCGCCGACGGGCTGCCAAAGTTCTGGTCGCAGACCACCGAACGCGACGACGCCGATCGGATCGCCGCCACCGGGTCAGGCCTGCAATCCTTGGGCCGCTCCGTTGGCAGCTCCTACGGCCGCAGCCCGGCCGTTCGAGAGGTGATGATCGGCTACGACGGCGGATTTCTGTTCATCCGCGCCGCCGCCGAACGTTCTCACCTGGCGGTCGTCACCCGCGCCGATATCGACCCACGGCTGGTCTCCCAGCAGATGCAGACGGTGATCCAGCGGCTCGGAGAGCAGACGCTCGCCACACCCGCACGCACCGCGAACGGCACGTGACCGGGCCAGCCGCGCCGAAGGACTACACCGACCAGCCGGTGCGGCCGTTCGTCGTCACCAGCGGGCGCACCCGACCATCGCGCAACACCATCGGCGTCGACACGCTGCTCATGGCCGCCCCCGACCGGCCGCCGCTGCCGCTGGGAGCGCCCCGCGAGCAGCACGCACTGCTGATGATCTGCGCCCGACTACACCCGCTGGTCGAGGCCGCCGCCCGGCTAGGACTGCCGGTCAGCGCCGCGGCGATCGTGGCGTGCGACCTGGTGGATTCGGGGCACCTGCACGCCCACTCGCCCATCCCCGAAGCCGAGCGTCCTTGGCTGACCATGCTGCAGGAGTTACTCGATGGCCTCCGCAAGCTCTGACCGCTACCTGCCCGACAGCGTGGAGCGGCTCGCCAAGATCCTCATCGTGGGCGGCTTCGGGGTCGGCAAGACCACGCTGATCGGCTCAGTGTCGGAGATCGAACCATTGCGCACCGAGGAGACAATGACCGCGGCCAGCGTCGGCGTCGATGACCTGACCCACCTGCCCGGCAAGCACTCCACCACCGTCGCGCTCGACTTCGGCCGCGTCACCGTGACCCCAACCTTGGCCCTGTATCTGTTCGGCGCGCCCGGCCAGCAGCGCTTCTGGGACGCCTGGGCAGGGCTGGCCCACGGCGCGGTCGGAGCGCTGGCCCTGGTCGACTCCCGTCGTCTCGGCGACAGCTTCGCCGTCCTCGACCAGTTGGAGCGCTACGCCAGCCTGCCGTTCGCTGTGGCTGTCAACCGCTTTCCCGACACCTGCCACCACCCGGAGGCCGAGCTGCGTGCCGCACTCGACCTACCGGCGCACACGCCGCTGCTGACCTGCGACGCCCGCGACCGCGTCTCGGCCATCGCCACGCTGGTTGCTCTCGTCCAGCACGTGGCCGCGCTAACCCACACCCACCTCTAGGACTGTCCTTTCATGTTCACCGATCGCCTGCCCGAGCACCCCAACGGCTCCGCCGCCGACGCCGCGGCGGGCCGCATGAGCTCGACCGCGGACCTGATGCCGCTGTCACGCATCACCGCCGCACCCGACCCAGCCGTCCTCTACCGGCAGCTGCGCGCCAGCTGGGGCGAGGTAGCCCCGGTAGAGCTCGAACCCGGCGTTCCCGCCTGGCTCGTCATGGGCTGGAGGGAGATCGCCTTCATCGCCCGCTACGAGCCGCTCTTCTCCCGCGATGCCCGCAACTGGCGTGACCTTCGCGACGGCGTCGTCGCCCCGGACAGCGGCCTGGGCCCGATGATGTTCTGGCGCGCCAACGTCATCGGCGCCGACGGCGCCGAGCACCGGCGGCTACGCGCCCCGCTCGACGATCTCGTCACCCGCATCGACCACCGGCGGCTGCGCCGCTCGGTAGAGGGCATCTGCGCCGAGCTGATCGCCTCCTTCGCCTCCCGCGGCCACGCCGACCTGATCGCCGAGTACGCCGCCGTCATCCCCATGCTCGCCGTGGCCGCCCTGTTCGGCCTGGACACCAGCAAAGGCTTCCAGCTGCTGGCCGGCCTCACCGCCCTGTTCAGCTCCGGCACCGACTCCCAGGCCGGAAACGCCACCTTCGAGGACATCCTCGCTGAACACATGCGCACCCGGCAGGCCTTCCCCGCCGACGACCTGACCAGCGCCCTGATCAACCACCCCCTCCTCCACAGCGACGCCGAAATCCTGCAGTCGATCGTCGTCATGGTCTCGGCCGGGTATGAGACCACCCTGATCTGGATCGCCCAGACCCTGCGGCTGATGCTGACCGACCCCCGCCTGGCCGGCCGCATCAACGGCGGCCGGCTGGGCACCGACGAGGCGATGGATGAGGTGCTGTGGCGCGACCCCCCGATGACGCACATGCCCACCCGCTTCGCGCTGCGCGACACCGAACTCGGCGGCCGCCCCATTCGCGCCGGCGACGCCCTTGTCCTGGGCCTTGCCGCAGCAGGCAGCGACACCCGCATCCACACCGGCGAGCCCGTCATGGAGTTGGGCAACCGCTCCCACCTGGCATGGAGCATCGGCCCGCACGCCTGCCCCGCCCGCGACCCGGCCCGCCTCATCGCCCGCACTGCGGTGGAGACCATCCTCAACCTGCTGCCCGGCATGCAACTGGCCGTCGCCCCGGCCGCTATCGCGTTGCGGCCCTCTCCGTGGACGCGCTGTCCCGCCGTCCTGCCCGTCGTCTTCCCGCCGCCGCCCACGCCGCGCTGACCCGCACCGGTCGAGCCTGGCCCCTGATCGGCCCGCCTGCCCGAACCCTTGCCGCAACCCGGGCAGGCGGGCGCTCCCCCCTCTCATCACACTTGGAGGACCTCATGACCCCACACGATCGGCCCGCCACCGCCCCCGACTCCGACTCCGTGGCGGGCTCGGCCCGCCCAGACGCCTGCCCGCACTTAGCCGGCCCCGCCCCGGCCGACGGCCGGCAGGTGCCCGTCATCACGCTGGATCCCACCGGCGCCGACCACCACCACGAGGCCGCCCGCCTGCGCGCCGCCGGAACCGTGGTGCGCGTCATCCTGCCCGGCGGTATCCCCGCCTGGACCGTTACCAGCCACAAGCTGATGCTCGAACTGCTCAACGACGTGCGCATCAGCAAGGACTGGCACAGGTGGACCTGCGTGCGGCGTGGCGACATCGGCGACGACTGGCCCCTGGTCGGCATGCTGAAGGTGACCAACATGGTCACCGCCGACGGCGCCGAACACCAGCGGCTCCGCCGCCTGGTCACCCGCACCCTCACCCCGCGACGCATCCAACAGCTGCGCCCCCGCATCACCGCCCTCATCACCGACGTCGTCGACGAGCTACCCGCCCACGCCGACGCCGACGGCGTCGTCGATCTGCGCCGGCACTTCGCCTACCCCATCCCCATGCGG
>NZ_JBSGJX010000101.1:0-4568 GCF_053605785.1 Nonomuraea sp. NPDC003754
CGAACGTCTCCCCCTTGCGCAGGTAGACCAGTACCAGCAGGGCTTGTTGTCCCGGGTTGAGCCGTCGCCACGGCGACTTGATTGTCTTACGGCGCCGCCGGACGATCCCGGCGACGTAGTTCAGAGTCTGGGACGACAAATCGACGGCAGCACGATAGAACAGCATCCGAAGCCCCTGGTTGCGACGGTGTGGATTGTGGTGATCAACCCGTCTATCAGGGGTTTCTCTATGTGGTCAGGCGAACGCCGACCTTGCGATCACGCTGTGACCAGCGCTCCGCTGCCAGGGGATGAAAAACGTTCAGAGTAGTGACTCATCGGCGACCGTCGCATCGCAGGCCAGGAGGTCAGATCAGCCGCGCGCTCGTACACGGATGCCATCTTTGATGGCCACGGCTGGGACAACATCTTCGCCGACATTCCTGGGGACGAGAAAACGACTGCCACGCTGGGCAGCGCGGTTTCAGGGGTGACTTATCGAGCAGTGGCGAGCTCTGGCCAGCCGTGCAGGCCGATGCCGACGCCCTCGAGGTAGAGGCCGATTCCGGCCGCGGCATATGGCACGGTATTGCCGGGCAGCCTGTGCGCAGACGCCCATCGGAGCTCGGCGCACTTGGCGGGTTCGGCGTTGACCACCTCGCCGGTCCAGGAGCTTGTTGCGAAGAACATGCCCACGCGCGGCTTGCCCTCCGGCGATAGATGATGGACGACGGTGGCGGGCCGCAACGAGGCCGGGTCCAGGTGGACGCCGACCTCTTCGCGGGCCTCACGGATCGCGCAGTCGACGATCGTTTCGCCGTCTTCCAGGTGACCGGAGGGTAGGCAATACCAGCCGTCCCGATACCCCGTGCCGTCGCGCAGACACAGCAGAATGTCGCTGCCGCGTTCGAGGATAACGTGTACATCGACGGTCACCTGATACCGCTGCTTCATGGTCATGCACCTTGTTGTCGGCTACAACCCTCGGTTGCGTGACAGTAGCGCACTAGTGTGACCTGTGATGGTGCGGACGGCGGCTTGTGGCGAAAGCTCACCGGTGTCCACTCTGAAGGTGGGTAGGCCGTCAGCCGCGAGGATGTCGGCTAGGTCGTCGTACATGCGAACCTCAGGTTCACTCGAGCCGTCGTGCTCGAATCGGGAGTGGACGCCGCGCTCCCGAAGCCGAGCTTCCAGGATGTGGGGCGCAGCGGTGAGGATGATGGCCACGTCCGGCCGGCGGGCGGGCGCGTTGAGCTGACGGATGTAGTTCAAGGGGACCCCGTCGAGGACCTGCAGCACGTACGAGGACGGCACGTACCGGTCGCATAGAACCAGTTGGCCGCGCGCCAGGGCGGGCTCGATCTCCTCGACCAGGTGGTGGAAGCGGTCGGCGGCCACCAGGCAGGCCAGGGCGATCCCGCGGAAGTCGGCTGTCCGCTCGCGGGCGGTACGCCCGAGCACCCCTTGAGACGGCTCGCGGGTGAGGTGCACACTGTGGCCGGCCTCCTCGAAGGCGGCGCCGAGAATCGGTAGCAGCGTCGACTTGCCGGCGCCGCCGGGCCCGTCGACGGCGATGAACACCGACATTAGCGGCTCCCAGTGAGGTGAGTGCGGGCATGCTGTTCGCGGGCGAGTGCGGCGAGGTGCTGGTGGATCTCGCCCTCGGTGGTTTCCCCAAACTGCAGGCCGGAGGAGAAGTTGAACTCGTCGCGGTCACGCAGCGCCGCGTCGTCGCCGCCGAGGTCGACGGGTGCATAGTTGAGCAGTTGCTCGGCGGAATATCCGGCTGCCATCAGCCGCCCCCATTCCGGGGTTCCCGGGTACGGGCGGAACTGGAACACCGATGCGCGAAACGTTCCAGGGCGCCGGTCCGCAACATCCCATAACCGGTGGACCAAGTCGACGGTCTGGAGCAGCTCGCCTCGCGTCTCACCGGGGAAGCCGAGGATGAAGTAGCCCTTGACGTTGATGCGGCGGGCCAAGAGCCGATCGACGACCGACAGCACCATGTCGGGCGTGATCCGCTTGTCGATGTAGGTCAGCATGCGGGGGCTGCCCGACTCGATACCGAGAGCCACTTCCCGCAGCCCGCAGGCGACGAGCTGGTCCAGCTGGGCTTCGCTGCGCCGGTCCAGCACGTTGATACGGCCGGTGGCGTCCCACGATGCCCAGCCGCCGATGTTGGCCTGCTCGAACGCGGCCATCATCTGGTCGATGATGCGGCCGGCGCCGAGGAAAAGGTCGTCGACGAACCGGAACGCCCTCACCGCGTGGCGTTCTCGCAGTTGCTGCATCTCGGCGATGATGTTGCGCGGATCGCGGACCCGGATCGTGACGTCTGGATTGGCTGAGATAGCTGCGCCGCAGAAGCTGCAGTCGTAGGGGCATCCGCGGGCACCGACCATGTTCGCCTCGATGAGCCCATCCGCAGCGACGTACGGGTCCTGGGCGAGGAAGCCACGGTCGATGAAGGGCAACGCGTTGATGTCGGGCGCCAGATGATGGGAGGTTCCAGGACGGCCGCCGGAAACAGGATTGCCGAGAAGCCGATCGACCCACATGACCCCGGGTAGATCGGCACGGGCGCGATGGTCGGCGAGCAGCTCGACGACGCGAGTCTCGGCCTCGCCGATGATCAATGCGTCGCAGCGTGCCATGCGGGGGTCGGCGAGGATCCGGTCAGGCATGGCCTTGGCATGGTGACCGCCCGCCATGACACGGAGCCCGGGGTCAAGCGCGGCGGCGATGGTCGCGGTCAGCTCGTAAGTGGGGGCCAGGAGGTTGAAACCGACCCAGCGTGGGCTGGCTTCGTTAACGACGTCGATGGTGGTGCCGACAGGAAGACCGGCCGCTTCGGCGTCCAGGATGCCGACACTGTAGCCATGGGCTGCTGCGTAGGTGGCGATGTAGGCCATGCCGAGGACGGGCAGCGTGTAGTCGTTGACTCGGGGCCGGATCCGGTAGTCGCGAAGTGGGGCGTTGACGAGCAGCAGGTCGAGTCGCCCGTTGGTGCTTAGGTCAGGGCTGGCTCCATGGATGAGAGGGGGGTCTGTGCGCATGTTGGTCTCCCCAAGCAAGGGTGAGAGCGGTCAGAGTGGATAGATTCGGCCCTGCCAGGTCGCGCCAGAGCGCGGCGAAGTCTGGCTCACCGGTGGGCCAGTCCGTATTGGGGTCCGCCTTGGTCGCCCAGGTGCGGACGGCCAAGTCGGCGTATGGGTAGAGGGAGAAGTCGCCGGTGTGGTCGGCCACCGCCGCGCCCGCGGTCCATGGGCCGATGCGGGGCACCGTCTGCAGCGCCTTGACGAGGGCGTCCGCGGGCAGGACTGCCCATTCGTCCCGATACTGCAGGTAGGCGTTGGCGGCTGCGTGCAGGGGTCGCCGCTTAAACGCCATGCCAAGCGCCGTAAACGCCCGCTCGGGCATCGCCAAAACCTGCTCGGCCGTCGGCGGTAGGCACTGCTCTCCAGCCCGCTGTCCGACGGCGTTCAATAGCGCTCGGTACATCGTTCGGGCCTGCGTAGCCCTGATGACCTGGCGGATGATCGCTGTGGCGAGTGCGTCCCACAGATCGGCATTGCGCACTCGCTGGACAGGGCCCAGGCGGTTGAGCGCGGCGCGGAGCCCGGCGGGTATGGGCGTCTCGTTTAGCGTGGCGGGTTCGTAGAGGTCCACGATCGGGTGAGCGCCGTCGCCGCAAGCGATCATGGTGCAGGAGTCCGGTGCGGTGATGAGTATCGACGTAGTCGAGGAACGCATCGCCCGAACGGGGATGCCGTCGTCAATATGCCATGCGGGATGGTCAAGCATGATCCAGCTCACGGTGTGTTGATCTCCAGACCTGGGCGAAGGTGCGCCATGTAGCCCGACGGCGGGTCACGTCCGCGACACGGTAGCGGATGGAGGGCTGGGGCCGCGCACGCGTGCAGAACTCGGGGGATGAGCTGTCGGGTGATGGCGGTCTCCTTTCCCCGGTTCTCGATGTGGAGGCATCGATGAGGGTCCCGTCCCTGGAGATCTGCGTCGTCCCCATCGAGGAAGACACACGGGGCGCCGAGCCAGGATGACCAAGATGAGACGGCTGTTTGGATGGTGCGGCGGCTAGACGCATTCGTTGGCCCGTCCTGGGCGGGTGATCGCGGGCCGCAGGCGGGTGCGCTCGCCGCTGCGCTTGTCTATGGAGGCCGAGGATCGTCGCGGTGGATCTCAGCCCACTCGGCATCGGTCAGCCGGGGCACGCCGAGTTCATCGGCAGCCAGATCAAGGTCGGGACGTGACATCCGCCAGCTACAGATCAGCCGGGCCGTGCGCGTCTGCGGCGTCGCCATCCAACGCAATAGCCAGCGCGCGTCGACCTCTCCACGGAGGTGGGCGCGCTCGAACGCCAGCATCTCAGCGGCAACTGCGATGTGCTCCCAAAGCTTCTGGCGCCAGCGGCCAACGCGATCGCTTCGAGTCACGCACCGCACAGTAACCCTAGCTGTGGACAAGATGCCAGCGGCGAATGCTTCTCGACCAAGCCCACGGGTAGGCGGTGACGTCGCCTGGCCCTGGGGGAGCGTGTACCTGGCGATGTGAATCTCGCAGGCGAC
>NZ_JBSGJX010000102.1:0-4423 GCF_053605785.1 Nonomuraea sp. NPDC003754
CGCGCGGCGATCGCGACCCTGGTCAACGCCACCTTGCGGATGCGGGATCCGCTGTGGTGGGGCAACGGGACCGCGTGCGCGTCGGATTCGAAGAAGTTCGGGTCGTGGTCGTCGAACCTGATGACCGAATACCACGCCCGGTACGGCGGCCCCGGTGTCATGATCTATTGGCACGTGGACCGCAAGTCGGTGTGCGTCTACTCCCAGCTTCGGACCTGCAACGCCTCCGAGGTCGCCGCGATGATGGAGGGCGTGCTGCGGCACTGCACCGACGCCACCATCGATCGCCAGTACACCGATAGTCATGGCCAGTCGCTGGTCGGGTTCGCGTTCTCCTACTTGCTGGGGTTCAAGCTGCTGCCGCGGATGAAGAACATCGCCCGGCAGAAGCTGGTGAAGGCCGACATCGATGACCAGGTCCCGTCCTGCTTGGAGGGCATGGTGGCCGACAAGCCGATCGACTGGGAGATCATCGCTCAGCAGTATGACCAGATGGTGAAATACGCCACCGCCCTGCGGCTGGGCACGGCCGAGGCCGAGCAGGTGCTGCGCCGCTTCACCAGTGGCGGCCCCAAGCACTCTACCTACAAGGCCATCGAGGAACTCGGCAAGGCGGTCAAGAGCGTGTTCGTCGCCGAGTACGTAGCCTCGCAGGAGTTGCGCCGCGAGATCCACGAGGGCCTGCAGGTCGTGGAGAACTGGAACTCCGCCAACATCGACCTGTTCTACGGCAGCGCCGGCACCATCCCCGGCAGCGACAAGGAGCATCAGGAGGTCTCCATGCTCAGCCTTCTCCTGCTCCAGTCGGCGCTGGTCTTTCATCAACACCTTGCTGGTTCAGTCCGTCCTGAAGGACCCCGCCTGGCAGAAGAAGATGACCGACGCCGACAAGCGAGGACTTTCGCCACTGTGCTGGTCCAACGCCAACTTGTACGGCACGATCGACATCGACATGGGTCGCCGTCTTGACCTCGATCTGGTTGCCTGACCCTTCCCGTCGATCACGCCGATGGCCGAGGCAGGACGTCCTGGCCGGGTAGCAGGTCGGCCAGGGCGGTTCGCACGGCAGCCCGGCTTACCCCATGAGTCCGTGCCAGGGCTGCGATCGAGGTGCCCTCGTGGAAGGCCGCCCGCACGTCCTCGCGCCGGTCACCGTCCAGCGCGGGCGGCCGGCCGCGGTAGCGTCCTTCGGCCTCGGCGGCGGCGATCCCCTCGACGGTGAGCTCGTTCTGGATGTCACGTTGGAACTGGCCGACTGCGGTGATCACGTTGATGATGACGGCGGTGGTGGCGTCGTTGGCGGCGAGGTCGTGGAAGTTCGACAGCGGTCCGGACAGGACGCGCAGGGCGACGCCGCGGGCTTGGCACCAGTTGCGGACGGCGTGGATGTCGAGCAGGTCGCGGCAGAGCCGGAACAGCTCCGAGACCGTCAGGGTGTCGCCGGGGTGCGCCTTGGCGGCGATCTTGCCGAACGCGGGCCGGTCGAGGGCGGGGATCTTGGAGGTGGTGGCGGGGTCCTCGAAGAGGAGGACGCCGTCGGCAGGCCGGAATCCCTCGGCGACACCTTCGGTGCGCACGAGAAGGCCGGCCACGGTGAGGATGTGGCGCTGCCGTAGCAGAGACTGGGTCGCGGTGGAGACGCGGGAGTAGACGATCTGCACCGGGCTCTCCTCAGGAAGGGTTGGAGCCCGATCTTCCTGTCGGAAAATCCTGTCGTCAATTCGTGCTCGGAATCGGCCATCCGACGTCACGCTTCGTTACTCGATGTCCGGTTTTCGAGAGGACTTGCGGGGTCCAATCAGAGGATGTCGTTAAACCTTCTAATTCCGACACCCCGAGAAGGTGCCACAGCGCGATCAAGCCCCCTTCGAGGCTAGCGACACGTTTGGAACGGAGGATCGCCTTATGGTGGGCACGCAAGGTCCGCATTGGAGGCGCACTCTGATGGACGAGCTTCGCCTGTACTGAATGGTGCCTGGATGAACCCTCCAGGTCGGTGGCGCGTCCCTTTGGTGTGAAGAGATCGCGTTTGGCCGTCATCGCGCTGCTCGCGTCGTTGTGCGCCTGCGGCCAGTCTGGTGCTGGCCCGGTGCCCATTGTGGCCGGGACCGAGACGATCGTGTTGCCGCGGGCCGATCAGCCCAAAGCGCATCGGCCCACCCTGGAGCGGCTCAAGCGAGAGGCGGCGTCGTCGGGCCGGTCCCTGGAGGAGGTCGTCAAGCGGTACGCGACCCGGGTGGCTGCTACTTCGTCGCCCAAGCCGACGGACTTCGAGGGTTACGACCCTGCGGTGACCGATCCGGACGTGGGGATCGACGGCATTCCCTACGCCGAGCTGGTCGACCTCGGGGCCATCGCCAGATCGGAGGGCATCTCCTACGAGGAGGCCATCGATCGCTTCGGCTCACAGTCGTCCAACAGCCGGGTGATCGACAAACTTAACGCGGAGTTCCCTGACGAGATCTCCGGCGTCAGATACGTCGACGACCAGCGGGGGCTGCGCATCGGCTTCAAGGGTCCCATCCCGACTCGCGCGATCGAGCTGGCCAGGACCCTCCCCATGGAGGTCACCCTGATCGGCGGCAAGGAATTCTCGGCCTCGGAGCTCCGGCGGGCCCAGGACACGGTCGTCTCCTGGCTCCGATCCCGTCCTGAGGTGGCCACAATGATGGCGCACTCAGATGAGGAGACCGGCCAAGTCAAGGTCACAGTTCAGCCGAAGATGATGCCGGACGATGCCGAAGAGTTCAAGCGTGGGCTTCAGCTCCCGCAGCTGGACAATCCGCACATCACCGTCGAGGTCACGCTCTCCGCCGAATCGGTCGCCGTTCGGCCGCAGTGAGGGCCACCGAAACCCCCGACGCACTCACGGCCCGAACTCAAGCTTGATCCTTCACTCCGCTACCTGGCGGCTGGGGACATGTTCGGGAGCGGAGGGCCGAGCCCTCCAGGCAGCGGCCACCGACACCCCGCGCGCCGTCACCTTCGGCGGCCACCGGCGCACCGTCATCCCTCCCGGCGAAGAACGCCTCAGCGACCCCGCCCCGCTACCGGTCGGCCCCCTGGACAAGCTCGCCGTCACCCTGCGCTTCACCGATCCCACAGGTCCGGCCACCTT
This sequence comes from Nonomuraea sp. NPDC003754, assembly GCF_053605785.1. NCBI lineage: Bacteria > Bacillati > Actinomycetota > Actinomycetes > Streptosporangiales > Streptosporangiaceae > Nonomuraea > Nonomuraea sp. NPDC003754. The sequence continues at coordinate 3,119 of NZ_JBSGJX010000102.1, forward strand.
CCACCACTTCGCCCAGGCCACCGCCTACCGGGCCAAGGGCGACCATCTGAGCGACCCCGCCGGCGAGGCGTTCACCGAGACCAGCAACTCCTGGTACTACCTGACCGGCATCGAGGTCACCGGATCACGCAGCGAAGGCACCGTGGTCGCCTTCGGCGACTCCCTCACCGACGGCGTCGGCTCCACCGGGGGCGCCGACAACCGCTACCCCGACCAGCTCGCCGAACGGCTGGCCGCCCGGGGCCGTCCCCTGAGCGTCGTCAACGCCGGCATCGGCGGCAACCGCCTGCTGACCGACTCACCCGAATACGGCACCAACGGCCTGGCCCGCTTCCAGCGTGACGTCCTCGACAGGGCCGGCGTCCGCACGGTCATCGTCATGCAGGGCGTCAACGACCTGGCCGAATGGAACAAACCCCACCAGGCGACCGCAGGCCAGATCATCGACGGCCACAAGCAGCTGATCCGCGCCGCCCGCAGCAAAGGCATCAAGGTCATCGGCGCCACCATCCTGCCCATGAAAGGCTCCGACCTCGCCTACAGCCCAGCGGCCGAGGCCGTACGGGACCAGGTCAACCAGTGGATCCGCACCAGCGGCGGCTACGACCGTGTGGTCGACTTCGACCGCGTCGTCCGGCAGCCCGACGACCCCGACTCCCTGCGCCCGCGATATGACTCGGGCGACGGCATCCACCTCAACGACGCCGGCTACCACGCCATCGCCCGAGCCGTCGACCTCGACACCCTGTGACGCCCAGCCCCCACCGGATCCCTGCCGGCCAGGGCCGGCGTGCCGGACACGGGCCGCGCGCAATGGGTGAACCGCGCCTCGACGCCGGAGGCGATCGCCGATCCGATGGGGCCGGGCAGGGTCACCGGCCCGGCCTGCAGCGCGAGGGGTACCGCGCGGAGCGTCAGACGCGACCCATCCGGCCCGCACTCGCCCCAGGGACCGCGGCCGGGCGGGGTGCACCTCGCCCCCAGGGACCGCGGCCGGGCGGGGTGCATCGCGGACCAGATCTTCGCGGGCCCCGCTTCCCCGCGCCGCCGCCGCCGTCGTCGGCCGGCCCGTCTCCGGCCCGGTCTCCGGCAACGGCGCCCGGTCCGGGGCTCCCAGTCCTGCGCGCCCGGCCGGGGCGACGGGATCCGGGGGCTAGGAGCTGTTTCCTGGATCACGTGCGGAGCCAGATGACCAAGGCTGCGACCGTGGCGGTTCCCAGGAACATGTAGGCGCGTTTGTCGTAGCGGGTGGCCACCGCGCGGAAGTTCTTGAGCCGGTTGATCGCCCGCTCCACCACGTTGCGC
>NZ_JBSGJX010000103.1:0-4278 GCF_053605785.1 Nonomuraea sp. NPDC003754
GCCAGCGGGCTCCCCAGACCTACGAGACAGCCTTCCACTCAACATCATCTACGCTGGCATCAGCTGCATAAGCCGTGTCCAGTCTTCGGGTGGAAGCCCCTGGGGCTTCTCCGGCTTGTCCGGCTCAAGCTCAGTACGGAGGACGAGTTCGCTATGCGTGGGCACGTAGCTCCAGATCCTGAAGCGTCGATGCGGGAAGACGAGGGGAAGCTTGAGCCCACCGGGGTATTGAGCATGATCCATACCGGGACCCCATCACGTCTGAGCTCTGGCGGCAATGTGCCAACCAGACCCACCTGAAGGGGAACCAGCAGTCACGGACCCGAACTGGCGAGAGACGCGCGAGCCGCCTGGGAACGAAGTCTTGCTCTCTTAGCAATCTTGGTGCCCTTGATCACGGGCGATTGGCCCACCCTGGTCGCGGAAGGCCTCGGCGGCGGGGGTGTGTTGATTTCGCAGCCAGTTGGTGAAGTCCTCACGGCGGTAGCTCGGGTCGGCGGGCATCAGCCGGACTTGAGGCCGTTCGTCCATCCACCAGATAGTGAAATCGGTGACGGTTCCAGCCAACGGCCATCTTGTCGGATCGCGCGGCAGGTGAAGAACATCAACGAAGCCGCCGACGGGGAGTCCCAGGTCGATCTCGATGCCGATGATGCCAGGCTGGGGACCCAGACGACAGTACCGGTGACGTGCTGCCCGAGGCGAAGCTGTGTTCTCAGCTTGTCCCAGGCCTGCGTGTCGTTGGCGTTGGGCGGGCGCTGGCCCTCGCGCCGCAAGGGCCGGGGCTGGTTGTGATCGGCGATCGTAAACTCCGCAGATGAGAGTTGCGCCCGTACTCATCACTTGGCTTTCAGCTTCCGAGTCGACCAGGCAGGCACCGATAGACCCATAGCTCGCAGGCGAGGCAGAGCATGTTCCAGGCATCTCTCCACCGAGTCCTCGTCGATTCGGACAGGTCGCCCGCTGAGGGGACCGCCACTCGCGACGAAGGTCCAGGGCCGGACACCTTCACGCATGCGCTCGCCGTCAGCCTTGAGGATCGCCGTCACACCCTGCTCAGCCAGCACACCCAAGATCAAGGCTATATCCACGTCGACTCCTTCGCCTCTTGGGCATGGTGATCTACCGTGGTCCGGTACGACCCCACACCCAGCGCGCATGTCACTTATACGGCACGGCAGTCCGGCACGACAGCGAGCCGGACCACACGCGGAGCCGCCCGGGTTGTCGCGCCGCATCCGACGAGGTCTCTTACGGCACTGGAGGGCTTTGCGCCTAATCCCGCGCGGCAACCTCGATGCCCTCGTTGGGAGTGCGCCGTCCTCGGATGATGGCCACCGTTGCCAAGGAGAGCAGGAGCCCGCCCCCGCCGATCGCGGCCGCGAAGCCGGTCAGGCCGGCTTTGTCGTGCCGTACGGCGACGATCTTCTGGGCGGGTATCCCGCCGCCGAAGCGCGTGCCGGGCGCGACGTTGTCCTTGTCCGGCTTCATCGCGGCGAACGTGCCGGCCATCTTCAGGGCGCCTGCGGGGTTGACGAGGCCGAAGCCGATCGAGGTGTCGTAGGAGCGCGGCTCGGTGGTGCGGTAGGCGGCGGTGATGACGTCCTCGTCCTCGCTCTGCTGTCCTGGACGGCGGGCGGAAGCGGCGAGCGCCTGGATGACCAGCGAAGGGGCGAGCTTGGGGTACTTGGCCTTGACCATCGCCGCCGCGGCGACCACCCAGCCCGAGGCGGCGGTCCCGCTGTCGAGGTAGTAGCGCTCGCCGCGCGACCCCGTGGTCGGCAGCGGAAGGCCCGGGGCCGAGAGCAGGACGCTGCGGTTCTTGGCGGAGTACTCCTCCAGGCGGCTGCCGTTCAGATCGACGACGCCCACGCCGATGACACCGGGCAGCCCGTGCGGCTCGAACACGCCGTTGACGCCGATGCCCCAGGAGCGGGGGGCGGGCCACGCTGGCGCGACGACCACCGCGCCCTTACCAGCCGCATACGCCACGGCCTCGGCCAGGCGCGTGTCTCCGCCCTCCCATGAGGTGGTGGTCCAGATGACGTCGGCGCCGTGATTGGCAGCCCAGCGGATGCCGCTGGCCAGGAACAGCACGCCGGTGTTGCTCTCGAACCACTCGCTACGTCCGATCCTGCTGCTGCCGAAGTCGCCCGGGAAGGATTCGACGCGGACCGACAGCAACTCCACCTCTGGTACCAGCCCGCGAGTGGCCGTTGGGGCGTCCGGGCGTGGTCCTGAGGCGGCCAGCATCGTGGCCTGCGCGGTGCCGTGGAGCATCTTCGCGGGCGGCCATCTCACCAGGTCGAGCCGGCTGCGGACGGCGCCGTTGAGCGCGCGGGCGTTGGCGATGGCGTCGCCGACGATCGCCACGCGAGCGCCTTCGCCCATGGTGATCCGCTGCGCCGCCGCGAAGTCGGCGGCCATGCGCACGATGGGCTGGCCGTCGGCGCGGGCCGAGGAGGGCGCACTCGCCAGCACCAGCGGCACGGCCACCAGTAGTGCACGGGTCAGCATGTGACGACCTCCTTGACCTCGCACGCCGGCACGTGTTTCGACAGGACGGTGGCCAGGGCGTCGACGGCGTTGAGGGTTAAGCCGGGGAAGCCTTCGCGGTCCGCGCGAGGCAGGCGCGGCCGGCCGTCGGCGTAGCCGCCGGTGCCGAGCACGAGGTAGTTGGCGCGGCCGAGCGCCGTGCGCTCCTGTTCCTGACCTGCGTCGAAGCTTGACGACAGCGTGCCTGGGATCCCCGCTGGCCGTACCCCGCTGTTCTGCCAGTTGCCCGCGGCCAGCGCGGCCTTGGCGGCGGCGGCGTCTTTCATGACCACGATGGCCAGCGTGGACAGGATCGTGCCCGTGGGGTCGGCGTAGGTGGCCCGCAGCACCTTCAGGCAGCCGTGCGCGCTCGCCACCTTGGTGGCGCTGTCGTCCAGCGCCTGCTCGCAGCTGCTTTCGGGGGCAATGCCGATCCGGTGGGCGAAACTTGCCTTGGTGTCGTGAGTGGTGAACCGGTCGGGGAAGAGCCGTCCGGCGGTCCAGTGTCGCCAGCGCAGGGCCAGTTCGTCCTCGCCGGCCCGCTTGGTCTCCTCGGGTGTGGGGCCGCGGGTCAATTCGGTGGCCAGGCCGTACGCGCCGCCTCCTATCGCAGACAGGCCCGCGGCCACGAGTATGAGGCCGACGACAAGTGATCTTGCTTGCATGGACAGCAGACCGTACGAGCCTCACGTCACGATTGGATCACGTGTTCGTGTTGCGCTCCACGCCCACTGAAGGTGGGACGCGATCCACATCCGCCCCGAGGATGGCTGGCGTTCGGGCCATGGGCTCGGATGACGAGTAGTTCTACCCACTGACGCAGTCGGCCACGCCCGCGTCAAGTTCCGCTCTTAGCAGGATTCCTGAGCGTTGCCTGCGAGTATGGATCACGGTTTGATCTCGGGATCACCGCGCCCATCTGCAGTATTTACAGACAGTCACAATTGACAGCTTGTCCAGCTGGCTGTCCATCTGACCGGTTTGCCCTTGTAGTTGAGGGTTCAATCAGAGATAGAACGCGCGTTCGGATGACTACTTGATCACTTTGTGTAGATCTTGACCGAATGTGCGGTTTTTGGCTTGATCGGGTCGCTTTTACATCCGGCTTATCTCTTCATGAGCGGAGCTTGTGTGCGCCTGTTACCCCCTACCCGTACCCACCATCCCCGCCGATCCGCTCCACTTCCTCGCTCCCGGTCCACCGGTCGACGGCTGCGCCGAGCCATGGTGCTCGCCCTGACCCCGGTCCTGCTGGTCACCTCGACCCCGGCCTTGCCGGCCTACGCGCAGTGCGCCTGCCGAGAATTCCATCCACGCAGCTCAAGCGGCATGTGAGTACTCGTGGAGGACCCCGCCGAGCAGGTCTCGTCGGCGTATGTTCAGGTCGGCGATTCGCTTCGGATCGGTAATCGGATCTGGCACGGTACGCAACGGTGCCGCTTGGGCCAGGGCCTGATGGGCTCGGTGCTGGTAGTAGAACTTTTCATACTCGCGCAGGGCGTGCCGTAGGTGGCGTTCGTTCCAGATCAGGCAGCGGTCGAGAAGCTCTCGGCGGCACGACTGCACCCATCGTTCCATGACCGCGTTCATGCGCGGCATCCGGATACCGGTGAGCACGGTCTGGATGCCGGCGTCGGACAGGACCTCATCCATGAGGGCCGGGAACTTCGCATCCCGGTCTCGGATCAGATAGCGCGCCCGGCAGCCCGCCTCGTCCAGATCCATCACGAGATTCTTGATCGC
>NZ_JBSGJX010000104.1:0-4176 GCF_053605785.1 Nonomuraea sp. NPDC003754
CCGCCACGACCCGACGGCACGCAAGCCCTTGGATCCGCACACCTCGCCGTATGTCACGGATCAGGGCGTCATCGCGGTCCCGTTGTTTCCCTTCCACGCCCTGCACTACCTCCATCGGGGCTTCAGTCCGCCGAGACGCTGCTGCTGCTCGCCGGCACCGCCGTGACCGAATTCGCCGTGCACGAGTAGCTGAAGACCTTCCAGCGCACGCCCGGCGTGCCCGTCTGGGACCCGCACGCCTCCTCCCATCCCCTCACGGTCACCATCACCTGGACGAAGCCGAAGACCACTACCACAGGCTGGCCAGTTTCTGCCCGTCGACGAGTAGGCGCTCCAGGTCCCGGTTCCTCGGCACACCGCTCACTCATCATCACCGGGTTGAGCAACCTGCGGACAGCCCGTTGGGCCGATAGTGATCTTGACGACAGGTCACCGTTCTCGCGGGATGGGGCGGCCAGAGTCAGCAGCCGTACACGCCCGTGATCCTGCTACTAGGCGGTGCCGCCGCGCAGGAAGAGCCAGCCGACGTGGCGCAGGTAGTGGCGGAATTCGGGCGGATCGATGACGTCGAATTCCGCGCCTACGGCGGCCAGAACGAGCACCGGCCAGTCGAAGGCGTCCACCTGCAGGCGCAGGCGGCAGGAGTCGTCGTCAACGGCCTCGACCCACCCACCGGTGACGGCGACGACCGGCTCCACCGCGCCGGCCGGCGCGTGGAGGAGGACGGTGACCTCGTACCGGGTGGGACGGGAGCCGAGCCGTTCGGCGACGAACGCGGCGGCGTCCTCGGCGGGCAGGTCGCGCGGGCGGAAGCGGGCTCCGGTGGCGGCCGGGCCGGTGAGGCGGTCGAGGCGGAAGATGCGCCAGTCGGCGCGGTCGAGGTCCCAGGCGACCAGGTACCAGCGGCGCTTGAGCGAGACGAGCCGGTGCGGCTCGACCAGCCGGGTGGCCGGCTCCCCGGATGGGGTGGCATAGGTGAAGGTGAGCCGTTCGTCATCCCGGCACGCCTGGGCGATCGCGGTGAGCGTGGTGGCGTCGATGTGAGGACCGCCCGCCGGGGCGGTGACCGTATAGGTGCGCAGCGCGTCCACGCGGCGGCGCAATCGGGGAGGCATGACCTGGACGACCTTGGTCAGGGCGCGCAGCGAGGTCTCCTCGATGCCTTCGACGGTGCCGCCGGCGGCCGTGCGCAGGCCGACGGCGATGGCGACGGCCTCCTCGTCGTCGAGCAGCAGGGGCGGCATCGCGGCGCCGGACCTGAGCTGGTAGCCGCCGGCGGTGCCGCGGCCGGAGTGGACGGAGTAGCCGAGCTCGCGCAGCCGGTCGATGTCGCGGCGCAGGGTGCGCTCGCTGACGGCGAGCCGGTCGGCCAGTTCCAGGCCGGGCCAGTGGCGGTGGGTCTGCAGCAGGGACAGCAGTCGCAGCATGCGCGCGCTCGTGTTCGCCATGTTTCCAGGTTCTCTCACCTTCCGGTCAGGAAGTGACCGGAAGCCGCTCTAGCGTTGCCTTCGTGAACGACACAGCGGGAGGAACGCAGATGAAAATCCTGGTGACCGGGGCGACGGGGATCGTCGGCCGCCACGTGGTGGACCAGCTCGTGAGGGCGGGCGCGGAGGTGCGGGCGCTGACCCGCAACCCCGCTGCGGCCAAGCTGCCGCCTCAGGTGGAGGTCGCCCAGGGCGACCTCACCGAGCCCGCGAGCGTGGCCGCCGCGCTGGACGGCGTGGAGCGCATGTACCTGTTCCCCGTGGAGGAGCGCGCCCGGGAGGTCGTCGCGCTGGCCCGTCAGGCGGGCGTACGGCGCGTCGTGGTGTTGTCGGCGGCATCGGTGACCGCCGGCCTGCACACCAGCGGGGTGGAGCAGGCGGTGGAGGAGTCCGGGCTGGAATGGACGCATGTGCGGCCGTGCGCCTTCATGACGAACATGCTGCAGATCTGGGCGCCGTCCATCAGGGCCGAGCGGGTGGTGCGCTACCCCTTCGCGGACGAGCCGATGAACCTGATCCACGAGGCCGACATCGCCGCCGTCGCCGTCGCCGCGCTGCTGCAGGACGGCCATCACGGTAAGGCTTACACCTTGACCGGGCCCGGCTTGGTCACCGTGCGCGAGCAGGTCGCGGCGATCGGCGACGCGCTCGGCGAACCCGTCCGCTACGAGGAGGTCACCCGTGAGCGCGCCCGCGAGCTGATGAAGGCACAAGGCGGGTTCGCCGCCGAGTCGGCCGACCTCATGCTGGGCTTCGTCGAGTACGGCGGCGACGACCCCGACGGCGGCGGCTACGCCGACCAGGACTGGTCGGCGCTGATGCGGGTCTGGCCGGACGTGGAACAGGTCACCGGACGCCCCCCGCGCGGCTATGCCGAATGGGCCCGCGACCATGTCGCGGACTTCCGCTGACCGGCACCGGCCTGCCTGGGCGTCCTCTCCCACCTCGAACGGGACGCCCCACCTCCGCGCAGAATGAGGAACCCACCAATGACCGACGCCCTGATACCGCCGACAACACCCGCGGCGACACCATCAGCGCCACCACCCCCGGCCGCATCTACGTCCTACCGGTTGCGGTGGCCGGCTCTGGCGGTGATCCTCACCGGTTCGGTGATGGAAATGCTGGACTCCACCGTCACCAGCATCGCCGGCCCGGCCATCCGCGCCGACCTCGGCGGCGGCACCTCCCTGATTCAATGGCTCGGGGTGGCCTACACCCTGGCCATGAGCGCCGGCCTGCTGGTCGGCGGCAGGCTCGGCGACATCGCCGGCCGCAAGCGCATGTTCCTCATCGGTGCCGGCGGTTTCGTGGCCGGCTCCCTGCTGTGCGCGATCGCGACCGGGCCGGAGATGATGATCACCGCTCGTGCGATACAGGGCCTGTTCGGCGCCTGCATGATCCCCCAAGGGCTCGGCATGCTGAAGGAGATGTTCCCGCCGCGGGAACTGCAGGCGGCCTTCGGCGCGACGGGCCCGGTCATGGGATTGTCGGCGGTGGGCGGCCCCACCCTGGCGGGGTGGCTGGTCGACACCGACTTCCTCGGCATCGGCTGGCGCATGATCTTCTTGATCAATCTGCCCATCGGGCTGGCTGTCCTGGTCGCCGCGATCACGTTCCTGCCCACGGGCCAGCCGGTTTCAGAAGTTCGGCTCGACCTGCCCGGCGCGGTCCTCGCCTCTTGCGGAGCACTGCTGTTGCTCTTCCCGCTGGTGCAAGGCCGTGAGCATGGCTGGCCGGCCTGGACCTTCGCGATGATGGCGGCCTCCGTCGCGGTGTTCGCCGCCTTCGGATGGCATGAGATCCGCAAGAGTCGCAGCGGCGGCGATCCGCTGATCCTGCCCAGTTTGTTCCGCAAGCGGGCGTTCCTCGGCGGTTTGGCCACCGGGACGATCTACTTCGCCGCCTTCTCGGGGTTCGGCCTGATCTTCAACCTGCACCTTCAGCTGGGCCTCGGCTACAGCCCGCTGCGGGCCGCGGTGGCGGGCATTCCCTTGTCCATCGGCATGGTGGTCGGCATGGGCGTGGTCCAGGTGGTCATGCGTCATGGCCGCAAGGTCCTGTACGTCGGGGCCGTGACGATGACGGCCGGTGTCCTGGCCCTGGTGCCGATGCTCGGCTCGGAGGCCGGATTCTGGCGGCTCGCTCCTGCTCTGCTCATCACCGGGATGGGATCCGGGCTGATCATGGGGCCCTACTTCGACATCGTGCTGGCCGGTGTCGAGCCGCACGAGACCGGCTCGGCTTCCGGCACGCTCACCACGCTGCAGCAGGTCGGCGGCGCTCTGGGGACAGCCGTGCTCGGGACGGTGTTCTTCAGCGGGCTGAACCAAGGGCCTGCCGCGGCCGCCCACGCCTTCTGGACGGTGGCCGGGATGATCGTGCTGACCTTCCTGGCCGCCTTCCTGCTGCCCAGAAAGGCCCGCGAGGCAGAACCCGCCCTGTGACTCGAGCCTGGGGCGCGATGGTGCGCCTGCCGTACGCGGAGCGGCGGGGTCTGCTGGAGCAGATCGTGCGGCCGGGCGCCCGCTGGCAGGTGCCCGTCTACTTCACCGGCCACGCGCAGGCGGCGCTGGAATCGAGCCTGCAGCTGGGTCTAGATGACTGATTCCAAGCCGTACGGCTGAGCGTCAATGGTCGTAGGCGGTGAGGGATCGGGCGGTGGGCCGGCCGGTCTTGTCGTTGTGCC
>NZ_JBSGJX010000105.1:0-4051 GCF_053605785.1 Nonomuraea sp. NPDC003754
GACCCCGAGCGCTTCTCCGACCCCCACGTGCTCGACCTGCGCCGGCAGGACGGCGGGCACCTGGCCTTCGGCCACGGCATCCACCAGTGCCTGGGTCAGCAGCTGGCCCGCGTCGAGATGCGGGTCGCCTTCCCCGCGCTGGTCAAACCGCTTCCCCACGCTGCGCCTGGCCGTACCGGCCGACGAGGTCGCCCTGCGCCCGGAGACGGCCGACGTCTACGGGGTGAAGAGCCTGCCGGTCACCTGGGACGTGGCATGAGTACCAAGAACCCGCGGCTCTTCCGGCGAGTGGGGGTCACGGCAGCGTGATCTCGGCCGGCTCACGCCTGCGCCGTTCACGGAGCGAGCGTGATCTCGGCCAGCTCACGCCAATCCCACCGCGCACCGTCACGGGTCGCCTCGGCGAACACGGTTTCACCGAGGCGCTTGCGCGTGTCCGCGACGATCCTGGCAACGTCCGGCAGCGAACGATCCGGCGTACCGCGCACCCCGTCGCTCGCCGCGAGCAGTCGCACGGCCTGCTCGTCCTGCCCCTGGCGCATGGCGAGATCCGCGATCCCGATCAACACCTCGGCGATCGTCGGCGGATACGTCGTCCCCATGGCCGCGCGCAACGCCTCGGTCCGATGCGCGCGGGCCTGCTCGAGATCCTCGGTGAGGTAGCCGTACAGGTCCATGGCATGGGCGAGGACGGAGTCGCCTGTCTCCGCGTCGCCCAGCACCGCCCGCACCGTGGCCAGGTGCTCGCGTGCCTGGTCCGGCTCGCCGCGCCAGCGCGCCAGCTGCGCCTTCGAAAGCGCCAGCCCGGCGAGCGTGCCCGACCAGGCGATCCCGTCCGCGTACCGCTCCGCTTCGGCCATGGCCGACGTGCTGGAACGCTCATCGCCGAGCAGCCAGTACAGCTGAGCCTGCCGCGCCCGCATGCCGACCACGTCCTCGCTCGCACCCAACTCGGTCAGCGCCGTGACCGCCTCGTCGTAGTACTCACAAGCGCGTGCGAACTCGCCGCGCGTGGCGAGCCGATCGGCCAGGAAGCTCAGCGCCAACGAGATCCCCCACCGGTCGCCCAGCGTACGGAACTCGGCAAGACCGATTTCGAGGTCGACGTCCACGTCGGTCTCGTCGCGGCCGAGCGTGAGCCGGAATCTGGCACGGCTGAGCCTGGCCTGCGCGCGCGCCCATGGATCGTCGCCTGCGATGAGCGGCTCGAACGCGGACAGGACCTCCGTCGGCTCCTCCAGCAGCCGCTCCAGCGGCGCGACGAACCCGAGCAGCGGATGGCGGTACTCGCCGCGCTGGGTGAGCCGGTGCGCCCCGTGGATCCACTCCCGCGCCTGATACTGATCACCACCCGGCCCGGAGGACACGAACACCGCCACGATGCCGTACGCCATCGCCCGCACCTCATCGGACACCTCGCCGTGCAGCGAGGCCGCCGCGATGCTCAACGCGGTGCCCTCGGCCCTGTGCCCGCTGAGGAACCAGTACCAGCCCACGGCCGCGACCAGCCGCATCGCCTCCTGGGCCCATCCTTCGGCGATCGCCCCGCGCAGCGCCGCATTGATGTTGTCGTGCTCGGCCTTGAGCGTGGACAGCCACTCCAGCTGCTCGGCCTGACGAAGGTGCGGCTCGGCGGTCTCGGCCAGCTCGGTGACGTAGGCGAGGTGCGCCCGCCGCGCCGGCTCGGTCTCGCCGGCTTCGGCGAGCCGGTGCGCCGCGTACTCCCTGATGGTGTTGAGCATCCGGTAGCGCGGCGTGCCCTCGCCGTCGGCGAGCAGCAGGGACTTCTCGATCAACGCGGCCAGCACGTCGAACACCTGCTCCCCGGCGAACGCCTCGTCCCCGCACACCCGTTCGGCCGCTTCCAGGCTCGCCCCGCCGGAGAACACCGAGAGCCGCCGCAGCACGCCGCGTTCGGCCTCGGTCAGCAGATCCCAGCTGTAGTCCACGACCGCGCGCAGCGTCTTGTGCCGGGGAAGCGCCGTACGGCTGCCGCCGGTCAACAGCCGGAAACGGTCATCGAGTCCGCCGGCCAGCTGATCGATGGACATGGTGCGCAGCCGTGCCGCGGCCAGTTCGATCGCCAGCGGCATCCCGTCCAGCGCCCGGCAGATCCGCGCCATGGTCGACAAGGTGTGCGCGTCGGCGCCGATGTCCTGGCGCACCAGACCCGCGCGGTCCCGCAGCAGCCGCACCGCGGGCGAGGACCCGACGTCGGAGAGGTCCGCCCCCTTCGCGGGCAGCGCGAGCGGCTCGACCTGCCACAGCACCTCCCCGGTGATGCCGAGCGGTTCCCTGCTCGTGGCCAGGATCCGCAGCCTCCGGCACTCCCCCAGGAGCCGATCCGCGAAGGCCGCGGCCGCCTCGATCACGTGCTCGCAGTTGTCCAGGATCAGCAGGATCGCACGCTCCCTGACCGCGGCGATGAGCCGATCCATCGGCTCCCCACCCCGCCCGTCACCGAGCAACGGCTGCTCACGCAGGCCGATCGCGGTCAGGGTGGCCTGCGCCAGCTCACCGCCTGCCCGCACCGAGGCCAGTTCGACCAGCCACGCCCCATCCGGCAGTTCGGCGAGCATCGTCCGCGCGGTCTCCGTGGCCAGCCTTGTCTTGCCCGAGCCACCCGCCCCCGTCAAGGTGACCAGCCGGTGTTTGACGGCCAAACCGGCGACCGCGGAGATGTCGTCATCCTTGCCGACGAAACTCGTCAGCTCGGCGCGCAGGTTCGTCCTGCGGTTCTCCGCCCGCCCGCCCAGCTCACCGCGGAGCAACGCGGTGTGCAGCGCGGAGAGCTCGGCCGACGGGTCGGCACCCAACTCCTCAGCGAGCCGCTCGCGCGTCCGCTGGTACAGGGTCAGCGCCTCGTTCCCACGCCCCGCCTCGGCGAGCGCTCGCATCAAGGCTGCCACGAACCCCTCCCGCAGCGGGTACGTGGCGACCAGCTCGGTCAGCTCCGAGACCAGCTCCGAGCCATGGCCGAGGCGAATGTCGGCATCCACCCGATCCCCGAGCGCGGCGACGTGGAGTTCGTCCAGACGCGCGACCGCGGCGTCGAACGCGTCGCTGCCCTGCAGCGCGATGTCCGCCATGGCCGTACTGCGCCACAACGCCAGGGCCGAGCGCAGCAGATCCGCCCGCGCCGCGGGCTCGGCGGCACGGGCCTGACCGACCAGGCGCTCGAACCGGTACACGTCCACGGCATCAGGCGCCACAGCCAGCCGGTACCCGCCGGAATCGGCCTCGATCACGCCGTCCGGCAACACCCTGCGCAGCCGGGACACCAACGCCTGCAAGGCGTTCACCTCGTCCGCGGGCGGCTGCTCCCCCCAGATCCAGTCCACCAGCCTCGCCCGCGTGACGACCCGGCCAGGTTCGAGGGCAAGGGCGGCCAGCAGCGCGCGCAGCCGAACCCCAGGAACCTCCACCACGGCCTCATCGTGGTTACGGACCTCGAACGGTCCCAGCAATCCGACTCGCACGTCAGCAATTGTGCCGAACCACGGCGACAACCGGCCAACCGCCGCCGAGCACAAGCCACGAACACCGCCGACCTTCACCGGATCGTTATCCCCGCAGGTCGAGCGAATGTGCTGGATTTCCAGCGGATCCTACGGCGACCGCCGGCTCAAGGACATCCGCCGACGCGTGATCAGCACCGAGCGAGAGTCCGCGCGGGCTGGCCCGCCTTGCCATCGCGCTGAACCGCCTCGATCAGGCCGCTGGAGATGGAGATCGTGAGTGCCCCCTGGAGGATTCGAACCTGCGCATCCGGCTCCGGAGAGCATTGCAGGTTTGCTGCTGGGCATGCCCCGACCAGCGGTGACACATGAGTGTCACTCGATCAAGGCCGTGGATGGCCCACGTGTTGCCCACGATCGTGCAGAGAGCCTCCTGTTGACGAGGTTTACTGCGGGCGCGAAGCACATCACGGGCTTCAAGCCACGGCGGTCGTGGAAGGGCGTTCCCCCTGAGGACTGGACACCTGAGACCCTGGACCTTGCTGGTTCGGGGAGATCGGGAGAGTGTCCCGTTGGGGATGAAGAACTATCCA
>NZ_JBSGJX010000106.1:0-4009 GCF_053605785.1 Nonomuraea sp. NPDC003754
CAAATCGACGGCAGCACGATAGAACAGCATCCGAAGCCCCTGGTTGCGACGGTGTGGATTGTGGTGATCAACCCGTCTATCAGGGGTTTCTCTATGTGGTCAGGCGAACGCCGACCTTGCGATCACGCTGTGACCAGCGCTCCGCTGCCAGGGGATGAAAAACGTTCACTCGACTGGGCCCCGATCGTGAGGGCGAGCCGGAAGCGGCCGGTGAGTACACGAGAAGCACTCGAATGAATGGAACGGGCGAAAGGGAAACGCACATCGTGTTTAATGCCGGCCTTCGCAATGAACTGCTGCGACGCATGCGATGTGACCAGGAGGTGCGCCTGAGCCTACCCAAGGACGGACCTGTGCCGGGTGACCTGATGGAGAAATGGAGAAGCGTAGACGACGACAACACGGCGTACCTCAAGCAGGTGGTCGACGAGTACGGCTGGCCGGGTTATGACCTAGTGGGAGAGGAAGGTGCGCAGGCAGCTTGGCTCCTGGCGCAGCATGCCGATCACGACCTGGACTTCCAGCGACGGTGTTTGGCGCTCCTGCAGGTCGCCGTAGACGGGGGCCAAGCGGCGCCGCGTAACCTCGCGTACCTGGTCGATCGTGTTCGTGTCGGTGAGGGGCGGCCGCAGGTGTACGGCACGCAGTACTACGCTTCTGGCGGCATTTTCCAGCCGCGGCCGATCGAAGATCCTGACCGGCTTGACGAGCGCCGAGCCGAGGCTGGGCTGGGACCGCACGTCGACTACGACAGATCCATGCGGCAGCAGCATGGGTGAGAACGTTTCGTGAGGTGGATCTATCGACGGGGTGAGCATGGCGCTGCTGGTTGGGGCTGGCCCGCTGGTAGCGGGCTGCGGACGTCAAAACAGCTCCTCCTGGTCTCCTGTCGGCGTGGGCAGCTTCTTGGGCGGGAGACCGGCGGCGGCCTCCAGATGCGGCCACTTCGACCGGGACGGCGGGTCGGCTGGGCGGGGTGAGTGCCTCGAAGTCGATCAAAAGGATGTGCTGCGGCGCATGCCCTGGTTTGGGGCAGGATGTCGACGAGCTGGACCTGCGCAACCGGCGCGCCGCCGGGTCCGGCACCACAGCAGGGCGATGGACATGATCGTCTGGCGCGCCGGCACAGACGGTGGTCTCACTGGGAGATGACCGCTGGCCATCGTGCAGGGTGCACCACCTCAGCTCGGACAGGACAACGATCTGGCCATCGAGGAGGTCCAAGAGGCGTTGCCCGCGCCCAGCCCTGCGCGTCGCACTCGAGCGATTCCAAGCCGCCAGCCTGACATGCCCCGCTAGGTTCGTCCTGACCAGCGCGCCAACGCCCCCGCGGAGCCATCGATGCCCTCACCTCAGAGTCCGCCTGAAAACCTGCTCCACAAGCTCCGCAGCGCCCGAGCCGCCGACCCCGCGCAGCTGAACGAGGCCCTGCGCGCCCTGGAGGTCCGCCCCCTGACCGGAGGCCGCCAAAACCACGTTTACGCGGCGCGAGTCGCCGGCACCCAGATCTGCATCAAGATCTACAAGATAGACGATCTTCGACGCGCCGAGCGCGAGTGGGCCGCCTTGAATCTGCTGGCCGACCACGGATGCAGCCAAGCGCCTGCACCGCTGTGGTGCGACCTATCGTCCCCGCAGCCCGCCGTCGGCATGACCCTGCTACACGGCACACCACTTCTGAATCTCGACGCACCCCAGCGCCGGGCCGCGCTCAAAGGTATGGCCACGATCACCCAGCGCATCCACCGTCTTCCGCTGACCGGGCCGCTCGCCCAGGGGCGGCACGACTCTGTCGCCCACTACATGCGCCGCCTCACCCACGCCTGGCCAGCCCAACTCGCCGACCACAACGACGACCCCTTCACCGCCGACATGCAAGCTTTGCTCGCCGCCTGGCACGACAGCGGCGACGCCCACATGCTGGCCCGCCCAGCGGCACGGGTTCTGTCACGCGGCGACGCGAACCTGATCAACTGGCTCCAGACAACCGACGGGATGGCCTGCGTTGACTTCGAGTTTGCCGGCGTCGGTGACATCGCCACCGACGCCGCCGACCACGTCGAGCACATCAGCGCCCGCCACATCCCCGACGCCGAATGGCACGACCTGCTACCCGACCTGGGCGTCGGACACGCCGAGCGACCCCGGTTCGCCGCCGCTCAGCGGACCTGCGCGCTGCGCTGGCTCGCCGTACTCTGGAGGCAGCGAATCGCTCGCGCAGGGGAGTTCGACACCCAGCTCCGTCGCGTACGGATGCTCCAACGCGGCGACTGGAGCGCCTGAACGTCCGGCGCCCGCCCTCAGGCCCCGATCCGCCCCGCACAGGTGCTGTCACCCTGCCGCAGGAGACGCGAGCCCCTTCGAGGACAACCTGCGCACGCTCACCCAGATCCAGGCCAAGCCGACCGAGCGCCTGATTTGAAAAGTTAAGTTTCGGCGAGCCGTCACCGGCGGTGCTGCTAGTGTGGCGCGTCTCTCATTGGTCACAACGGGATCATCATGAAGCCACTTCCTCATGCCTATTCACCGTCCCTGGAAGAACTCCAGCGTTACGTCGCCGAAATGGAACAGGAACGGGGCTTCACTCACAGCAGCACTGTCGATCAGTGCCTGAAGTTGGCCGAGGAGACCGGAGAGGTTTGCAAAGCGGTACGCAAGCAGGCCGCCATGTCATCGACCCGAAGAGCCAAGTTGGACCGGTTGGTCACGAGCTGGCCGACGTCCTGATCTATGTTGCGGCCATCGCCAACCGTGCTGGGATCGATCTGGCCGAGGCCTTGCGCGCGAAGGAAGAGATCAACGAGGCCCGCGTCTGGACGACAGCAGTCAGCCCGTAGCCGTGCTCATCTGCCCCCAGGCCGTTACTCACCACCTTGTTCCAAGGACACGACGCCCTCGCCCCCAGGCGGCGTCTTCGGCTCAAAGGATGGCCGCGTCACCACACGCCGCTGACCGACGGTACGCCGCAACCGAGCTCCTGAACGCGGTGATCCCCTCCTCCAATCGCGGGTGGGTTCCACCAGGCGGCGCGGTGGAGCCTGGTGAGACGCCAGTCGGCGGCGACGATGGGGATGGTGGCGACTTCCACAAGGTCCGGCGGAGTGGCGCCGCTGCCTTCCACATCAACGATGAACAGGGGCGGCCAGATGCCGAAGTCCATCAGCGCCTCCTTAGCGGGCCGACCAGCGAGGTGGAATACCACTCCCGCATCTGCTCGGGAGTGGAAGCCGAACGTTGTGGGCGGGAATCATGGCGGCGGAGAGTCTCCTCCCACGGGACGTCCATGTAGAAGAAGGCGCTGACGCCGGGATGCTCGCGACGAAGCTCGTCGAGCATCCCGGCGTAGCGGCTGGCAGTCAGGATCCCTTCCACGATCACATGGTGGCCGTGGCCCAAGGCGTAGAGATAGATCGTCTTCAGCAGGCCGATGTTGACGCCATCAAGGCAAATCCGCGCTTGCCGTAAAGGACCGCTGTCTAGTGGCCGGTCATGATGTCTCCCCGTCCAGCGAAGCGTTACCGCGGTCCTGCTGGAGGAGCCAAAGATCGCGAAAGAGACCGGGCTGTGTCGTCAGCTGGGAAAACGTGCCCTCGGCAGTCACGCGCCCACCTTCCATGACCACGATCCGATCGGCGATGACCGTGTTGGCGAGGTTGTGAGTGACCAGAACGATCGCGCGGTCGCGCGCGAGTTCGCGCAGCCCGGTGAACACCAGATGTTCGGCGCGGGCGTCGAGGTCGGAGGTGGGCTCGTCCATCACCAGTAGGCCGGCGTCTCGGTGGATTGCGCGGGCGCCCGCGATGCGCTGCCATTGCCCGGAGGACAGGGCCTGGCCGCCCCACCATTCGCGAGCCAGCAGCGTACCCAGGCCAGAGCGCAGCACGTTGATCACCGCGTCGGCGCCGCTTGCGGCCGCGGCGCGATGGACGGCGTCATCCCCGCCGGGCTGGGGCTGACCGAGGTGGATGTTCTCCCGGGCGGTCATCGGCCAGCGGGCGAACTCCTGCGG
>NZ_JBSGJX010000107.1:0-3976 GCF_053605785.1 Nonomuraea sp. NPDC003754
GGCCGGCCTGCCCCAGCTTGTCCGGGTCGTCAAGCGCGGCCTGAAGAAGATCCAGTACCGGCCACACCTGATCGACGGTTGCCTCGCCGGGACCGATCTGACCTTGACCGCCACCAACACCAACCCACACGACATCACGAATTAAGGATCAGTGATCGCCAGCCGCAGCTCCGGCCTGGGCAAACATCGCTACGTCGTCGAGCAAACCGTCGCCCTCCTGCACGCCTCCACCGTCTGCGTACCCGCTGGGAAATTCGCGCCGACATCCACGAAGCCTTTCTCAAACTGGCCTGCGGTGTGCACGAAGGCATGGCAAGGCCGGACGTCGTGCGGGAGACTTCTTGCATGGCCAAGCTCACCATGACGGCACAACGATGGGACGAACTCACTGCGCTGCTAGAAGATGAGCAGCGACTTCAAGCCGAGTATCCCAAGGTGGCTGAATACCTGGACATGGCGGCAAAGCTCGCCGGAACCGGCAACGTTGAAACCGACACGGCGTTTGACTTGCGGTTCGTTCACTTCATGACCGGCGGAAGCGCTGTGAGCGGCAACCCTTACTGGGACATCGTTGAGCCCTTGGTATCGGAGCACGAAGGCCGTCGCGTAGTGAACGGCGGTCGAGCGGAAGGTAGCGCACGACTCGCCTACGCACAGATGCTCTTGCAGGCGACATATGCCTATGCGATTCCTTCTCCGCCGACCATCGATTGGGTGTCGGTTTTCTGTGCTGGTCTCCCAATCGTGGAGCTAGGGGCAGGTCGGGGATACTGGGCCGCCCAGTTGTCACGTTCGGGGATGGCTGTCGAGACGTACGACGTGGAACCGCCGGACAAGACCAAGAACGTCTCATTCCCCGGAGCTGTCGGGCAGGCAGACGTGTGGTATCCCGTCGGTGATCTGAACGCATTCATGTCCCGCGCCTCAACAGGGGATTATGTATTGTTCCTCTGCTGGCCGCCCGGCTGGGGAGACAAGATGTCGTTTGAGGCGCTGACGACCTTCGAGGAAGCAGCCGGCGAACGGCTTATCTACATCGGAGAGCCAAAGGGTGGCAAGACCGGCAACGATGCCTTCTTTGATGCCCTGGAAGCTCGATGGAAGCTGGATTCCGTAGATCCATACTTCGTGTCGTGGTGGGCTGAGGCTGACGTTGCGCAGGGATGGGTTCGTCGGGTGTGACGATGCCGCACAGGTCGGCATCCTCTCTTTCCTTCGTGGCCGCTATTTGAGGGCCATGCGGAACACGAACGCGTCGTAGCGATCCCGTGGATACGACACGTCAGAGATCATGACAATCCGGTCGTCATCGGCAATGAATCGCTGTTTGACCGTCTTGACTAGGTCGCCGGGCGTTGTGCGCAGCCACTCGGCATGCGTTGGCGTCGGCATCTGATCGGCAAGCGTTTCCTCCACAAACGCCGCATCCGAGATGTCGGTCACGTCCAGAGGGTGGTATGTGTCCGAGATTGAGATCGGCCGCCCTCCCTCGGTGGTCCGCGTGATGACGTGGATGATCAGCTCACCTTCTGCCAGACCGAGAGCCTCGGCAAACTCGCTGGTGGCTGCGATCTGTTCAGTCTCCCGCTCCACCTGAACCTCTCGAATGGATTCGTTCTGGAACGAGCGCTCGGCCGATTCCATCTGGCGTTCAGGAGAAACGCGAATCAGGTTGAGGCGGTCGGCGACGAAGATGCCGCGCCGCCGAACTGATCGAACAAGCCCCTGGCTCTGGAGCAGTTGGAGAGCTTTCCGAACCACGATGTCCGACACGCCGTTCTGCTGGGCGATCTCGGAGTAACTCGGTAGCTGGACGCCGGGCGGAAGCTCCCCGCCCCGGATACGTCGGGTGTACTCGCCTGCGATGCGGACATAGGCCGGTTCTGCCATTTGCCGATCATTCCCCTCGGGTCGTTCACGATTGGCAAATCCCAACGTATACGCATCATCGTATACCGAATCCTTACGTATGTGAAGATACGTATACGCTGCAGTGAACCCATTTCAGCGGCTCTCGCGCAGCTGTAGTACGAGGATCGCCTTGACCAACTGACCTGCGCGAAGTGGGCAGCAGCGGAGCTTGCGGAAGATACGCCAGGTCTTCAGTTGCGCATTGGCGCGCTCGCCGGGACCGCGGAGCCTGGCGTGGGCGGAGTTCGCGCTCTTCCGCGAGACGGGCTTGTTCTTCCCCTTGTATGGCACGCGCACATGTTCACCTGCGCCGACGTAGCCCTTGTCGGCGAGCGTGACCAGCCCTGCGGCGGCCAGACGGCGCAGGATGCCCCAGATGCGGACGGCCTTCAGATCGGGCACCGACCCGGGCAGCGAACCCGAGGTCCACAGCGGCGTGCCGTCGGGCGCAGCCAGGACCTGGATGTTCATACCGTGCCTTCTTGTGCTTACCGGAGTAGTACGGCCGGTCGGCGGCCACTCGGTCGATGGGGATGAGCGTGCCGTCCAGCACGACGAAGGCGTAGCCGGCCCGCTTGGCGGCGCGTAAGGCCTGATCGAGGCCGGGTGAGCGACGGGCGAGCAGGGCGATGGCCTCGTTCACGTAGCGCCAGGCGGTCGTGGCGCCGATGTCGAATCCCGCGGCGTTTTCGGCGAAGGTCTCGCCCTTGCGCAGGTAGACCAGCACCAGTAGGGCCTGCTGACCGGGGTTGAGGCGCCGCTTGGTGGAACTGATCGACAGGCGGTGACGCCGCAGCACTCCGGCCAGGTAGCTCAAAGTCTGGGATGACAACGACAGCGCGGCACGGTAGAACAGCACTCAGACCCCTGGTGGTGATGGTTGCTCTTGGTCGACAACCCTTCTACCAGGGGCTTCCTACTTCCTGATCAAGAGTGGCCATCCCTCGATCCAGCTGTGACCTGCGCCGTCACGGTGAAATGGACTCAGTAGGTGGCCAGGAGCGACTTTTTGGTCTACTTCGCCGCGAGCAAGGACGCATGGATCACTGCGGTCTCACTCGGCTTTCGACGGCGCGAGCCGCCATGTCCGTCGCAAGGTGTCGGTGGTGCTACCCGCAAATGGCAGGACCGCTGGGTCGACTAGCAGCGCCGGCAGGCCCGCCGAACTGCTCACCCCGAAGGTCAAGAAGCTCCGGGGATGAGGCTGACAGGGGCGTCAACACCAAGGCCAACTATCGCGTGAGTGAGGCTGTCGCTTCCTCATCCATGGCTCGGGACCTGCGTGCCGAACATATCGATCTCTGGCTCGATGAGCTTGCCGAGAGCCTCGCCACCAAGGCCATCGTTCTGGTCCACGGGTTGCCGGCTCGTGCGATCCGTGTGGCCGAGAAGCGCGAGCTCGTCGGCCGTAACCTCTCGGCGCTGTGCGAGACGCCCTCGGGTCAGGGGGACGGCCGAGCAGGTCCCTGGCGCTGGAGCAGGCCGTGGCGGTCCCGAGAGCGTAGAAGGGGCGAGAAGTTCGGCGCGTACGTCATCACGTCCCTCCTGGCCGGCATCCGGCCAGAGGAGGCCCGCTTAACGACTCAGAAGTGTCAGGCTCAATGATCGACATTGAGGTGATCTCAGCGAAATAGTTCGGACGATTGGGATTTCTTGGACTGCGCTGGTGGCGTTACGGGCCTTTCGGGAGGCTTCGCCGAAGCCCGGAAACAGACGTGGAGCCCCCGGTAGAAGAGCTCTCACCACAAGAAACCTGATCAGCCGGAAGGCTCCACGTGATTGCTCATCGTGCCACGCTCGACGTCTCCCGCGCGCTGGTTCACCACCTCGCCCGGCTCCTGCAAGAAGAACGCCGTCTGCGCGGCACCCCGCAACACAGCCGGGCCTTGACCCCGTTCCGGCAAGCGGTCATGGTGCTGCGCTGGTTTCGCGGCGAGAACGACATCCCCAAACTCGGTCGCGATCAGCGGGTCTCCCGGGCCACCGCCTACCGCTACATCCACGAAGGAATCGACGTTCTGGCAGCTCAGGCGCCGGATCTACACGAAGCTCTCGACCGCGCACA
>NZ_JBSGJX010000108.1:0-3313 GCF_053605785.1 Nonomuraea sp. NPDC003754
GCCCAGTTCAGCGCACAGGTCCGCGAACTGCTTGCCGCTGTATTGCGCCCCGTGGTCCGAATGGAAGATCGCCCCGTCCAGTCCGCCGCGATCGCGGGCGGCGGCCCGCAGCGCATCGGCCACCAGCTCGGTGCGCATGTGGTCGGCGATCGACCAGCCCGCCAGCTTGCGCGAGCACAGATCGATCACTGTCGCCAGATACAGGTGCGTGCCGTCGGCGACGGGCAGATAGGTGATGTCGCCCACGTAGCGCCGGTTCGGCGCGGTAGCGGTGAAGTCACGCTGGAGCAGGTCGGCAACCTTGCGGCCGGCTGCCTCCGGCACCGTGGTGCGGACCTTCTTGCGCAGGTGCACGCCCACGATGGCAAAAGCGCGCATGATGCGCTCGACCCGCTTGCGGTTCACCAGCCGGCCACGCTCACGCAGCTCCGCAGTGATGCGCGGCGCTCCGTAGGTGCCGTCATACTCGGCATGGATGGCCCGGATCTGTTCGGCGAGCGCCTGGTCCCGGCGCTGCCGCTCGGCCCGCGCCGGCGCCGCCGACAGCCAGTGGTAGAAGCTGGAGCGGGCGACCCCGACGATCCGGCACAACCGCTTCACCCCGAAGGCGCCTGCGTGGTCGGCAACGAACTGGAAGCGGTTCACCAGCGCGTCTCCCCGGCGAAATACCGGGCGGCCTTGCGCAGGATGTCCCGCTCTTCCTCCAGCTCACGCACCCGGCGTCGCAACGCGGCGTTCTCGGCCTCCACCGTTTCCAGCGACGCCTCACCGCCGCTGTCACCGGCTCTCGGCCTGCGTCCCGACCGCCCTGGCTCACCCCGCTCGGCGCGTGCCGCCCGGATCCAGTTCCGCAACGTCTCGGAACTGATCCCCAGGTCAGCGGCGATCCCTGCGATCGTCGCGCCCGGCCTGGACTCATACAACGCCACCGCCATCCCCAACGGGACACTCTCCTGATCTTCCCCGAACCAGCAAGGTCCAGGGTCTCAGGTGTCCAGTCCTCAGGGGGAACGCCCGACCTCGTTCCCGATCGACGCGGAACATCGACTACCACACATCACTAATCGGGGAAAGAATGGCAGCATGCGACGACGTGAATTCGTCGGCTTGACCGGAGCCGCACTGTTCAGCGCCGTGCTGGGACATCCAGACCAGGCGACACAGGCCAGCCGACATCTCGAAAACCTCGCGACCGTCCTCGTCGATTACACCGCTCCAACGAATGGGCCAGTCGACTTGCAGGCTCTTTCCGCTGACGTGGTGGCCGCGAAGCAGAATTACCAAGCCTGTCGATATACACAGGTCGCCGAGGACCTACCCGCGCTCCTGCGGGGTCTTCGCGCAGCCTGCGCCCAGTTGAGCGGCGACGCGCAACTCCAGGCGCATGCTCTGTCAGCCGAGGCGCACCACGTAGCGGCATCGGTGCTGTTGAAGCAGGATGACACGAGGCTTGCCTGGCTCGCAGCCGACCGGAGCATGCAAGCCGCCCACGCCAGTAAGGCCCCCCTCGTGATCGGCTCGAGCTCCCGCATCATCACGCATGCGCTGATGGACGGCGGACACCATCGAGCAGCCACCGACGCGACGCGCACCGCAGCCGTACGCATGGACGCCGACATGCATGCCCCGTCCCCCGATGATCTGTCCATTTACGGGTCGCTTTTGCTCCGTGGAGCCGTGGCAGCCGCGCAGAGCGGCGACCGGCACAACGTCGCCGAACTCTTGGACGAGGCAGCCGAGGCGGGTAGTCGGCTCGGATACGACGGCAATCACATGTGGACCGCGTTTGGCCCTAACAATGTCCTGTGCCACCGCGTGAACGTCGCGCTACGCCTGGGCGATGCCGGAACCGCGATCGAGCACGCACGGCACGTCCAGATCGACAGCCTGCCAATCAACGAACGCAAGGCCACCCTCCTTCTCGACACCTCCCGCGCCTTTCTGATGTGCGGCAAGCACGAGCAGGCGTTGCACATCCTGCGAGCCGCCGGAGAGATCGCACTCGAGGAAGTCGCCGGGCGGGACGTGGCACTGCAAGTGGTGCGTGACATGCTGGTCACAGCGCCGATCAGTGTGCGGCGCGAAGCTCGCGAGTACGCCGAATCCGTGGGAGTCATCGCGTGACCCAGCCCGGCAAGGTCCTCTACATCATCGTCTGCGCCGCCAGACCTGCCGGAGGAGTCGGCCGCCTGGTCGCCCTGGCCCAGGACGAAGGATGGACCGTCCAGATCATCGCAACCCCACCGGCACTCGACTTCATCGACGTCCCGGAGCTGGAGCAACAAACCGGCCGTCCGGTCCGCAGCCAGTATCGCAAGCCGTCCGAACCGAAATCGCCCCGAGCCGACGCCATCATCGTCGTGCCGGCCACCTACAACACCATCAACAAGTTCGCCCAGGGCATCGCCGACACCTACGCACTGGGCCTCCTGTCCGAGGCACCTGGACTTGGCATCCCGGTCGTGATCGTGCCATTCGTCAACAGCGTCCTCGCCGCTAGGACGCCGTTCCTGCGAAGCGTCGAAGACCTACGCGCTGAAGGCGTACGCGTGCTGTTCGGCCCCGGCGAGTTCGAGCCACACGCCCCTGGTGCGGGCGGCTCACGCTTCGACGCCTACCCGTGGAAACGCGCGCTCAGCGAACTTGCCGAATTGGGCTCATAGGGATCAAGGGCGGTCATGCGGCCGCAAACAGATCCACTGAAACTCAACAGCACGCCAAGAGCGATGACTCTCCGCCGTGACGCCGTCGGGCGAACTCACTCGCGCTCGCCCTACGGGTGCCTACGGCATTCCGCCGGCCGCGCCGCTCCGAACGGGTCTTCGGCTGCGCCTGCGCTTACGCGAGCGGGCTGCTGGAACCTGGCCGAGCACGCCGCCACCGACGGCCCGCAGGCGCTGCAGCGACTGCTGCGCACCACCCGGTGGAATAAACCCGCCCTGGCCGCCCAGATGCTCCTGGCCGCATTGGACGCGGGCGTGCAGGCGACCTGGGCGAGCGGGGATGAGGTCTGCGGCCAGGACCCCCGCCTGCGTGCGGCTTTGGAAGAGCGCCGGATGGGCTACGTGCTGGCCATCGCCGGGAACCGGCGCGTCGAACTGGAAGGCGTCCAGGTGAACACGGCCGAGGTCGCGACGAAATACTCGTGGAGAACTCCGGCGCGCCGGCCTTATCGGCGTACGACGAATTCTCGGCAGGCGCAGCTTTGCCAGGGTCAGTGAACGTTTTTCATCCTCGGGCGGCGTGAGCGACACGGTGGTTCTGAAGGACGGCGATGGCCTTGCAGAGGTGGCCGGCCTTGGAAGGGCTGCAG
>NZ_JBSGJX010000109.1:0-3147 GCF_053605785.1 Nonomuraea sp. NPDC003754
CATCCAGCCCGGCCGCCCACGACTGGAGATCCTCAGACGTCACCACATCCGACACGAACGCGACTATAGATCACAAAACATGACTGTAGTACTAGGTCTACCACTTCGACCAGCTCTGAGAGGTCTACGTGCTGCGCAACAGCCTTGGGTGTCCAGCAGTAGGCGACGAGATGGCGCTGGCCGCGGACCCAGTGGGAGACGCGGAGGCACTCTCTGCCGCTGAGAATGATGTGCTCGACCTCCATGTCGTCAGGGCCGAGCCAGAGCACCATGCGGCGAGCCTACATCAGGCCGTATCCTGGACATGGAGATGCCCCGGCCTCGACCTCATGACCGGGGCATCGTGGCGTCTACGGGTACGCGGCCTTCTATCGCTTGATGAGTCGGCGGTCCCTCTCCGAGGTGCCGCCCCAGACGCCGAACAGCTCGTTGTGCTCGATCGCGTAGTCGAGGCACTCGGCGCGCACACGACAGCGCCGGCATACCTGCTTGGCCGCCCTCGCGGACTCGCCCTTCTCCGGAAAGAACACCTCCGGATCGCCTCGGTCGGGCCACTTCTTTCGGCAGCTATCGGGGGCAGGGGAGGAGCGGGCCGGGAACCGTAGCCCCAGATGGACGCGACGGCACGGGATGGGAAGGACAACCCCTTCAACCCGGAGAAGGGGAAATCGACCGCGCCGCCGCGCCCCGTCTCAGGCAGGACCGCCGATCAGCGCCGCTGGACGCTGACCACAGCCCTCGGATTGGCCGATCTCGGACAGATGGATGGCCAGCTCAGGATGCCGAGCACGAGCCAGCAGGTAGTGACCATTGATCCGCTTGGCCGCCGTCTGCGGAGCGAACGCGTAGGGGAGCAAGACGCGGTCGCGTCGGCTCAGGTGCGGAGCCGTCCACCAGATGCCCCGTCCATCGGTACGGGCGACGAGTCCACGCCAGATCGACACGGCCACCCGATCTCCACCAAGCCGATACAGGTAGCTGGGGACGTTGAGTCGCGCCAGCTCCGCCGAGAGCTGTTCGGCGACCGTGGCCGCGTTCGTGGCACTCATTGCTCCCGCTCCTCCTGGTCACGGAGTTGCTGCGCCAGTTCCGCGACATCATCGGCGTCGATCGTTTGACAGAGACCTTGATCGAACTCGTCATCGGTGAGGCGTCGACCATTTCGGGTGGCCCACAAACGGCCCGCAGAGCTGCGCCATATAGCCAGGAAAGGCCTCCTGAAGGTCTTCCAGAATGACGGGGATCGGCATGGAGTGAGCATCATTCGATTTGAGTGACGAACCCACCACGTTTTAGAGACGTCCAGGACGTTTCAAAGTTAGGGTGGAAAACGTCCCTGACGTCCTCAGCCCTCCGAGGTGTACCGTGACCAACGTCCCCCTACGCCGCGCCATGCTCGATGCCAAGCTCAGCGAACAGGGCCTTGCGGACCGCTGTGGGGTGGACGTGAAGACGGTGGCCCGCTGGATGCAGGATGAGACCCGAATTCCACACCTTCGGCACCAATGGGCCGCTGCTGAGGCATTAGGAGTTGATTCGTCGGTGCTGTGGCCAGAAGTAATCCGCAATACGGTTAAAACCGGTCCAGACCGAGAGGTGCTGACCGTTTACCCCTACCGCTCTGCCTGTCCGAAGTCGATCTGGCGCAACCTGATCGGCACGGCGCGCAATGAGATCGTGCTCGCCGGATACACCAATTACTTCTTGTGGCTAGAACACCCGAATCTGGCCAAGGCACTCAAGCGCAAGGCCGAGCAGGGATGCAAGATCCGATTCCTGGTCGGAGACCCCGACAGCGAGGCGACACGACGCCGCGAGGAGGTGGAGAACGTCCCGTTGACGGTTTCCACGCGCATACGCATCACCCTCTCGGAGATCGAGCAGCTTCGTGACGTACCCGGGATCGAGGCGCGGTTCGGTGACGAGCACATCGCCATGAGCGTCTTCCGGTTCGACTCTGAGATGTTGGTGACGCCTCATCTTGCAAAGCTCGTCGGGCACGACTCCCCGATGCTGCATCTCCGCCGGTACCAGGATGACGGTCTCTTTGATCGGTTTGGCTACCACGCCTTAGAGTTGTGGAGCAACGGCCGCGACGTATGGGCCGAGGAGCCGAAGGGCCGCGCGGAGAGTGCGAGTTCTGGGTGACCGACTGAGCGGCAACAACCACGGACGAGGCCGAACACCCGCGGACACTCCGGCCGACTGTATGGGCGCTTGAAAACCAGTCACCGGTCATGGACTGCGGCACCGAGGAATCGTGTGCTCAGCACGTCTTCGGAGAAGGAGAAACCGGTGATCTTCTTCGCCAAGGCGAAGGACCGTGGGAAGGGGGCATCGATGTCGGGACCTTCCCAGGACAGGCCGACTTCGCACATCTTGTTGACCAAGCGGTCCGGATCGCTGCCCCAGCGTGTGTCCGGAACCAACTGATCGAAGCGTGTGACCTCTTCGCTGTCGACCGCGTAGACGAAATAGTCCGTGGCATGGACGTTGCGGTGGATCGACACGACCTCGGTCGACTGCGAAAGGCTGCGTAGTAGGAGCCCGTTAAGGCCAATCGATCCGGTCCAGAGCTGGATCAGCACGGTCCAGCCGTTCATCTCCAGCGCGCCCACGTAGCTGGTGCGCATGTTGTCCGAGTCGATGTACTCCATCGTTCGTTCCTGGTGCTCTTCAAAGGTCACCTCTTCGATCCCGCTGCTGTCTGCGCCGAGACGCGTCAACGCCTCGCGAGGGCTGAGGGATCGGACGAAGGTGACGCAGGAGGCGTGATAGAACGGGCCGTGCTTCGCGAGCCAGCCGAATTCTTCGTGCGAGTCCCTCACTGTATCTCCTTTGATCAGTTACGTGCGATGATGGCAGCCGTCACCGACAGGGAGGGCGTTGCTCGCAGCGTCTCGGAGACATGGGCGTGAGTGACTAACTGAGTGACAACGACCACGGACGGGGTCGGACGCCAGCGGACAGCCGAGGACTGTATCTGCAGGTCATAAGCGGTACCAGCCCTGGCCAGAGCCCTGCTCGGATAGCCTTACAAGCGAGGGGTCACTGAACGTTTTTCATCCTCGGGCGGCGTGAGCGACACGGTGGTTCTGAAGGACGGCGATGGCCTTGCAGAGGTGGCCGGCCTTGGAAGGTCTGCAG
>NZ_JBSGJX010000110.1:0-3071 GCF_053605785.1 Nonomuraea sp. NPDC003754
TCAGAGTCTGGGACGACAAATCGACGGCAGCACGATAGAACAGCATCCGAAGCCCCTGGTTGCGACGGTGTGGATTGTGGTGATCAACCCGTCTACCAGGGGTTTCTCTATGTGGTCAGGCGAACGCCGACCTTGCGATCACGCTGTGACCAGCGCTCCGCTGCCAGGGGATGAAAAACGTTCACTGAATCTACCCGCAGGTGCCTACCTTGACGTGATTCGAGTTCTTGTTGGCCACGCGAGTGCCATTCTTGTAAGCGCTAATCCGAGTGTAGAACTCATAGCAGGCACGTGCCTCCAAGTTCCCGGTGAACACATCCGGAGCGCTCCACGACACGGAGCCCCGATTGGTGCGACAAGCCATCGTGTAGTCCGAGTAGCCGCTCGAGTTCTTTTTTCCCATGATTACCACACAAACGTTGGTATAGTCGCCGTTGTTCGTCATACTGCCTGACCCCTTGATGTACCGCCCATCGACGATCGTGTAGCCGATGTCGATGACGGAACCTGCGGCTTGTGCCGGGGCGGCGACCAAGACGCCGCTGGCTACAATTCCCGCCGCACCAATAACTGCCGCAACCTTCTTGAGGGGTTTCACTTGCTACTCTCCTATAACTGAAAGGGCGTTGGGGGTCGCGTCTCGGCACCTTGCCGCGCTGGCGCCGTGAGCGTTCGTCGCTGGGACCAACCTGGCCAGGTTCAGCTTGGTCCCAGCTCCTTCAGCTCTTATGGCCGGCAGTCCGCTACTGTCCGCAATACATTCGAGTATTTAGTAGTAGTGCCCGAGGTGTGCTTCCAGACGGCCTTCGCACGCCAATCCCGCCAATCCATCATAGTGTCCGCCCTGCAAGGAAGATCCTTGAAAGAGTACGACTTCTGAGAAGGCGTGACGATCCCTGATATCCTGACGCGAGTTTGACTCACGTCACTCCAGCCGCCAATCGCAATCTTTGTCTGGAGCACAATTTCGGCTGACTGGATCGCGCGGTTCGGGCAGCTGGTGTAGCTCGCCGACCCCTTGATGTATGCGCCATCCTTGATTGTGTACCCGATGTCCATCTTGGTACCGCTACTGCAGTTGATGGCCGCACTAGCTGGCTGGACCTGCCCTACGATCGCACTCCCAAGCGAAATGGCAAGCACGCCTAGGTGAGCAACAGTCTTCCGCACAGATAATCCTTCCCTGGTTTGCGAAACTTCGTGTAACACGGCTGTTGCAACGTGGGTTTCCCGACACGCCTCAGCCGTCGCGTTGTTCCGATTCTTTTCGGCACCCTTGCGCCGTTCCGATACGCAGTAATGCGGGTGTAAGACTCTCAGCACACCCAGCCGTCCGGATCAGGCAGGCACTAGCCTGGCGCTGGGGCGCTCCAGGCGATATTCCATGGTGGGAACGGTACGGCTGGTGCTTCAAAGGAGGCCCCGTTGCGCCTCATGGAATTACGTTCTTCCGCTAATCGGAGGTATGGACGTGACTCATGCTTCGGGGAAGCTACTCGCACGGAACGGTGATCGAGTTTGAGCGCAACTCCGTCTTTCCGCCGTCCGAATGGTAAAAGACCACAAAAGTGTCGTATCTGCTCGTGATCCTCGGGTTTTGGCAAATACGATCCTTGGGCGAAAAGGACCGACTCGATGGTGTAGCAATGCCCTTGATTTCAACCTCTGTGGCAAACAGCCGGCCACCGTTTCTGCGTATCCAAATCTCGGCCCGGGATATCGGCCGATCCGGGCAGCTTGTGTAGCTGGCCGAGTTTAATGTATCCGCCGGAAAGGATGGTGTACCCAATGTCTGTCTGGGTGCCGTTGGCGCAACTGGCGACTGCCTGTGCTGGCGTCGACGGTGCTAGAAAGAGCGCCGTTGCCAGGCTGCCGATGGCAGCTGCCGACTTGATCCGCGTCAGGTTCATATGATCCCTACTTGTGCATGGCAGTGGTTGCCGTCCGGGCTTGCCAGCGCCCACGTTCCGCCGGCCGTCACGATCGCTGACCAGCGTGTGCCACATCGCGGTCAGCCGGTGCCCTTTCGTGAGTCGCGCGGAGAGCGGTCGTATAGATATTTACCGCGCGTCGGCATCCCGGCATTTGCCCGTCCACGCACCACGTTTGCCTGTCAGCGCATGTCCCGCTGATGCGCCGCGTTGCCATGACCGCGATGGAGGGCTCTGTACCTGCTCGGCGATGTGCCGTAGGTGTGGTGGAAGATCCGGGTGAAATGGGCATGGCTGGGGAAGCCCCAGCGGGCCGCGATGGCGCCGATGCTAAGGCGGTCCATCATGGGGTCGGTGAGCCCGCGGCGGCAGCGTTCGAGTCGGCGTTCGCGGATCCAGCCCGCGACCGTGAGGTCCGCGTTCTGGAAGATCTTGTGCAGGTGGCGAAGGGAAATGTGGTGGGCGGCTGCGATAGTCGAGGGCGACAGCTCCGGGTCTGCCAAGTTCTCCTCGATGAAGGTCTTGATGCGTAGGAACAGTACGCGCTGAGGATCGTTCTGGTACGCGGTCACGTCCTCGTCGATGTGATGCGCCAGTAAGGCGCTGACCAGGTCCAGCACGATTGTGGTCAGCCGCAAGAGGTCACTGGGGGACCACGTGGACTGTCCGATCGCCTGGCGGAGGATCCCACTGAGTAACGCACCGAAGCCATCGTCCCCGCGGAGTCGCACACCTAGGAGGGGGGCGACCATGGAGTTCTGGAGCGGCAGAGCCTCGTGCGGAAACCGAAGAATGATCCCGTCGGCCACATTTGCGGGGATCCCACATGAGCTGTCGCACTTCGGAGCGTCGCCGACTGTCCAAGCCCGGAAGGCGCGCGAGGTGTCGTACAGAACGAAGTCTGCCGGCGCGAGAGCAGCCTCGCGGCCTCCTTGCTCTATCCCTGACCGGCCGCTCAAGGTCAGTGAGGTGATCTCAGCGAAATAGTTCGGACGATTGGGATTTCTTGGACTCCGCTGGTGGCGTTACGGGCCTTTCGGGAGGATTCGCCGAAGCCCGGAAACAGACGTGGAGCCCCCGGTAGAAGAGCTCTCACCACAAGAAACCTGATCAGCCGGAAGGCTCCACGTGATTGCTCAT
>NZ_JBSGJX010000111.1:0-2926 GCF_053605785.1 Nonomuraea sp. NPDC003754
GACAACCCTTCTACCAGGGGTTTTCCTATTTCCCGATCAAGAACAATGATCCTCAACGAAGCCGTGACCTGCGACGTCACGGTGGAATGAGCTCATTGTGTGTTCTGCAGAGTATGTCGGCATTTCCCGTCGCTGTCTCATCCAGACCTGCATGATGCGCTTCATTTCTGTCGTGGCCGGTAATGGTTGTCATGAAGGATTGTCAAGACGCCAAGGGTATCGCCGAAGCGCCTGGTCATGCCCCCCTTGAGTGCTCTTGTTGCGCTCTCATCCTGACGTTTGGATCTAGGGAGGCTCTTCTGTAGTGCGTCACAAGCGGCGGTTCCGGACGCCTTACCCGTGCTGCCGCCTGTTCCGCCCGGCCCGGTCCTCTCGTCGTGCGCAGGGCATCAGCCTGCGCTGTTCGCCAAGAGAAGGAGTCTTGAGAATGAGTGCACTGACCTACACCGTCCTCACCGATCCAACGTCGCTGGAGGCGTCTGTGGACGGGCGGTCCCCGTCCACAGGGACGGTGTATCTGATGGTCACCAACACCGGAGAGGAGGTGGCCTGGTTAAGGATCGAGGTGAGGGTGCCTGTCGGCGACCGCGCAGGCCACCTGACCAGGGAAATCGACACCTTCAAGCTGAAGGGCGAGTACACCGACACCCTGGGCACGCAGACGGACTTCCGAATCGAGCCCGACACCCAGCCGGTGAACATCCAGCAGCAGGGCACCAACGTTCTCGAGATCACCCCCCAGAGCGGTCGCATAGCCGCTTTCGAACCCGGCGACTACATGTTGCTGACACTCGAGAACGTCACCGTCGCCCCCACCGCCGGGGTGGCTGTGCTGATAGTGAAAGAAATTCTCAAAACCGATACCGGGTGGGAGACCAAGTACGCGTCGGTGCCGCTGGTGAAGGCGACAGCAAAGGAGATTCCGGCACCGCGCGACTTCCGCCCGGACAAGGCGATGCTGGACACCGGAGAAAACCTCACGCTGAGCTGGGACGGGTCTCCCGACTTCACCTATGAGATCGTGTTCCCCGGCGGGCGGAGCCCCGTCTCGGGGGGTACCTGGTCACCGCCCACCCCGCAGCGGGCTACCACCTACATCCTCGTCGCCACCGACCCCATCACCCGGAAGCAGCACTTCCTCACCACCACCGTGCAGGTGCGCCGTCCCGTGCTGGAATCGCTCACCGCCACCGACGGCATCGACACACCCTGGATCCAGGGGACGGCGCACAAGGGGCGCGTCACCTTCACCGACTCAGGGGCGGAGATCTTCGACAACACGGGCGGGCAGGGTGCCGTGACAGCCGACAAGGCCCTCTTGAACGGCGTGAACACCGAATGGGTGCAAGGGCGAAGCGCCGACGACGGAAAGATCAGCTTCCCCAAGGATGGGCTCGACGTCCGCCAAGGAAGCGGAGCGTGGGGAAACGTGCACGCCGACAAGGCCGACGTCAACGGCGTCAACACCAAATGGGTGCAGGGACGACACAGTGACGACGGATGGATCAGCTTCCCCAAGGAAGGGCTGAACGTGTATCGGGCGGGCACCCATGAGTGGGGGACCGTGTTCGCGAAGCACGGCCGAACGGCTTCAGGAAAGACTCGCCCCGGACAGGGCTGGAGGGCTTACGCTCCCGACAGCATCTGCATCGACGTGGACACCAGCGCAGGTGAGTTCACCGGCGACCCTGTCTACCTCACCTCCATCGGAGGCGCCGGCGGCATGCAATATGACCTGGTCGGCACCAGTGCGGTCTACGACATCACCGCCAACAAGTTCAGCGTCTACCTCAAATGGCGCGACGACCGCGAACTGACTCCCGCCATGGCCCAGCAGTTCGGCTGGTACATCAACTGGATCGGCTACGACACCCCCTGACCTCGCACTGACCCCTGGAGCAGCACCTCAACGGCGCCCAGGCAGCGCCAGTCCTTGATCCGATTGATGTAGCGTTCGGCCGTGTTGCGCTGCTTGTACAGATCTGGATCACGGCCGACCGGGCGACTGCCGCTAAAGCCGCGCTTTGCGGTTGGCAGCCTGGTCGGCCTTCTCCGGGATAACGGCCTTGATACTGCGTCGCCGCAGATAGGCGCGGTTGCCGCGAGAGGAGTAGGCCTTGTCGGCTGCCACCGCGCCCGGGCGGGTGCGCGGGCGGCCGATGGGCAGGCGGACCTTGATAGGGAACAGCACGGCGCGAAACTGGGGGCTGTCTCCGGCTTGGCCCGGGGTCAGCACGAACGACAGCGGACGGCATCGCCGATCGGCCGACAGGTGAACCTTGCTGGTCAGCCCACCCCGCGAGCGGCCCAGCTCGGCCCTCTTCAGCCGGATCCCGCGCCGCAGTTGTAACCGCCAGCGTCCACCACGATCCTCATCGGCGCCTTCGCCCGGTTCGCCGTCTTGGGGTTTTGCCCCTTTGGGTCAGGCAGTGCCTTGACCACCCCCGACCCAGCGAAGACGCGGCAGCCGGACTGCCCGCGAGCGCCGCCGCGCCCGTCCCGACACGGCCCAGCAGAACGCACCCCCTGCTCTAGCAAGGCGTCGCCGCAGCAGGGCCGTCATCCCAGTGCCGTCGCGGCAGGCGCCTGCATGCTTGGCGACCTGCGCAGATCTGACTTCGCAACGGCCCTGGCTACCACCGCATCAACGGCGACACCAACACCGCCCGCGCCAACCGACCGCCGCTCGCACGACCTCATCACCGCGGTGACCAGCAGCTACCCGACAACGCAATGACCCTGGGGGCCGCACAGCGGCGTGCCGTCGGGCGCAGCCAGGACCTGGATGTTCATACCGTGCTTCTTGTGCTTACCGGAGTAGTACGGCCGGCCGGCGGCCACTCGGTCGATGGGGATGAGCGTGCCGTCCAGCACGACGAAGGCGTAGCCGGCCCGCTTGGCGGCGCGTAAGGCCTGATCGAGGCCG
>NZ_JBSGJX010000112.1:0-2790 GCF_053605785.1 Nonomuraea sp. NPDC003754
CCAGCCTCTGGCGGCGATCCACCCGAGGTGGGTCTCCAGGACCTGGCCGACGTTCATGCGGCCGGGCACGCCCAGCGGGTTGAGGATGATGTCGACGGGAGTGCCGTCCTCGAGGAACGGCATGTCCTCGACGGGCAGGATCTTGGAGATGACGCCCTTGTTGCCGTGACGGCCGGCGAGCTTGTCACCATCGGTGATCTTGCGCTTCTGGGCCACGTAGACGCGGACCAGCTCGTTGACACCCGGAGGAAGCTCGTCGCCCTCCTCGCGGGAGAACACCCGCACGCCGATGACCTTGCCGGACTCACCGTGCGGCACCTTCAGCGAGGTGTCACGGACCTCGCGTGCCTTCTCACCGAAGATCGCGCGCAGCAGCCGCTCCTCCGGCGTCAGCTCGGTCTCACCCTTCGGGGTGACCTTGCCGACCAGGATGTCACCGGGAACGACCTCGGCGCCGATGCGGATGATGCCGCGCTCGTCGAGGTCGGCCAGGACCTCCTCGGAGACGTTGGGGATGTCCCTGGTGATCTCCTCGGGACCCAGCTTGGTGTCACGGGCGTCGACCTCGTGCTCCTCGATGTGGATCGAGGACAGGACGTCGTCCTGGACCAGCCGCTGGGACAGGATGATCGCGTCTTCGTAGTTGTGACCCTCCCACGGCATGAACGCCACCAGCAGGTTCTTGCCCAGCGCCATCTCGCCGTTGTCGGTGCAGGGACCGTCGGCGATGACCTGGTTGACCTCGACCCGGTCGCCCTCGGCGACGATGGGCTTCTGGTTGAACGAGGTGCCCTGGTTGGAACGCTTGAACTTGGCGACCCGGTAGGTGGTGCGGGTGCCGTCGTCGTTCATGACCGTGACGTAGTCGGCGGAGACCTCCTCGACCACGCCGGCCTTCTCGGCGCTGATGACGTCGCCGGCGTCGGTCGCGGCACGGTACTCCATGCCGGTGCCGACCAGCGGCGACTCGCTCTTCAGCAGCGGCACGGACTGCCTCTGCATGTTGGAGCCCATGAGCGCGCGGTTGGCGTCGTCGTGCTCGAGGAAGGGGATCATCGCGGTGGCCACCGACACCATCTGGCGCGGCGACACGTCGATGTAGTCGACCTCCTCGGCACGGGCGAGCTCGGTCTCACCACCCTTGGTGCGAACCAGGACGCGGGGCTCGGCGAACGAACCGTCCGGGTTGAGGGTGGTGTTGGCCTGCGCCTTGACGTAACGGTCTTCCTCGTCGGCGGTCAGGTAGTCGATCTGGTCGGTCACCTTGCCGTCGACGACCTTGCGGTAAGGAGTCTCGACGAAGCCGAAGGCGTTGATGCGGCCGAAGGAGGCCAGCGAGCCGATCAGACCGATGTTGGGGCCTTCCGGCGTCTCGATCGGGCACATCCGGCCGTAGTGGGACGGGTGCACGTCGCGGACCTCGAAGCCGGCGCGCTCACGCGACAGACCACCGGGACCCAGCGCGGACAGACGCCGCTTGTGCGTCAGGCCGGCCAGCGGGTTGGTCTGGTCCATGAACTGCGACAGCTGCGAGGTGCCGAAGAACTCCTTGATCGACGCCACGACCGGGCGGATGTTGATCAGGGTCTGCGGCGTGATGGCCTCGACGTCCTGCGTGGTCATGCGCTCGCGGACGACGCGCTCCATGCGGGCCAGGCCCAGGCGGACCTGGTTCTGGATGAGCTCGCCCACACTGCGCAGACGGCGGTTGCCGAAGTGGTCGATGTCGTCGGTCTCGACGATGACCTCGCGACCCTCGGCGCCCGGCATCGACTCCTCGCCGGCGTGCAGCCTGACGATGTACTCGATGGTGGCGACGATGTCGTCCTCGGTCAGCGTCCCCTGGGTGATCTCCGCGTCGATCCCGAGCTTCTTGTTGATCTTGTAACGACCGACCTTCGCCAGGTCGTACCGCTTCGGGTTGAAGTAGAGGTTCTCCAGCAGGGTCTGCGCCGACTCCTTGGTCGGCGGCTCACCCGGACGCAGCTTGCGGTAGATGTCGAGCAGCGCGTCGTCCTGGCCGGCCGTGTGGTCCTTCTCCAGGGTGGCGCGCATCGACTCGTACTGGCCGAAACGCTCGAGGATCTGTTCGTTGGTCCATCCCAGCGCCTTGAGAAGCACGGTGACGGCCTGCTTGCGCTTGCGGTCGATGCGGACACCGACGCTGTCACGCTTGTCGATCTCGAACTCGAGCCATGCCCCCCTGGAGGGGATGACCCGGCAGCCGTACAGGTCCTTGTCGGAGGTCTTGTCGACGCTGCGGTCGAAGTAGACACCCGGGGAGCGGACCAGCTGCGAGACCACGACACGCTCGGTGCCGTTGATGATGAAGGTGCCCTTCGGCGTCATGAGCGGGAAGTCGCCCATGAACACCGTCTGGCTCTTGATCTCACCAGTGGTGTTATTGATGAACTCCGCCGTCACGAACATCGGGGCGGAGAAGGTCATGTCCTTGTCTTTGCACTCATCGACTGAGTACTTGGGCGGCTCGAACCGGTGGTCGCGGAACGACAAGGACATGGTCCCCGAGAAGTCCTCGATCGGACTGATCTCTTCAAAGATCTCTTCGAGGCCCGACTGGGTCGGGACGTCCTTGCGCCCGGCCTGGCGAGCCGCCTCTACCCGGGCCTTCCACTTCTCGTTGCCGAGCAGCCAGTCGAAAGACTCGGTCTGCAGAGCGAGGAGGTCAGGAACTTCGAGGGGCTCCTGGATGCGCGAAAAGGAAACGCGACGGGGACCGGCGGGTACGGCGGAGGCGTTGCGCGAGGCTGCCAACAGATGTCCTTCCGA
>NZ_JBSGJX010000113.1:0-2752 GCF_053605785.1 Nonomuraea sp. NPDC003754
CGCCAGCCTGGGATCCCACACCATGCCGAGCTGGTCGAGGGCGACGATCTTCCACTCGGGCAGAGTGGCGCTTCTCGACACGTCGGGAGTTGAGCGTGGCCCGCCCCAAAGATGGCCCAGTCAGCTCGTGAGAAATTGGCCCGTGTGATGAGTCAATCGTGCGCACTACCCTCGGCGCAATGACGATGGGATCCACCCCGACTGACCAGCTCACCTCCTTGCCCTTGGCCGAGGCGCCGATGCGTCAGGCCCGCAACTCCGCCGCTTTTTGGAGGGCGACCGGACGATGTCGGGGGCATGAGGTGATCCGGCGCCGCGGTTTCGTCGCGGTCGACGGCGACGAGCGTGCAGGTCTGCGGATCTTGATCCAGGAGCCCGACCTCGACCTGGGCGAACTGGCCGAGTTGAGCGAGCTGGCCCGCCGGGCCGTGGGCCCGGTGAACGCCGAGGACCCGTTCAGCTCGACCGACCTGAGCCACCTGGGCATGCGCAGCTGGCAGATGCCGGTCATGCTGCGCCCGCCCGGGCCCGTCGGCGAACCGGTGCTCGAGGTGATCCGGGTACGGCGGCCCGAGGACCTCCAGGCGGCCGAGCGGATCGTGATCGAGGGTTTCGAGCTGACCGGATTCGAGCCCTACCGCCCCGGCGAGCTGTTTCCGATGACGCTGATCGAGCAGCCGGGCGTGGAGGTGTTCGTCGTATCTCACGACGGCGTGGCCGCGGGAGCGTGCGTCAGCGTCGTGGACGACGGCGTCGGCAGCCATTACTGGGTCGCTACATCACCGGCGTTGCGCTCGCGTGGCGTGGGGCGGGCCGTCATGCTCGCCTCCCTGGCCCACCTCGCGGATCTACCGCTCACCCTCACCGCATCCAAACTGGGCAGGCCGCTGTATGAGTCGCTGGGCTACACCGCCGCGACACCCTCGACCTGGTGGGCCTCTCCTCCTGGGCAACAGCGACGGCCTGGTGCTCGCGGGCGCTGCCGCTGATGGCGGTGGCCAGCCTGCTCAGGCGGCTGGCCAGCTCGCCGAGCCCTGCTTCCCACCCGGTCGGCGGCTCGTTCTCGGGCACGGCCTGGCCGTCGTCGCCAGCACGGCCGGCGGCGGGGCCAGCGGTGGCCGGGGGGTGTCGAGCGCAGCGGCCAGCTCGGCGCCGAGCTCGCAGGCACGGGCAAGGTCGGCGGCCAGGTGGCCGCGCAACCATGCGGCGTATGAGGCGGCCTCGGTAGTGCGGCGGCGGGCGCGGTGGGCGGCCTGGCGGCACGGGGTTCCGCAGTAGCGGGCCGGGCGGCCGGTGCGCGGCTGTCCGATCGCCGTGCCGCACACCGGGCAGCGCACGTCCGGCGCCGGGGTTTCGTCGTCGCGGCCGCCAGAGGCCTTCACGCGACGGAACTCGGTCATCTCTCTCCCTGGGTGCGGTGGGCTGTCCGGCGTGGTCTGGGCGGTCAGTTGTCGACCGGCAGGGTGCCCGCCAGGGTGTAGTCGAGCTTCGCGTGCAACCGCTCGTCGCCGTCCGGGTGGCTCCATGTTTCTGTCGAAACACTTTCCTCAGGCGCTCTGTTCGTAGTCCGGGAAGCGCCGGTCGGCGGCGATCATCTTAGACAGGACCTGAAGTCGCTCATCGGTGTTGGTCGGCCAGGGCCGCTGGATCAACTGGCGGGCGAAGGCGTCCAGCAGTTGCGTCCGCACGCTGGGAGCGTCCCAGCCGTCCTCCAGCGCGTCGGCGAGCAGATCGACCGGAGGGAACGCCAGCACCATCCGGAGCAGGCTGGTGCTGAACTCGTGCCCGGTGTCTCAACGCAGTAAACGACCAGGTCGCGGGCATCGGGCAGATGGTCGTCCCCGGCACCCCGCGCGACTCCCTGCACATCCTGGACGCGCTGCTGAACCTGGACGGCGGGGTGAAGCCGGAGATGGTGGCGACCGACCACGCCTCGTACTCCGACATGGTGTTCGGCCTGTTCAAGATCCTCGGCTACAACTTCAGCCCGCGGTTCCGCGACCTGGACGACCAGCGGTTCTGGCGGGCCACGATGCCCGGCGTCGAGACGGGCACGTACGGCGTGGTGGAGGACCTGGCCCGCAACCGCATGAGCCTGAACAAGGTGATCACGCACTGGCCGGACATGCTGAAGGCCGCAGGCTCCCTGGTAACCAGGCATACCGCGACGGCATGGAGGACCAGCTCGGCGCACTCGGCCTGGTCCTCAACGCCATCGTGCTCTGGACGACCCGGTACATCGACGCCGCCGTCGCCCAGCTCCAGGCCGAGGGCCACGAGCTCCGCGACGAGGATGTCGCCCGGCTCTCCCCGCTCAAGCACCGCAACCTGAACATGCTCGGCCGCTACAGCTTCACCGCCTCCACCCCGGCCGCCGGCGCCCTGCGCCCGCTGCGCGACCCGGACGCGGTGGAGCTGGACGAGAACGACGATGGCGATGCGTGAGCATGCTGTACGACGGCTACGCGGAGCCCTCGATCTCGGCCCGCAATCGGGCGGCGAAGACGCGGCCCCTCTCCGCGATGACTGCTGCCCCGGGAACGTTGCCGGCGTTGGCGCGGCTGAGTCAGATCTGCTCGACTACCACCGTGGACAGGATCTGCAGCAGCTCTTGGTAGCTAATCGGCCAGCGCCTGACTCGGCATGACCCACCGCCCCTAGAAGATCACTGAAGATCTTGTTCTTGGTGGCCTGTGAGGCGGCAGGATCCTGGATTCTTCAGGAGAGTCGGGAAGCCAGTGTCCAGGTGTCG
>NZ_JBSGJX010000114.1:0-2714 GCF_053605785.1 Nonomuraea sp. NPDC003754
GTCGCCTGCGAGATTCACATCGCCAGGTACACGCTCCCCCAGGGCCAGGCGACGTCACCGCCTACCCGTGGGCTTGGTCGAGAAGCATTCGCCGCAGAGATCTCCTCCGCGGCGGTCAGTCGGCACGGCGCCGCGGTTGAGAGCCCAAGGGGGTTGCTTGTGTGGCTCCCGTGCCGCCGTGCGCCCAGCGTCGGCGACGAGGAGTAGAAGGACCGGGCCCGGCAGGCGCGCGAACGCCTGGAACTCCGGGCCCTTGATCGCACGTGGAGGTGCGACCCGTGGAACAGACTAGACCGCCCATTGAGCCTGGAAGGCCCCTTCCCACCCCGGCGCCGTCGACGCCGCACCGCCGACGCCAGTCCGACGCACAGCCGATCCGCGATCATCAGTGCACACGCGCGCCGCGGACGAGCTGGTCCAAGAGATCGTCGAGGGTCCCGATAGTGTCGAGGTTGCGTTGCTGCCGGCCGTCGCCGCTTTTGAGGATGTAGGAGGCTCGCAAGAGCCGACCGCGGAAGGCCGCGTCGCGGCCCGGCCTCACACTTCCAGCAGCCGGCGCAGCACTCTCCACCGCTGCCATGGCACGGCGGCGTGCCGTACGTCAGGGGCGCGCCGACCCGAGAGAGTGTCGGCCTCGAGGCGAGGACGCAATACCCAGCGGCATCGCAAAGGCAACGCGCGGACGGGAACCGGCCGGCAGCGGCGGCATCGCGACGTTCGCGCCGCGCCCGCCCGGCCGTCCCGGCCAGGTTATCGGGTCACCGAGGCGCTCAACGGCTCGCCACCGGGCCACGGCCTTCCAGGCAGAGACCCCGCTGGAACGGAGGCAGCGTCATGACCTGCTGCGCTGCCTGCGCCGCGGACATCACCCGGTTGACCGAGGAGCAGTCGGACAATCTGGCCGCGCTGATCGGGCGCGCGTATCCAGGCTGGACGATCTGGCGTTGGCATGGCGTATGGTACGCCACTGGCCAGTGCCCACAGACGTTGTGCGGGTGTAGGCGCTCGTTGGCCGCCCCCTCCCCCGGATGCCTGGTCAGGGAGCTGAGGCTGCACATGGTGCCCGGCCCCCGGCTTGCCCAGTCAAGGGGGGGCAGCGTGACGGACGGCAACGGGCGGCCTCGTGACAGGGAGCGGTGCCATCGGGTGCCCGACGCCAACGGCGTCGGCTGGTGGCCGGACGGCACCGAGCTGGGCCCTATCGGCCAGGCAGCCATGCAGCGGATCTGCGCAAGGGTGCAACGGATTTGCGGGTCCAAGGCGCCGCGCCGGGAGGCCGCTCAGGAGGAGCGGGGGGCAACCTCGTGATGGGTTTGCCGCCGGACATCCTCAGCATCCCGGAGCGAGGCGAAGACGAGTGGGACCTGCGCGCCAGCGCGCTTGCGATCGCCCGCCGGCACTTCGGCGTC
The DNA here is from genome assembly GCF_053605785.1 of Nonomuraea sp. NPDC003754. Classification (NCBI taxonomy): domain Bacteria; kingdom Bacillati; phylum Actinomycetota; class Actinomycetes; order Streptosporangiales; family Streptosporangiaceae; genus Nonomuraea; species Nonomuraea sp. NPDC003754. Next base: position 1,410 of record NZ_JBSGJX010000114.1, read on the forward strand.
TCTGCCGAGCTGGAGATCACGAGCATCGAGGTCGGCAGCGACTTTTGCTCGAGCTTCGGCACGGTCACTGTGCGGCGAGGTAAGGCGATGAGTAACCGCTATGTGCTCGGCATGTCATCGCACACTCGCGAGGTCGATCATGCTGCCGCCTGGCCGATTCCTGGCGGCCAGGAGCCCGGCATGCCGTGGAAGAACGCCACCACGGTGTGCAGCACCCGTGTGGTGGTCATGGACTACGGGAGCGGGCCCGTCCCGTGGATACCCACCACGACCGCGTTCTGCGAGACCTGCCGTTTGCTGACCGGCATGGGACCTCAGGCGTGAGCGGCATGGGGCGCACCGCGGCGCGCTGGCGGCAGAAGTTGCAAGAGCACATCGCTGTGGCTGCCGAGATGATCGCCTTCGAACGGGCGGACATACGAGGCGACCTTGACGCGCGCTGGCTGCTGCGCTGGATGGCAGGGCCGCAGACGCGCGCGGCCCGGCTGGTCTGTCGCTGGCGAATGCCGCGCGCCGACCTCGACCTGGCGGCCGGACCTGCGCGGCGACTCGAGGGCAGGGATACGGTGCGAGGATGGCGCGCCTTCCCGCCTACCAGCCGATGATCGCCCAGGCCGGCACCACTCCGCCGAGCGACGGGGATCGGTGGGCGGTGGAGATGAAATGGGACGGGATCCGCGCGCTGCTGTACGTCGAGGACGGCCGGGTGCGGATCCGTTCCCGCAACGGCGCCGACGTGAGTGCCGCCTACCCGGAGCTGCAGATGCCCGCCGGCGCGGTCGGCGGCCACGATGTGGTGCTCGACGGTGAGATCGTCGCCTTCGACGAGGCCGGCCGGGTCTCGTTCGGGGCGCTGCAGCCACGCATGCACGTACGGCGGCCGTCGCGGGTGGCCGACCTGGTGCGGGCGGTGCCGGTGACGGTGATGCTGTTCGACCTGCTGCACATCAACGCCGCCAGCGCGGTGCGCCTGCCGTACCTGGAGCGGCGCCGCCTGCTGGAGCAGATCGTCCGGCCGGGCGCCCGCTGGCAGGTGCCCGTCCACTTCACCGGCCACGCGCAGGCGGCGCTGGAATCGAGCCTGCAGCTGGGTCTAGAGGGCATCGTCTGCAAACGGGTCGACTCGCCGTACCGGCCGGGCCGCCGCTCGACCGACTGGGTGAAGGTCAAGCACCACCAGACCGCCGAGGTGGTGATCGGCGGATGACAGGCCGGCGGCGGCCGCCACGCCGGCCTGGCGGACTCGCTGCTGCTCGGCGTGCCCGACGGGCGCGGGCGGCTGGAGTACGTGGGGCACGTCGGCAC
>NZ_JBSGJX010000115.1:0-2602 GCF_053605785.1 Nonomuraea sp. NPDC003754
CAGGGGTTGCCGGAGCACATGGTGCCGTCGTCGTTCACGGTGTTGGATCGGTTGCCGGTGACCGCCAACGGCAAACTCGACCGCAAAGCCCTCCCCGAACCCGACGCCCCCGCCGGCGTGCCGTACGAGGAACCGAGCGGTGAGATCGAGCGGGCCGTGGCCGAAGTATGGGCGGAGGTGCTGGGCGTCCCGGCCCCCGGCGCCCACGACAGCTACTTCGCGCTGGGCGGCGACTCCATCAGATCGCTCAAGATCGTCGCGCGCCTCCGGGCGCGAGGGTACGCCCTCGCGCTCGAGGACGTCTTCGTCCACCAGACGGTGCGCGAGCTCGCCCGGGTGATCACCACCGGGACGGTGAACGAGAGCCGCGGCAGCGAGGCGTTCAGCATGCTCGGAGCCGCGGACCTGGATCGGCTGAAGCAGCGTTTCCAAGGAGGCAAGCGTTGACGGCGACACAACCCGCGACCGAACTCGAGGACGCCTACCCCCTGACCGCGCTGCAGTCGGGCATGCTCTTCCACAGCGCCTACCAGGAAGACTCGGCGACCTACCATGACGTCTTCACCCTGAACCTGCGCGGCCCCTACCAGAGCGACACCTTCCGTGCCGCCCTGCGCGAGGTCATGGACCGCCACGCGGTGCTGCGCACCTCGTTCGACCTGACCGGTTTCGACGAGCCCATCCAGCTGGTCTGGAAGGACGTCGAGCCGCCCGTGCAGGAGATCGACCTGTCCGGGTTCGAGGACCCCAGGTCGCGCCTGAGCATCTGGCGCGACCAGGAGAAGCACCGCCCCTTCGACTGGGAGGCGCCGCCGCTCTTCCGCGCCGTCATCCACCACCTCGCCCCTGAACGGTTCGCCCTCACGCTGAGCTTCCACCACGCGATCCTCGACGGGTGGAGCGTCGCCTCGCTGGTGACCGAGCTGCTCGACCGCTACGCCGCGGGGCTCGACGGCGTACGGCAGGCGCCCGCCGCCCCGCCGCCCTCCACCTTCAGGGACTTCGTCGCCCGCGAGAAGGCGGCGGTGGCCTCGCCGGAGACCGAACAGTTCTGGCGGGACATGCTGGCCGACGCGCCGATGACCGCGCTGCCCAGGCTGCCCGGCTACCGCACGGGGGACGCCGAAGACACCGTTTCGCACGCCGTACCCCTCGACGACCAGGTCGTCAAGGGGCTGGAGCAGGCGGCGCGGCAGGCCAGGGTGCCGCTGCGCACCGTGCTGCTCGCGGGACACCTGCGCGTGCTGGCGCTCCTGACGGGCGACAGCGATGTCGTCACCGGGATCGTGACGCACGGCAGGCCCGAGCACGAGGCGGCCGAGCAGGTCCTCGGGCTGTTCCTCAACAGCGTGCCCGTGCGGGTGGGCACCGCCGTGGCGAGCTGGGACGAGCTGATCAAGCGGGTCTTCGCCGCGGAGGTGGCGTTCCTGCCGCACCGGCTCTACCCGCTGTTCGAGATGCAGCGCCTCGCCCAGCGCTCCCCGGTGATCGACGTGCTCTTCGACTACCGCGACTTCCACGTCTACCGGGACCTCGGTCCGGGCGGGGCGATCCAGGTCGTGGAGAGCGAGTTCTTCGAGCAGACCAACCTGCCCCTGTCCGCCAACTTCACCTGGTCGCCCCAGGCCGGCGGGCTGGAGCTGAAGCTCAAGTACGACATCACGCAGTTCTCCGCGGACCAGGTCGTGCAGGCCGGCGAGTACTACCGCCGCGTCTTCGCGAAGATCGCCGAGAATCCGGCCGCCGACCCTCGCGAGTCCGACGACCTCCTGGCCGCCGACGTGGCGTCGGTGGAGGGGTGGAACGCGACGGGTGGGGCGCGGGAGTTCGTGGCGTTGCCGGAGGTGGTGGCGCGGCGGGTGGCCGAGGTGCCGGATGCTCCGGCGATCTGTGGCGGCGACGGTGTCTGGTTGTCGTATGCCGAGTTCGGTGCGCGGGTGAACGGGCTGGCCTCGGTGTTGCGGGAGCGGGGTGTCGGGCTGGGTGACGTGGTGGGCGTGTGCCTGCCGAGGAGCGTCGACCTGGTCGTGGCCGTGCACGCGGTGATGACCGCCGGAGGGGCCTACCTGCCGCTCGACACCGGCTACCCCGACCAGCGGCTGGACTTCATGGTCGAGGACGCCCGCGCGCGCGTGGTGATCACCGACGAGCCTGACCGCTTCCCGGGACTCGCCACCGTCGAACCCGGCGCTTCCGGTGACGCCGCGCCGCTGGGCCTGCCGATCCCGCCGAGCGCTCCCGCCTACGTCATCTACACGTCGGGCTCGACGGGGACGCCGAAGGGCGTGATGGTGTCGCATCGGGCCATCGCGAACCGCCTGGTGTGGATGGGCGAGACGTTCCCGCTCGGCGCCGGAGACCGGGTGGTCCAGAAGACGCCGTTCACCTTCGACGTGTCGGTGTGGGAGCTGTTCTGGCCCCTGATGGAAGGGGCAGGCCTGGTGGTGGCGCCGCCCGGGGCCCACCTGGACGCGACCGCGCTGGTGGACCTGATGCGACGGGAACGGGTGTCGATGGTGCACTTCGTGCCGTCGATGCTGGATGCGCTGGTGGAGGAGCCGGAGCTGGCGGTGCCGTCGTTGCGGCGGGTGGTGTGTTCGGG
>NZ_JBSGJX010000116.1:0-2354 GCF_053605785.1 Nonomuraea sp. NPDC003754
TCTATCAGGGGTTTCTCTATGTGGTCAGGCGAACGCCGACCTTGCGATCACGCTGTGACCAGCGCTCCGCTGCCAGGGGATGAAAAACGTTCACTGCCGTGCCCAGGAACGGCAAGGAGTCACAAGCAGCGCTATCGGCAGACATTCGACATACTGCGCGACGCACTGCTGCGAGAGCACGACATGCCGGCGGACACGCACGACGGGTACGGCATGGCGCTCATATCGGTCTAGGTCGGGCGGTGTGGTGCGACGGCGAGTGGTTCTGGTGACGGTCCGGATGGCACGAGCGGCGCAAGCGTGCCGTGTATGCCGTCATCGGGCCATGGATCCAGCACGGGCCGCTCGACGAAACGCTTTCCGCTACGCCGACCTTCGGGAGAAACGACCGCTGCCGGCCGTATCTGATGACGTGGGGACAGCGAGCAAGGTACCGAGGTGACGTCGCCTGGGCACGCGCCGGGGGTGCGGGCCAAGATCGTGGATTTGCTGCACAGCCCCGCTCGAACCCGTGCCAGCTTCCAGCTGGCGCGCCTGGTCTTCGGTGAGCTCGGACATGCCGACCTCGCTTTCGTTCTCGACGGTGGGCGAGCTGCCCGGCTCGTTCCCGGATTCCGCCACCTCGGAGGGCGCGGGGTCTGTAGTCAGCTCGTCGTGGAGCGTTTCGCTGATGGCGGCCGGTTCGGACGGTGTGATGTCGTCCCACAGGTCTCGCTCGTACAGGCGCGGGACCTTCTCAGCGACAATGCGGTTGAAGGCGCTGAGTCCCTCGCCGATGGCGTTGGACAGGCTGATCCGCTCGTCGCGGGTCAGTTGGCCTTCGCCGAACATGTCGTCGCACCTCTCGGTGAAGGAGCGGTGGATTCGGGACTCGATCCAGTGGCCGACGTTTCTGGCCCCTGTGAGCCGCTCGTCCTCTACCTCGGCTGCGCCTGGGCTTGGCCCTGGTGCCGACGGCCTTGCGCAGTAGGTCGCCCGACTGTGCGCGGGCTGAATCGAGTAGCGCTACGGTCTTGCCTCCCGCTCCTGCTGCGGCCACGAAGTCCACCCTCTTCCTGGACACCCACGTATGGATCAGGGCTGGCCTGATCGGCCGCACGAGGCTGGTGAGGGCACGGGCGATGGAGGAGGCGTGCAGTTGGCGGTCTTGGAGGACGTTGAGCATCCAGTCACGGCGGTCGCGAACGTCGTACCTCGAATGTTGCCCTTCGTCGTCGAGGCACCAGCGGCAGGCAACCGTGACGGCGCTCGGGCGGGCGTACAGGTCACCGCTGCACTCGTCGCATGGCCCGGCAGACACGAGGTCGCGGGGTGGGGCGTCAGTGGCCCAGTGGGCGCTCCGTACCGCGGCCAAGTCTCCTCCACGGCGTCCAGTCCAGCCGGGTGGGCGATGAGCGCGCAGGCGTGCCGGTGGAGCTAGTAGGTGCTGAAGGACGTACGACGACAACATGTACCGGTCGATGAGCACGAGCTTTCCCGCTTCCTGGGCAGGCGTGATCACAGTTTCAAGGAGGGTCGGCGGCCATCAGGTGCGTCAGCGTCCGTGGCGGCCATACGTCGATGTGGGTTCGGGTCAGGTGCCCTATCAGCTCGTCTGAGGGAGAACGGGCGCGCACCAGGCTGTGTCCCGCACCTCCCAGCATTTTGGCGAGGGTGTTCATTCAGTAGCGTGGACTTGCCCGCGGCGGCAAGGTCGTCCATGGCGACCAGCAGACCACGGGCTGGGGGGATACCGTTATTCCGCGAAGGTAAGTTCACCTGCTGGGTTCGGCGCGAACCAGCGGATGCGAACTCAAAATTCGCCGCCCGCGAGAAGCTCGCGGCATCCTCTCCGAGGTCCTCGCACGCGCGGGCCATCTGCTCCAGATGAGAGGTGCGCCGCGACATCGACGGCGACCGGGTGACATCGATTCCTCTGCCACTCGCAGCGCCTCCTGCGAGCGCCGCATCTCGTAGTCGATGCTCGCCATGTGCATGGCGACATTGGTCGGCCCGAACGCCAGCCCAAAATAGTTGGTGCTCTCGTCGACCCGCCGGGCCAGATCAGCGGCGGTGGTGCGCAGAATCTCTCGGGCAGTGGTGTCGTCGCCCGTGCGGGTCAATGCGATCGCCGACAGCAGATGCAGCCCGCCATACACCGACAAGTGCCGGTCGTCGCCGTCTGCGAGCACGGGAGTGATCGTCTCCATTCCGCGCCGGGTCAGCTCATAGGCGATGTCGTTCATGTCGTCGGCGAGCATGGATTGTCCGAGGTACCAATGAACGTTTTTCATCCCCTGGCAGCGGAGCGCTGGTCACAGCGTGATCGCAAGGTCGGCGTTCGCCTGACCACATAGAGAAACCCCTGATAGACG
>NZ_JBSGJX010000117.1:0-2302 GCF_053605785.1 Nonomuraea sp. NPDC003754
CGGAGAAGACCGCGGCGCTGTTGCTCGGTGACAACGAAGGCCGAGGCGTTCTGCGGCAGCTTCGCGTGTAGCGAGAGGGAGAGGCTGGGCCGGGGAGATGACGGCTTCGTTCCGCTGGAATCGCGGCGGAACGGGGCCGTTCGTCATGTGGCAGGGGTGGTGAGCGCGGTGATGAAGGGTATGGTGATCATGGTGTGGTCATGGCACCTGTTTCCGCAGGTCAGAGCCATGATCGAAGCGCGCCCTGCAGGATTCGAACCTGCGACCGTCGGATTAGAAGTAAGATCATTTAGTGCTTGGGTGTGTCAGTCAGTGTCGGTCTGTCCCGTGTCGGGCTGATTTCAGTGTCAGGTCATGACGGGAACTGTCGGTACGTTCCGGGGTCGGACGAGCACGGACCAAGCACGGCCGCCCCGCGATACCGTTGCCCTGCTCTTCTGGCTCCGCCCATCTGGCACTGAGGGCTCAAGGTGCGGTTCGGCCGCCGCGTGGAGGAAGTCAGGATCGTCCGGTGCTCTCGAAGAAAGCTCTCTGGAAGCCAGCCGGGGAAGGCGGCCGACGACACATGGGCAATCGGTAGCCCTGATGAATCTGGATGGCTCGTATTCGATGAACTCGGGCATCCGTTTGTGCCCAATCTGACTCTCGCGCTTGAGTGAGTGTCGGTGGCCGTGGATCCTGGAGGGCTGGCCTGTCAGGAGGGTGACACTTCGTCATGCAGCCACCGACCGCGAGAACTGCACGTGACCCCAAAGTAGTTCAGACCACCATCGGCCTTATCGAGTACCTACGCGACCTCGCTCATGCCGGTAAGCGCACCGTCCGCAACTACGAGAAGTACCAGAGCGTCTGGTGGCTTGCCGAGCTCCCTGAGGGGGTGAAGGCTCCCGAGGAACGGCCTAGCGGCACTCTGCTAAAGCTGGCGTACGAACCCAGACAGCCTCCTCCGGAGCCTCCCGATGTACTGGCTGGACGTATCGATCTCCAGCAGCTGACCAATCCAGCAGTCGAGCCTCGTTTGCAGGACCTCGAGACCCAACCAGACGATCTCCTCGCAATATCCGATGGGAGAGCACCAGCGGTATTCGAGGAATGGCTTGACCGCTGGCGGGTCTGGGCCGAGGCCGAGCGCCGGACCCTTCCCCGGCGTCAGTTGTACGGCGAGCTAGCCTCCGCATCGCGCAAGCTGAGCCAGAACGATGACACCCTCGAAGCGGTACTCGGCGTCGGTCTCCTATGCCTGGACACGCCCAACGGCGAAACGATTCGCCGACACCTGATCACTGTTCGGGTGGAAGTATCGGTGGATCGGGCGACGACAACGATCGTCGTTAAGATTCCCGACGAGGCGACCATTCGACTCGAAGACCGGCTGTTCCTTGACAGTCAGGACGGCTTTGCCGCTGAGCGGGTCGAGCAGCTCTCCGTTGACCTGCAGCAGCGCGACGTTCACCCGCTGTCCGATGGTGCCGTAGACATACTGGAGCGATGGCACACGCGAGCGCTCGACGTCCCAGCGCGATTCAGCCGTGTATGGGAGAGGCCGGAACCGGCGGACAGCGTTGCCGTCGTTGCGTTGGCGCCTGCGCTGATAGTCCGCCACCGAGACAGCAACCTTCTGGTGGACTGCTACGAGAGAATTCTCGAGACGCTCCAACGCCCGGACGCCAGTGCGCCGCTGGGGCTCGCTCAACTGGTGCTCGATCTGGAGAAGAGTGAGCGCGTCGCCCGGAGGACGAGTTCTGGCCAGCGCGCCGATCTCCTGCTTGGCGACGATCTGCTTTTCCCGCTCCCGGCAAACGCGGCACAGCGATCCGTGCTCGATCGTCTCCAGCGTGACACGGCCGTCGTCGTTCAAGGACCGCCGGGCACGGGGAAGACGCACACCATCGCCAACCTGCTGGCCGCATTGCTGGCAAGGGGAAAACGGGTGCTGGTCACGAGCGCGAAGGATCAGGCGCTGTCCGTCGTCCGTGAGAAGCTTCCGGAGTCGCTTCGGGAGTTGTGTGTCCAGTTCTCGTATCACCACGGGCGCGGAAGCGAAGACCTGGAACGTACCATTTCCGCTCTTTCCGACCATATCTCCAGCAGTAGTCCCGAGGAGCTGCGGCAGCGCATCGCGATGCTCCGTGTCCAGCGGGCAGGGACACTCAAGCGTCGCGCCGGCCTAAAGGACCAGATCTTCGATCTGCGGGAAAGCGAAACAGTGAACTCATTTCAGCGGCTCTCTCGAAGTTGTAGAACGAGGATCGCCTTGACGAGCTGACCTGCGCGAAGTGGGCAGCAGCGGAGCTTGCGGAGG
>NZ_JBSGJX010000118.1:0-2165 GCF_053605785.1 Nonomuraea sp. NPDC003754
CCACGGCGCACGCACCCCAGCCGGCGTCACCATCCGAGTGATCATCCGGATCCTGGCTCTGACGACCGCGATCTGGCACAACGACAAGACCGGCCAGCCCACCGCCCGATCCCTCACCGCCTACGACCATTGACGCTCAGCCGTACGGCTTGGAATCAGTCATCTAGGGGCGCTGGCCGGCACGCGAGACACGAAGGGCGAAGTGACTAACGGACGGACGGCCTCCGGATCTCGATCGGCGGCCGAAAGGCTTCAGCACCTCTCGTGACTGCGGCTTACCTGTCGCTCGTCGGAGGGGCGCAAATTAGCGGGCAGTCGGGTTCAGCCGAGCAACGTCATCTATCAGGCGAGCTCCGTCATGCTGCCGTACGGCTGGCGCGTGGTCATGCTCCATCGCGTCAAGCACGCGAACGGCGAACGCCTCTGACGCGAGAACGCGGACTTCGTCAGCGTCGACCCAGCGGAACGCTTGCGCCTCTTTGGTCTTGGCCAGCTGTCCCCCGATGGCCTTGCAGCGGAACACCAAGGCCACAACGCCACGAGCCATGTTCTTGTAGACCCCAGTGAGAGCCACAGGATCGACCAGAATGCCAGTCTCCTCCTCCACCTCGCGCACAAGGCCGGTCGTGATGTCCTCATCCAGCTCTAGCACTCCTCCCGGCGCTTCCCAGTGGCCGTTGTCCCGGCGCTGGATGAGAAGGGCTCGCCCCAGATCGTCGATGATCACACCTGCCACGCTGACAGAGTGAGTGTGGGGCTGGTTCATCGGAGTACCTCGGGGCGCGGCGTAATGGGCGTGTCGACTGTAGTCCACATAGGTGCGAGTTGAGGAGTCGATGGGTTACGTATCGGGCGCTGGTCCTTCTGGGAAACCTCGGTGAGCTTCAGGTAGGGAGAGCTGGCGGGGCCGCGCCGTACCAGCCTCTGCCTGGAGGAAAAGGTTGCTCGTGTCTTCGAGCTGGCCGGACTGAACGGCTGCGTCATCGTCGACGAGACGCCGAGATCATCCCGGCCGTCGCCGGCATGTGTACGAGTATGCGAACTAGACGAGTAAGTCCTAAGTCGGGTCAGTGGTCATAGGCGATCAGTGACCGGGTGACAGGCTGGCCGGTGGCGCGGTTGTGCCAGATCGCGGCGGTCAACGCCAGGATGCGCTGGGCGATGCGGGCGCCGACCCCCTCGGGGCTGCGTCCGCCGTGGAGCTCGAGATCGAGTTGGCCCTTGAGGGTGTCGTTGACCGACTCGATGAGCTGGCGGATGGGTTTGAGCAGCTGCTGGCCGGGGCGGGGTGTGCGGTTGCGGTAGGACGGGTGCAGCAGCCGTACGCCCCGTTCGGCCAGGTAGTGGTCCAGCTCGGCCGACACGTAGCCCTTGTCGGCGATGATCAGCAGCCCGGGGCGGGTGGCGAGCAGGTGCGGATCGTGGTCCAAGACGGCCGTCAGCACCTGCCGCTCGTCGATCTTCGGGGTGGCCAGGGCCCAGGTGATCGGCAGCCCGGCCGGGGTGCAGATCAGATGCAGGCGCAGGCCCCAAAACCAGCGGGAGTGGGAACGGCAGTAGCCGTAGCCGGCCCAGCCCGCCAGGTCCGAGCGCTGCGCGGTGGGGCGGGAACGGCCGCATTCGACGGGGGTGGAGTCGACCACCCAGACCGGGTCGGCCCATAGGTCGGTGTCTCGGGCCAGGGCCCGGATGGCGCGTTGGAGCAGGGCAGGGCGTTGCGTAGTCGTTTGTTGTAGCCGGATTGGCCGGGCAGGTGCCGGGGGACGAAGCGCAGCCAGCGGGCTTCGGAGCTGATTCCGAGAAAGACCTGGGCCACGGCCAGGGTCAGCAGTTCGGCGTCGGTCAGCTTGGGTGGCCGGCCGGTGCGGGGCGGTTTGCCGAGCCAGTCGTCGATCTTCACGTACAGTGCGGTGAGAAGGGTGTTGATGTCTGTGGTCACAAACAGATCGTCGCGACTACGGGCCGCCGATGCCCTCGACCTCTCCCGCGCTGTGGTGGACTCTTCCCACATCAGAGCCCTAAAAGGGGGGGGCACAGACCGGCCCGTCCCCGGTCGATCGAGGACGTCCTGGCAGCAAGCACCACCTGATCACCGACGCCACCGGCATCCCCCTCGCAGTGATCCTGACCGGCGGCAACCGCAACGACGTCACCCAGCTCCTGCC
>NZ_JBSGJX010000119.1:0-2146 GCF_053605785.1 Nonomuraea sp. NPDC003754
TCGCTAATCGAAGGATCACGCGATGGCCGTCGCCATTTCACGCCGCCACGCCTGTGACCAGGTCAAACTCGTACACCACTCCCATGGACGCAACCGCGCACCGGCGGGTCGGCCGTCCGCGGGTTCCGGGTTCGAGCCCGGGCGGCCTACCACTCCACACCCCATTTGACCTGCGATTCCTCGGTTCTCGGCTCTCTTCTGAGAGACGAAGATGGCCGAGTTCGTGCTCGTCACATGCTCTTCGGCACGCGTCCGGCACATCGGCGGTTGGACCGCGGAAGCGAAATATGCCGGTTTGCGGTGCCGGTGATCGAACGCGTCAGGCCGGGATCGTAAAGCCAGACCCACGGAACACCCACCAGAATTGCCGTGCAGTCAGATACCGATCGAGCCACTCCTCGGCCACGAATCCGAGATCATGCTTGCCCATATGACCCATGGTCGAAGCCGCTGCGGATCGGGCGAGGAGGCGCGCCCCGAAGGACGAGCAGGCAGAGGAGCGAAGCCCGGCGGGTTCGGAGCCGACTGTCGTCACCCCCGCGAGCCCTGGCCCGACACCGGCGCCTCGATGACGGACCCGGCGAGCACCTGACGGCCGGAACCCGACAGCAGCGTGGAGATGCTCGGCGGTTAGTTGTCGAGTCTGGCCGCCTGCATAGTGCCTAGCCGCCGCACGAACAGCGCAGTGACGATCGTTGCCGGCACGACCAGCGCGTGCACGGCCAGGCTGGGCCAGGTTCTCAGCCTGAACTCGTACGCCAGGATCTCGCCACCCTCCCGGAGTATGGAGCTTGTCCTGAGAAGTGTGGTCCATTCGATCCAGAACAGGGGCCAGGTCAGGAGCGTGGCCAGCCACAGAGCCCACCACGCGTGCAGGAGCCAGGCCGGCGCGGTCGTGCCGTCGCGTCCGGGCGGGCTGGACGCGTGCCAGATGTCGTCGGCGATCTGTTTGGGCAGCAGCAGGTTGCCGATCGGGATGAGCCAGCCGTACACGGCCATGGAGGGCTGGTATCGCAGCCTGCCGGGCGCGAGCTGTTCGGCTGCGACGCGTGCTTGGTGGAACCAGAGCAGCCACGAGGCCGCCAGCCCCAGGCCGGAGACGATCTGGGCCGCCCATAGGACGGCGCCGACCCTCTCGTGGAAATCGCGCATGTCGTCGAAGGTCGACTCGTCGTAGTACTGTCCGGCGTCGTCGAGGACGGTGATCTGGTGGGCCACCGTGGACACCGACACCAGGGCGAACAGGGCGAGCGCCACGTACACGGCGATCTGGTAGCCGGTGGAGGGGAACTTCGGTCCGCTGCCGCGGCGCCGGCGGCGTTCGTTGACCAGCAACGGCTGGGGTGAACGCTGCTGACCAGTGTGCTCTGGCGGCGGCGGCATCTGCTGGAGACCGCCGGTTGCAGCGGCCGGGTCGTGCAGGGCGGTCAGTGCCACGGTCCGGCGTTCGGTGATGACCTGGGTGAGCGCCTCCGGCCACCGTCCCTGGCCGGGTGTCGCGAGAGCGGTGAGGCGGGTCAGCACGTACTGCAGGCCGGGCCGGGCGGCGGGGTCCTTGGCCAGGCAGGCGGCCACGAGATCGGCCAGCGGCGCGGGCACCGCGCGCAGGTCGGGTTCGGTGTGCACGACGCGGTAGACGACCGCGTGGGCGGGTCCTGTTCCGAACGGGCCGCGGCCGGTGGCGGCGAAGGCGAGGACACAGCCGAGCGAGAACACGTCCGAGGCCGGCCCGACCTCCTGCGCCATTGCCTGTTCAGGGGACATGAACGCCGCGGTGCCCAGGACGGTGGCGGTCTGGGTGTGGCTGGTGGCGTCCAGGGCGCGGGCGATGCCGAAGTCGATCAGGCGGGGACCGTCCTCGGCGAGGATGACGTTGGCGGGTTTGAGGTCGCGGTGCACCATCCCGCAGCCGTGCACGGCGGCGAGTCCTTCGGCCAGCCCCGCGCCGAGCACCGCGGCCGACTCCAGCGGGAGCGGCCCGTGCTCGTCGACGGCCTGGTGCAGGGAGGGGCCGGGGATGTAGGCGGTGGCCAGCCACGGCCGGGCGGCGTCGGTGTCGGCGTCCACGACCTGCGCGGTGTAGAAGCCGCCGACCTTACGGGCCGCGTCCACCTCGGCGGCGAAACGACGCCGGAAGTCGGCGTTG
>NZ_JBSGJX010000120.1:0-2057 GCF_053605785.1 Nonomuraea sp. NPDC003754
GGCTCGGCGGGAGGCCGCCCGGTCGGGTTCGACGCCGAGCGGTACAAGAAGCGCAACGTGGTGGAGCGGGCGATCAACCGGCTCAAGAACTTCCGAGCGGTGGCCACCCGCTACGACAAACGCGCCTACATGTTCCTGGGAACCGTCACGGTCACAGCCTTGGTCATCTGGCTCCGCACGTGATCCAGGAAACAGCTCCTAGGCCGCTTTCGTCCTCATAGTCACTGTCGCCGTCGTTGCCCGACCCTCTACCCGCTAAGGAAGAATCATGTTCTTGCGCATCGCGATCATCGCCCAGACCGTCGCGCTGCTGCTCCAGGCGGTGACCGCCGGGATGCTGCTAGCCTCGCCCGGCGGCTGGATGGCGCACAGTGCCACGGCCCCCGGTGTCGTGGTCACCGTGCTGCTGTGCCTGATCGCCGCGCTGGTGTCACGGCGGATAGGCGCCATCGTGCCCGCCGCTGGCATGCTGATTATGACGCTGGCCCAGATGGCGCTGGGCATGGCGCACGTGAAGAGCCTGCACGTGCCGCTGGGCGTGCTGATGTTCGGCGTGAGCATGGTGCAGCTGGCACGGGCCTGGTCCGTCAGCCGCACTGAGACGGCGTCGGCATCACGATGACCAACCAGACGGCAGGCGCGACTACGACGCACTTGTCCAGCGGCCTGCCGAGGTGGAGACCCTGCCCGGCCTGAGCCCCGATCTGGGGTGCGGCCGGCAGCTCTGCGCCTGCCGAAAATTCCACCCATACAGTTCAAGCGGCATGTAAGTACTCGTGGAGGACTCCGCTGAGCCGACCTCGCCGGCGAATGGTCAAGCTCGCGGTTCGTTCGGGATCAGTGATCGGATCCGGGACGGGACGCAGCGGGGCGGCTTGGGCGAGAGATTGATGAGCTCGGTGCCAGTTGTAGAACTGTTCGCACTCGCGCGGGGCGTGCCGCAGATGGCGTTCGTTCCACAGCAGGCAGCGGTCGAGAAGCTCGCGGCGGCACGACTGCACCCACCGCTCCATGACCGCGTTCATCCGCGGCACCCGGATACCGGTGAGCACAGCCTGGATGCCGACCTCGGCCAGGATCTCGTCCATGAGCACCGGGACTTCCCGCCCCGGTCGCGAATCAGAAAGCAGACCCGGCAACCGGCGTCCTCCAGATCCATCACCGGGTTCCTGACGACCTGCACGGCCCAGCTCGCGGTCGGGTGGGGGATGGTGCCGAGTACGCGGACGCGTCTGGTGGCGTGGTCGATGACGGCCAGGATGTACTGGCGTCGCCCATCAAGGGTGACGGTCTCAATGAAGTCGCACGCCGGCAGGGCCTCGGCTGGGGAGCGCAGTAAGTCGGCCCATGTGGTCGACGCCCGCTCGGTGCCGGATCTATGCCTTCCTGCTTGACGATCTCCCAGGCGCAACCTCGATGCCAAGCGTGGTGAGCTCTCCGTGGACCCGCCGGTAGCCCCAGGACGGGTTCTCCTGGATTAAGCGCAGGACGAGGGCACGGATGGAGCGGACCGACCGTGCCGCCGCACGACGGTATCCGGCTGGAAGAGGAGTCACAGGCGGCGGAGGACGCCAGCGGGAGCTTCCGCCACGCACAGCCCGTCGTGGCCATGTACACGATTGCCGCCAAGATCACCCGATCGTCGACTCGCCGCCTTGCGGCCGGGTGGGCGCTGATGGGAGCACGCACTGGAACAGCGGGAAACCGCATGGGGTGCGCCGACACGGACACGAGTCGTGCCTCTGCCCGAGGTTCTCCCGGCCGCTCAGACGCCCAGGTGAGCATACGCACTCGCCATCCCGACGCGCTCGCTGCGAGACGCATGATTCCGGTGAGACCACGTCAGCTGGTATACAGGCCTACCCCGAGCGACAAGATCTTCCTTCGGGACACGCGCCCATTTGGGATCATCGTCCCCGACCGGTGCAGATCTCGACGCGAAAGAGGTGCCATGGCCGACCTCCTGCACGACGGCGATCCGACCCTCATCGGCTCCTACCGGCTGCACGCGAGGCTCGGCGGGGGAGGAATGGGGCAGGTGTTCCTGGGCCGTTCCC
>NZ_JBSGJX010000121.1:0-1969 GCF_053605785.1 Nonomuraea sp. NPDC003754
GGTAACGACGAGGGGGCATCCGGCCACCCTGGCGGCACCAGCACCGCTCGTCACGGCGCCACGCCGAACACGCATGATCTTCTCAAACACGTTCTCAGTGGACGCGCCGGCGCGGACTCCTCCAGGTCAGCGTGACCACGCCAGTGCCGCCGCGGTGGTCGGTGCGAGGCCGGCGAGGATGGCGACCGCCTGTTCCTGTGATGGGCTGTTGATCTCGACGAGGACGCCGTGCCGAACGCCGAACACGACAACACCGCCCAGCCCGTGCTCGCGCGCCCACTGCTGCCCGGTCAGCTGCCGGCAGGCGTAGGGCGGCTCGCCCGGGTACGGCTTCTCGCACGCCGCCTGCGGGCCGCCCGACGACACCCCGTGGAGGACGACTGCGCCGGAGTCGAAGTCGAGAAAGACAAAGGTGTCGTCGGGGTCGTGCTCGATCTCGACCCACCCGGGCGCCTGGCCCGGCGGGCCGAGCAGCGGGATGCCGACGGCCGCCAGAGCGTGCTCCTCATGCCAGTTGACGATCCACGTGCGGTTCTGCAGCACCATCGAGACGAACACGCCCACGCCGAGGGCTGCGCACAGCGCGGGCCACCACCACCGCGCGCGGGTGACCACAAGGCCGGCGATCGCGTAGGCGACGGCCCCTGCGGCCAGGAGCGGCAGACCGAACAGCGCCCGCGGCATGCTGGTGATCGAGGGGCCGGGGGCAAGGGCGATCATCGCGGGGGCCAGAGCGGCGAAGGCGCAGGTCCCCAGGAGCGCCGCCCACGGCGCCCGTTGCACCCGGAACAAGCTGGTCAGGAGGACACCGAGGGGCAGCGGGAGGAGAAAGGCGGCCAAGACGTGGACGACGGCGATGCCTTCGGCGGTGACGTAGAGCACGCCCTCGACCGCGCCCACGATCGCCCCGGCCGCTACCGTCCTCCCCAGAGTCGCCGATGTTCGCATAAGGCGACATCATGCACGAAAAGGTTAATCCGGCGTAATCGGGACTCGGTTCCTCGGATGCCGCCGCCACCGGCCTGTCTACCGTGCGCCGGGCATGCCCCGCTCAGGCCCGCCGCCTTCCTGGCGGCCGTCACCGCCGGCCTCGACAACGGGCGGGTTCGCTCGCCGTGACGTCGGCGGGTGGGCGCCGACCGCCACGGGCGGACTCGGCGTAGATCGGTACGGCTTTCGCCGGGCATGAGGCCGACCCCCCGCGTCGAGGTGATGCGGGGGCCGGTGTGATGATCAAAGGGGTGTCCGGGGCTGCTGCGAGCAGCCGCCCCGTGCGCCGAGCCCGCCACCCACCGCCTGGTCGACGCCGAAGGGACCGAGGCGCTGATCTGCGACGGGCACGCCATCGACGCCCGCGCCCGGCTGGACGGCGGCCGCGTCGAACAGCTGCGAGCGTGTCCGGGACGCTGGCGATGTGGCGGGCCCACCCGGCGGCGTCCTCCAGCCGGAACCCCGTTCGGGCGGTGGCGTCGTCGGCCTGGCGCAGCTCGCCGTGCAGGGCGTCGATCTCGGCGGACAGCTGTTCGGCGCGGGCGGCCAGCTCGCGCACCCGGGCGGGGGTAGGGGTGTCCGGTGTGGAGGCCATGGTCAGTCCTTCCTGTTGCGGCGGGCGGCGGCGCGCATGCGGGCGGCCTCGACCTTGCGGCGCTGGGTGTCGGTCAGCTCGGCTGTGATGGCGCGCCAGGTGGCCGGCCGCCGTGATTCCACCGGCACGAGCAGGACCGTAACCAGCCCCGGAGCAGGCCCGGAGGTGTTTCACTAAACCCCAGCGCCGAAGTGGATCACTGTGCTAGAAGTTCACTGAAGATCTTGTGTTCTGGCCTCGTTCTTCATGGAATCGGGTCACAGTGGTCGGTGTGCAGGGTGAGTGGGCCGGAGAGCTTGTCGGGCCGGACGTGTGGCAGACCTGCCGGGAGCTGATCCCGTCCGGCAGTCTGTTCGCGTTCTTGGCCGAGCATCGCCAGGCGCT
>NZ_JBSGJX010000122.1:0-1862 GCF_053605785.1 Nonomuraea sp. NPDC003754
CCAGTTCCCCAGCCCATTCACCCTGCACACAAGTGAGTCTGGCCTCGCATCATCTGAGGCGAGGCCACAACGCAAGATCTTCAGTGGTCTTCTAGTCGGGCATGTGGCGGTTCACGTCGTTGGCGAGTTCCACGAACCGGAACGGACGCCGAGCTCCTGCTGGACCTTCCAGGACAGGCACAACGGGTCGACGGGCAGGCAGTGCCCGCCGACTCCCAGCCCCGGGGTGAACCGTGTGAAGCCGAAGGGCTTGGTTGCGGCGGCGTCGATCGCCTCCCAGATGTTCACGCCGAGGGGAGCCGCCAGCGTCGCCATCTCGTTGACCAGGGAGATGTTGACGAACCGGAAGACGTTCTCGATCAGCTCGGCCATCTCGGCGACCCTCGTCCCGGACACCGGAACCGTGGTCTGAAAGATGCCATCGTAGAAACCCTTGATCGCATGGAGTGATTTGGCGTCGATTCCGGACACCAAGTTGGGTGTCCCCTCGAACGACCACCTCTTGTTCCCCGGAGCGATGCGTTTTGTTCCCCGGAGCGATGCGTTCGGGACTGAATCCAGCCAGGAAGTCATCCCCGACCCGGAGGCCCGCCGGGGCGAGCGTACTCGCCAAGGGTCCGGTCGCAGGACTCGATGTAGGTCAGGTCGGGCACGCCGTCTCGCAGTGGGGTCGGCACGGTGATCACCGCGATGTCGAAGCCGGCCAGCGCGGCGACGTCGGCGGTCGCGGAGTAGGCCCCGGAGTCCAGCACCGTGCGGAGCCGCGAGGAGGTCAAGTCCTCCACGTACGACTCACCGGCGGTGAGCCGGTTGATACGGTGCAGATCCACGTCGTAGCCGACGACGCGATGGCCCACCTCGGCGGCGCGCACAGCGAGGGGGAGTCCCACGTAGCCTTGGCCGGCGACGACGACATCCATGATGACTCCAAGCTGGGTAAGGGAGCAGCGCTGTGCCCCTGGTTTCTGTGGTGATGCCGGTACACAATTCGGCGGCCACGCTCGGGCCCTCAGTTCGGTCGGTGCTGGCGCAGACCCACACCGATCTCGAACTGCTGATCACCGACGACGCGTCCTCGGACGACTCGATGGATCTGCTGACAGAGCTGGCCCGGCAGGACGAGCGGGTCATGCCGGAGGCAGCGGCCCGGCAGGGGGGCGCGGCCCGGGCCCGGAACCTGGCCATCGAGCGGGCCCAGGGTGACTTCATCGCCCTTCTCGACAGCGACGACATGTGGCTCGTGACGAAGCTGGAGAAGCAGCTCGCCTTCGCCGCGACAGCCGGGACGCCCCTCACGTTCACCTCCTACTACAAGGTCGACGCCCTGTACGAGGGCGAGGCCGCCGACTTCGTCCCGAACGGGCGCGTCGTGTGGGCGCCTGAGCACGTGGACTACAGCGCGATGCTGGTCCAGGACCACATCGGCGCTCTGACCGCCATGTACGACCGCAGGGTGCTCGGGGCGAAGCTGATGCCGGACATGCCGAAGAGGCAGGACTACGCGCTCTGGTTGTCGATCATGCGGGACGGGACCCCCGCCCGGGCTCTGAGGGAACCCTTGGCGGTGTACCGGTCTCAGCGGGCCGGGTCGCTCTCGTCGAACAAGTTGTCGCTGGTCCAGTACAACTGGAATCTGTACCGTCGGCACGAACGGCTCTCAGTGGTCCGGTCGACGCGGGCTCTGGTCGGGGCGGCATGGCACTCGGTGCGGAAGTCGCACATCTAGTGTCATGCGCCTGAAATTCGGCGGATAAGTTCTTATCCTTGGCATATGGGAAATCCGGGCCCGTCGGCCGTAGAGATCAAGTTAACGAGCACGGAGCGAGTTCGGCTGCATGGTTTGACGGTGGATGCGTCGGGAC
>NZ_JBSGJX010000123.1:0-1792 GCF_053605785.1 Nonomuraea sp. NPDC003754
CCGGCTCAAGAACTTCCGCGCGGTGGCCACCCGCTACGACAAACGCGCCTACATGTTCCTGGGAACCGTCACGGTCGCAGCCTTGGTCATCTGGCTCCGCACGTGATCCAGGAAACAGCTCCTAGTGGCTATGGACACGCTCCACCGGTCAACGAACTCCGAGGCTATTTGTCAGGGCGATCATCGCGAGCGGTAGGAGCGGCACGGCGGTGCCGACGCTCACGGCGAGCGTGACGATGGTCGCCGACAGTTGCGCTGGCCTGCGTACGGTTGTCAGCCGTCGAGTCTGGCCGCCTGCGCGGCGCCCAGCCGCCGCACGAACAGGGCGGTGACGATCACCGTCGGCGCGACCAGTATATGCAGGGCCAGGCTGGCCCAGGCAGCTGGCGCGACCTCGTACATGAGATCAAGCGTGTTGTCCTCCTGAGGCAAGGCATGATTCTTGAGAAGTGTCGTCCACTCGATCCAGAACAGAGGCCAGGTCAGGAAGGTGACCAACCATAGGGCCCACCATGTGTGCAGGAGGCCGGCCGGAGTTGGCGTGCCGCCGCGTCCCGGCGGGCTGGAGGCGTGCCAGACGTCGTCGGCGATCTGCTTGGGCAGCCACAGGTTGCCGATCGGGATGAGCCAGCCGTACACAGCCATAGCTTGGTGGTAGCGCAGCCGAGTGGGCGCGAGTCGTTCGGCGACAGCCCGTACCTGGTAGAACCAGAGCAGCCAGGCTGCCACCAGCCCCAGGCCGGAGATCACCTGCGCCGCCAACAAGACCTTGCTGACCATCTCGTTGGAGTCGCGTATGCCATCGAAGGTCAACTCGTCGTAGTACCGTCCTTCACCGTCGGCGACACTGAACTGGTGAATCACCGTGCTCACGGAGACCAGGGCGAACAGGGCGAGCAGCACGTAGACGGCGATCTGGTAGCCGGTGGAGGCAGGCTGTGGTTCGCTACCGCGGCGCCGACGGCGTTCGTTGACCAGTAACGACTGGGGTGCGCGCGACTTGCCTGGGTCGTCC
Source organism: Nonomuraea sp. NPDC003754 (assembly GCF_053605785.1). NCBI lineage: Bacteria > Bacillati > Actinomycetota > Actinomycetes > Streptosporangiales > Streptosporangiaceae > Nonomuraea > Nonomuraea sp. NPDC003754. The sequence continues at coordinate 1,016 of NZ_JBSGJX010000123.1, forward strand.
AGCCGCGGTGCCATCGTCTGGGGGCCGCCGCCGGTGGCAGCCGGGTCGTGCAAGGAAGTCAATGCCATGGTCCGGCGTTCGATGATGACCTGGGTGAGCGCCTCCGGCCACCGTCCCTGGCCGGGTGTCGCGAGCGCGGTGAGGCGGGTCAGCACGTGCTGCAGGCCGGGCCGGGCGGCGGGGTCCTTGGCCAGGCAGGCGGCCACGAGATCGGCCAGCGGGGCGGGCGCCGCCCGCAGGTCGGGTTCGGTGTGCACGACGCGGTAGACGACCGCGTGGGCCGGGCCGCTTCCGAAGGGGCCGCGGCCGGTGGCGGCGAATGCGAGGACGCAGCCGAGCGAGAACACGTCCGAGGCCGGCCCGACCTCCTGGGCCATGGCCTGTTCGGGGGACATGAACGCCGCGGTGCCCAGCACGGTGGCGGTCTGGGTGTGGCTGGTGGCGTCCAGGGCGCGGGCGATGCCGAAGTCGATCAGGCGGAGACCGTCCTCGGCGAGGATGACGTTGGCGGGTTTGAGGTCGCGGTGCACCATCCCGCAGCCGTGCACGGCGGCGAGTCCTTCGGCCAACCCGGCACCGAGCACCGCTGCCGACTCCAGCGGGAGCGGCCCGTGCTCGTCGACGGCCTGGTGCAGGGAGGGGCCGGGGATGTAGGCGGTGGCCAGCCACGGCCGGGCGGCGCCGGTGTCGGCGTCCACGACCTGCGCGGTGTAGAAGCCGCCGACCTTACGGGCCGCGTCCACCTCGGCGGCGAAACGACGCCGGAAGTCGGCGTTG
>NZ_JBSGJX010000124.1:0-1783 GCF_053605785.1 Nonomuraea sp. NPDC003754
ACGTCAGCAGGTCGACGACGCCGAGCGAGCCGTTGGTCCTGATGCCGGCGATCGCGAGGAAGGTCCCGTTGCCGTCGGGGCGGGGCAGCCGGCCGAAGTACGCCGAGTCGGTGGGCTGCTCGGGGTCGAGCTGGGTGCCGGTGCGGTAGGCGGCGCCGGTTCTCGTGTCCCGGAGCAGCCAGCCGAGTTCGTCGCGCTCCCAGCGAATGACGGGGTCGGTGTCGTAGGCCGCGTGCATCGCCTCGGACATGCGGGGGCCACAGACGACGATCAGGTTCGGCCGGTTGAGATCGATGACGCCGTCAATGGTGACCTTGTCGGTCTCGACCGCCAGCCCGAAGGACTTGGCCAGCTCTTCCAGACGCTGACCCGACCGCATGTCGTCAAGGGCCAGGACGGGACGCTTCTTCTCCGGGTCGAGCCGAAGCGGGGTGACCACGGTGACCGTACCGGTGCCGAGGAACGCGCCCTCAGGCGCGGGGCCAGTGTGCTTGATCTGGTGGATACGCCCGCGCGAGAGGCCGGCTTGCTGCGCGATCTGGGCATAGGAGATGCCCTGTGCATGCAGCTCCTGGATCACGCGACGCCGTAGCCTTGCCAGCTCAGTGACCTCCTGCTGCGCCGCGCTCAGTCGCTCGGTGGCCTGGCGGATCAGCAGGTACGGGTCGTCGATCGCGGCGATCCGCTCAAGGTCACTCGGTGGCACGGTGGTTCCCTTTCCGTGGTGCTCCGCCGAGTCTAGAGCCCTAGACGAAATGCCGTCTAGGGCTCTAGACAAGACGGAACGCCAGCGGGTCTCAGGCGGTGGTGGCTGGACCCGATTCGGTGCGCTGAGGCTCGGGTTCGGTGTCCAGGAGAGGCAGTTGCTCTGCGCTGACTGCTGGAGGCGGCGAAGTCGACATGTTCTTGTGGATGCCGAGCGGGTCGCTGGGCTGGCGTCGGCGCCGCGCGAGCCACCAGTCGCCGACCGCAGCAGCCTGGAGCCGGTAGTCGACGACGTCGTAGACGTGACCCAAGCGCGCGGTTTCTTCGTTCACGATGACCGCGAAGCCTTCCAGGGCGGTGAGTTCGGCGTCGGCGAGCTGCCGGATGCTGCGATACCCGGCCAGCAGGTCCGCGGCGCGCGAGCGCTGAAAGCGCACGGACCGGGTGTGCGCGCTGATCGTGAAGAAGCCGGTGGCCAGCAGCTTGGCCAAGTCAAAGACCGGTGGGGCGTGCATGATCTTGTCGAAGTCGATGAAGCCGAACCCGCCGTTACGGCCCGCGACCACGTTGTCCCAGTGCAGGTAGCCATGGATGGGCTGGGGCCGCAGGTGCCGTTGAGTGTCGGCAAGCTGCGGAAAGATCCGATCACGCCACAGGTGACGGGCCACATACCAGGTGGGCAGCTCCTGCTCGCTGGTCGGAGCTGGGCCTCGCTCGAAAATTAGCGTCTGGTCGGTGAATGCCGCGCCGCCATGATGGGCCAGTTGCTCATGCAGACGCGCGATATCCTGGCCGAGCCCGAACGGATTGCCCCGATCAGCGGCGCCTTTGCCGATCCACGTGCACACATGCACCGTCCAGGTACGACCTCCGCCCTCCATCGCTGCGATCGCGAGCGTGTGCGGGTGCTCAACACCGTCAACCCGGTCGACCATGCGGGCGATCCGCTCGATCAGCGTGGCCGGTTTCGGGGTAAGCCGCACGGGGCTTCCACCCGAAGACTGGACACGGCTTATGCAGCTGATGCCAGCGTAGATGATGTTGAGTGGAAGGCTGTCTCGTAGGTCTGGGGAGCCCG
>NZ_JBSGJX010000125.1:0-1744 GCF_053605785.1 Nonomuraea sp. NPDC003754
AGATGTCGCAATCCACACCGAACCCGCAGGCCCTCCCTCATTTCAATCACATCGGGCTCGTGTCCTTGGCGCACTCAACCTCTGTGGTCATTACACCTAGCGTCTTCTCGTCCGCGTGGATCCGCTGGGAGTTGTGATGAACACGGTTGACCTCCTGGAACCCGACAGACTGTGGCGCGCAGCCGAGGTGCTGACCCGGCCGAGCCCCATACCAGCCGCCCCCGGCGTCTACGGCTGGCACTTCGAGCAGTCCCCCGACCCCCGGCTGCCCGCCGGGCAGCTGCTGTACGTCGGGATAGCCCCACGCCGGATGGCGACACGAGTCAGCAGGCAAAACCTGCGTACCCGAGTCCGCTACCACTTCCGCGGCAACGCCGAAGGCTCCACTCTGCGACTCACCCTCGGCTGCCTCCTCGGCCTCGAACTCCGCCGCGTAGTTAGCGGAAAGCGTCTGACCTTCGGACAGGCTTGCGAGAAGGAGCTGACAGCCTGGATGGCCGACAACGCCAGGGTGTGCTGGCTGACGCACCCCGAACCCTGGACCGCCGAGTCCGAGCTGATCGCCCAACTGGACCTTCCGCTCAACCTGGACCAGAACAGGAATCACGCCTTCCACCAGCACTTGAGCACTCTCCGGGCCTCCGTGCGGGCCCGGGCCCGCGAACTCCCCATAACCTGCTGATCAGCTGACCCCAACCGTGACCTGCTCTGCCGTAGATTTGGGTCTTCGATGCGCCTTATTGCGATCACTGGGGGCTACGCCAGCGAGACCCTTGACCAGGCAAAGGGCTTCTATCGCTTCTCACGGTTGCTCCGTATCCTGGACGCTCTGACAGAACAGCCATGGAACTGCAAGAGCCCCCGCCTTCGGCATGCCTCCACTTTGCAGGGCAGGCGGGCTCCTGCTCGGCCATATGAGGCAAGATCGTCATGGCAGAACCACTGATCACTTTGTGCTCATCGAGTCTATGATTCTCGGATGTCCCCTAGATCCGCTATGCCGCTTCTGTTAGCCCTCGGTCTCCTCGCTGGCTGTGGCGTGGCCCAGGAACGCGGCGCGGACAGCAACGTGTCCTCGCAACCGGAGGACGCGGCGACGGAAAGCGTTCAGGGACGTTGGTGGACATGGGCGGCCTCCGAAGACGAGAGCACGAACCCTGTGACGGACACGACCGGGGAGTTCTGCGACCGAAATCAGCCAGAGGATGTGTGGTTTCTCGCTGGGACCTTTGGCGGTACCTTGCAGCGGACATGCAGGGTTCCCATGGGAAGGCCGGTGGTCTTCCCGCTAGTGAATCAGATTTGCACCGAGGCACAATGCAGGGAGTTCATGGCCACAGCGAAAGGCAAGGCCACCCTTGACGGCAAGGCGATCACGCCAGAACGGATGGAAGACGACAACGTCACCGTGACTGGTGTAGCGGGCAATCCTCTCACCGGTGAGGAGGGAACGAGCACGTCATACGCTTGTGGTGTCTGGGTGCGCCTCCCGCCACTGAAGGCCGGCCGTCACAAACTGACCATTCGCGGGTCCTCCGGCGACTTCCGCACCGGCGTTGATTACACGCTCATCGTCGAGACCGACCAGCAAGCATGAGTGAACGTTTTTCATCCTCGGGCGGCGTGAGCGACACGGTGGTTCTGAAGGGCGGCGATGGCCTTGCAGAGGTGGCCGGCCTTGGAAGGGCTGCAGCGTAGCTTTCGGAGGATCTTCCAGCCTTTGAGCTGGGCGTTCGCGCGTTCT
>NZ_JBSGJX010000126.1:0-1608 GCF_053605785.1 Nonomuraea sp. NPDC003754
GTTCAGTTCTGTCGTCACACACGGATCTTGGACACCCTCGCTGCATGTTCGCAGCCAGACTCGGAATCCTCAGCCCTTGGAATCAATCATCTAGAAGACCACTGAAGATCTTGCGTTGTGGCCTCGCCTCAGATGATGCGAGGCCAGACTGACTTGTGTGCAGGGTGAATGGGCTGGGGAACTGGTCGGGCCGGACGTGTGGCAGACCTGCCGGGAGCTGATCCCGTCAGGGAGTGTGTTCGCGTTCTTGGCTGAGCATCGTCAGGAGCTGTTTCCGGCAGCGATGTTCGCCGACCCTCGTCCAACGGGCGGCCGAGTATGCCGCCGCAGGCGCTGGCCGCGGCGCTGGTCCTGCAGGCCCTGTACGGGGTGTCGGACGTCGAAGCGGTCCAGGAGTTGCGCTGTGACCTGCGTTGGAAGGCCGCGTGCGGGCTGGGCTTGTATGACACCGCGTTCGATCCGTCGTTGCTGACCTACTTTCGCCGTCGTCTGGCCCGCTCGAGCGACCCGAACCGGATCTTCACCCGGGTCAAGCAGGTGGTCGCGGCCACTGGGGCGATCAAGGGCCGGCAGCGTCGTGCGTTGGATTCCACCGTGCTCGATGATGCGGTGGCCACCCAAGACACCATCACCCAAGTGGTCGCCGCGATCCGTCGGGTGATCCGTGAAGTCCCCGGCGCCGGCCAGGTCGCCGCCGTCTGCTGCACCGCCCACGACTACGCCGACCCGGGCAAGCCGCGTATCGCCTGGAACGATGAACAGGCACGGCAGGTATTGGTGGACGCGCTGGTCACCGATGCGATCGCTCTGCTGGCCCACCTGCCCCAGCAGCCGCTGGGTGACAAAGCGGCCGGCGCGGTCGCTCTGCTGGCTCTGGTGGCCTACCAAGATGTTGAACCAGCCGAGGACTCCGACGGCACCGACGGGCGGTGGCGTATCGCCCGGCGGCACCGTCCATGACCGGATCGTCTCCACTGTCGATCCCCAAGCGCGGCACGTGCACAAGAACCGTACCCAGCACCAGGACGGCTACAAGGCTCACCTGGCCGTCGAGCCCGAGAGCGGGATCTACACCGACGTCGCACTACGGCCTGGCAGCGGCGCCGCCCACCACGAAGCCGTCGTAGCCGAAGAGTTACTGGCCGGAGAGGAGGAGCCGGTCATCGTGTTGGGTGATGCCGCCTACGGCACCGGCCATGCTCGCCGGGCGTTACACGCCGCTGGCCACACCTTGATCATCAAGCCTCCGCCGCTGCGGCAGACCATTGCCGGCGGTTTCACCATCGACGACTTCCACATCGATACCGCCACCGGCATGGTGACCTGCCCGGCCGGACACACTGTTGTCCTGGGGCAGCCGCAATCCAGCGGCACCCGGGTCGCACAGTTCAAGAAGCGGTGTATGGGTTGTCCGCTGCGGGCCAGGTGCACCACCGCCAAGAGCGGGCGCAACCTCAATGTCCACCCGCATCACGCTTTGCTGACTGCTGCCCGGCGCCAGGCCGCCAGCGACCCGGCCTGGCAGGCCGATTATCGTCGCTGGCGCCCATCGGTCGAACGAGGGGTGGCCTGGTTGGTGGCCCGGGGCAACCGCCGCCTGCGCTACCT
>NZ_JBSGJX010000127.1:0-1513 GCF_053605785.1 Nonomuraea sp. NPDC003754
GCGGTGTCTGGACTCTCGGGCTGGCCACCGCCTGACGGCAGGGCGTTCAACCCACCCCGGACAGGCATAGATCAAGATCTTCAGTGGTCTTCTAGCCGAACTCGTCGCCGCAGCAACATCACGCTCCCGCCCCTCCTGATGGCTCCCGCACAGCCCATCGTCTGGGGTTCTGTAGGGTGACGGCATGGCTGAGACGCAACGTCAACCGGTCCCCCGCAACGACTCTGGTGAGCTTGACACCGCTTTGGCGTTCCTGACCTTCGCGCGGGAATCAGTGCTCAAGAAGACCCACGGGCTGGACGATGAGCAGCTACGGCGCGTCCTGGTTGACACCGGAACTACCCTCCTCGGGCTGGTCCATCACCTGACCGCAGCCGAACGCTACTGGTTCGGGTACCACGTGGCCGGAGTCAAATCTGAGAAAGATTGGGACTTCGGCATGGATGTGGCTGAGCTCGATGCCGCGCAAGTTCTGGCCGACTACCACACGGCGATCCAGGTAAGCGATTCCGCGATTCGCGCGGCAGGCGATCCGGCGGCTCCGGTGGCTGAGCCCGTCGATGGTGAGTTCCGGACGCTGCGCTGGGTCCTTGCCCACATGACAAGCGAGACCGCTCGCCACGCTGGCCACGCCGATATCCTCCGCGAGCAGATCGATGGCACCACCGGGCGTTAGAAGGCACCCAGTACTACATCTGTAGATCTCGAGGGAGTGGGTCTCCTCGTCGGCGATAGTGGCTGATCAGGGCCCGGGTCTGGTGGGCCTGGCGGAATCTGGACCAGGCCAGAACGTGATCGACGAGCGTGGTGGCGGGCACGATGAGGCGCGCGAAGACGCGGCGGATCTCGGCGAGAGATGGCCGGATCAGCCGGACCGCGCTCAGCGGAAGCTCTCCCGGGGTGAATGGTCGTTTCCCTGGTCAGGCATGGGTGGTATCGCCGGCGATCAGCACGCCGCGTGGGCTGCCCAGATGAGCCACCGCATTGGCGCGGACCTCATCGCGCAGCGCGTCGGTGTCCCATTTCGCCCGTGACAACCGCCGCTCTATCCCGGCCGACAGCGCCCTCATGACATCGAGTTCTGTCGCCGGCCAGGCGTACACCTCGATATAAGCACGACCCAATCTTCAAGGTGCCCAGCTAGAACCGTGTCAGGGAACAACCCCTCATCCATCAACTCCAGCGAGGCGATGACCTGAACGTTCACCCCGTGCACGCGATGCTTGCCAAAGAAATACGGCGGTCGGCCTTGAGCCGGTCGGTGGGATCAGCGTGCCATCCAGCGCCAGATAGTGCAGCCCGTCCCGCCTGGCCCTCCACAGCGCCTGCCCGAGCTTGGGGCCAGCGCGCCGACAGCAGCATCACCGCCTCCTCCACATACCGCCACGCGGTCGCCGTCGACACCCCGAAACCGGCCCCGGGGCTTCCACCCGAAGACTGGACACGGCTTATGCAGCTGATGCCAGCGTAGATGATGTTGAGTGGAAGGCTGTCTCGTAGGTCTGGGGAGCCC
>NZ_JBSGJX010000128.1:0-1502 GCF_053605785.1 Nonomuraea sp. NPDC003754
CGCAATCCACACCGAACCCGCAGGCCCTCCCTCATTTCAATCACATCGGGCTCGTGTCCTTGGCGCACTCAACCTCTGTGGTCATTACACCTAGCAGACCAGCCGCGGGGCCGCCTACGCTCCATCACCGCCCTGACACCGGGCGCACGGCCGGGGTAGCCCCGCGGCTGGCCCGCTACCCGATGGGTGGGACGACGGCAGACGGGCAGGCGCTGTCGCAGAGGGGCTCAACGCCCAGCATCTCACTCAACATCAAGCGCCGCCGTTCGTAGTCAATGCGATAATCGTGACAACGACAGCGGCAGCCAGCACAAGGCCAGCGATGAAACCGCGCTTTATCCATATCCATCCCGCAGGCGATGGTGGCCATTGTGTATGGCTTTGGGCTTCGTTGATCTGGGTTGTGCGCAGCTCTTGGAGCTCCTCGACAACTTCCTCGATGCGGGCTGTGGCTTTATTCAATGCGAACGACCCGGAATCAGTATATCCCGAGTTTTGGGATGAGAAGAAAACATTATTCGAGCTTTCGACGAAGCTCTGAATAAGATGCCAAGGAATATCATTGGCGGCAGACCGGAACATGTAGATACGATCGTCCAGGCTATCCAGCTGTCTTGTCGCATCCAGCAGAAGCGATGTATTGTCTCGCAAATGCCCAAGTTCCTGAGTCGCACTATAGAGCAGGTGCGTACTATCATGAAGATGTGACAGGCGATTAGCGGCTTCGTAAAGAAGATGGGTATTGTTCTCGAGATGGCGCAATCGAGAAGCCGCCTCATAGAGTAGTTGAGCACTATCATACGGTCGATCGAAAGCTTCGAGCATCAGGGACCGAAGGGTCTCTACCGTCTCCTCGCTGCTGGACTTTAGATCATTTACGGCCCCAAGAAGATCTAGCTTAGTAGTTGTAATAGCTGTTAGCATTAGGTCCTCTAGTCGCTCTTCCGTAAGCCCCGATAGCCTATTTAGTGCAGACGTGACATCACCCTCGTGTGCCTTCTTCCATTCATAAAGAAGTTCCTTCGGAAACTTCTTCTCGTTGTCCTTATTGTCGATTTGCACATGGTGGCCCTCGCATAGAAGAAGCATATTGCCGAAACTTGTGCGAATCGCTTTTGGCATTTTCGGGTCATGTCGCGGCCCGCCCTCTTCTCCGCATATATGTGCGATCTTCCCGTATACGTACGGATTGCCATCTTCGAGCATTTGGACCACAGGCCGAGGGCACTCCGGGGCGTAGCACTCCCCTCTGCTGAGGAGGAAGAGAGCCTTCTGAACAGCCGCAGGAATGTGATCCTTGCTCATGTTTGCTCCGACTGGGGGACGATAACGAAGCGGGGAAGAGTGGGTGAAGGCCATAGTAGAGACCCAGTCCGACAATTTTCGTCCAGAGTGTCACGCAACACACAGTGAACGTTTTTCATCCCCTGGCAGCGGAGCGCTGGTCACAGCGTGATCGCAAGGTCGGCGTTCGCCTGACCACATAGAGAAACCCCTGATAG
>NZ_JBSGJX010000129.1:0-1408 GCF_053605785.1 Nonomuraea sp. NPDC003754
TTTGTGATCTATAGCTGGATCTTGTTGTGCCGGAGCCAGCGTTTCCAGTAGTGGCTGCTGCGAGCGCCGGCTTGGTGGGCGCGGCGGTGGTGTGACCACGCCAGGGCGCGTTGAAGAATCTGGCTGATTGGATCGGTGACGGCGCTGGTCAGATGTGCCAGGAGACGGCGGATCTCGGCTGGGCTGAGGGGGACCAGGCCGCTCGGGCTTTTGGGGCGTTGGCGGCGGTGACAGCGAGGTAGGCGTGGGCGAGCATGGCCAAGGTGATGTGGCGGTGCCAGCCGTCGTAGCGGCGGACCTGATACTGGTCCAGGCCGACTTCGTTCTTGGCGCTCTGGAAGCACTCCTCGATGGCCCAGCGGGTGCCGGCGACGCGAACGAGTTGGTCCAGCGCGGTGCCCGCGGGTCCGAAGCACAGGTAGAAGGCCAGTTCCAGCTCGCCGTGGTCGTTGGGAGTGAGGCTGCGGCGAACCAGCAGCCACCGCTGGAAGCCGCCGGACCCGCCAAGGTGATCGTCGGCGTGGGGCGGCAGGGTCGCCATCGCCCAGTCGTACAACCTTGGCCCCTTGGCCCCATCACCCGCCGACAGACGTTTCCACGCCTGCTCAGGCGCATCCGCGGTCACCGCGTCAGCTCGTGAGCCGGTGTTGCCGTAGCCGATGCCGGTGCCGACCGACTGGTTCTTGGGTACGGCGACCACATACCCGACCTTGCGTTTCTCCAGGTAGAGACGGAACTTGTGATCCTGGCCGTAGGCCTCGTCCGCAGTCACCCACGAGGCGGGCACCCCACCTTCCAGCGCCCGGCCCAGCATGGCTGTGGCCAGCGCCGGCTTGGTGGCGAACGGCACGCTGTCAGGGATACTGGCCTGAGCGCATCGCTCCCGATCCCCGGTCCAGGACTTCGGCAGGTACAACTCGGCATCCAGCAACGCCCGCCCACGCGGTGTCGCGTACGCGAGAAACACCCCGAGCTGGCAGTTCTCCACCCGGCCGGCCGTCCCTGAATACTGCCGCTGCACCCCGGCCGACCGGGTGCCTTTCTTGACGAACCCGGTCTCGTCCACGATCAGCACCCCGGCCGGATCCCCAAGCTGCTCGACCACGTAATCACGCAGGTCAACACGGACATCCCGGGGATCCCACCGCACATTGTTCAGCAGTCGCTGCATCCGATGAGGCTGGGCATCGCCTGCGGCCTCGGCCAGTTGCCAGCCGTTCTTACGCTCTACCGGCGCCAGCAGCCCGACCAGATACGCCCGCGCCTGACGACGCGGCTCTACCCGGCCGAAGCGGCTGGCGACCCGCGCGAACAGTTCATCCAGCCCGGCCGCCCACGACTGGAGATCCTCAGACGTCACCACATCCGACACGAACGCGACTATAGATCACAAAACATGACTGTAGTA
>NZ_JBSGJX010000130.1:0-1241 GCF_053605785.1 Nonomuraea sp. NPDC003754
GCAGACCGGCGTGCTCAAGGGGCGGCAGCGGCGGGCGCTGGATTCCACGGTGCTCGATGACGCGGTGGCCACCCAGGACACCGTCACCCAGTTGATCGCCGCGATCCGCCGGGTGATCCGCCACGTGCCCGGCGCCGCGCAGGTCGCCGCAGTCTGCTGCACCGCCCACGATTACGCCGATCCGGGCAAGCCGCGCATTGCGTGGAACGATGAGCAGGCCCGGGCTGCGCTGGTAGACGCCCTGGTCACCGACGCCATCCGGCTGCTGGCCGACCTGCCCGCCCAACCGCTGGAGGAGCAGGCTGCCACCGCGGTCGGCCTGCTGGCTCTGGTCGCCGGCCAGGACGTGGAACCGGCCGAGGATTCCGACGGCCGGGACGGGCGCTGGCGCATCGCCCAGCGCACCGTCCCGGATCGGGTGATCTCCACCGTCGACCCGGAGTCCCGGCATGTGCACAAGACCCGCACCCATCGTCAAGACGGCTTCAAGGCACACGTGGCCGTCGAGCCCGAGACCGGCCTGTTCACCGCAGTGGCGTTACGGCCCGGATCCGGTGCCGCTCATTACGAAGCCGCTCTTGCTGAAGACCTGCTGGCAGAGGAAGGAAACCCGGTCGAGGTCTTCGGCGATGCCGCCTACTCCGCCGGGCCCTGCCGCCAGGCACTCACCGACGCCGGGCATCGCGTCGTGATCAAGCCTGCGCCGCTACGGCCGGCCGTGCCCGGCGGATTCGACCTGGACGACTTCGCCATCGACACCAGCGCCGGCCTCGTCACCTGCCCAGCCGGGCACACAGCCGCTTTCAGGGGAAACACCGACAAGAAACGCGCCATCTTCGGCGAGCTGTGTGACGGCTGCCCGCTACGCCAGCGCTGCACCACCGCCAAGAACGGGCGGGTCGTGCAGATCCGCCCACACCACGACCTGCAGGCCGCCGCCCGTCGTCAAGCCGCCACCGACCCGGCCTGGCAAAGCGACTACCGGCGCTGGCGACCACCCGTCGAACGCGCTGTCGCGTGGATCGTCGCCCGCGGCAACCGGCGCTTACGCTACCTCGGCACCATCAAGAACAACGCCTGGCTCCACACCCGCGCTGCCGCCCTCAATCTCCGAACCCTGATCACCCTCGGGCTCACCCGGACCAGCGACACCTGGACACTGGCTTCCCGACTCTCCTGAAGAATCCAGGATCCTGCCGCCTCACAGGCCACCAAGAACAAGATCTTCAGTGATCTTCTAG
>NZ_JBSGJX010000131.1:0-1224 GCF_053605785.1 Nonomuraea sp. NPDC003754
TGGTCGCCATCGCAGCCGACGACGCCCGATAGGGAGAACGGCTCTGCCCATGATCTGGGCAGAGCCGTCGCAGCGCCGCTACAGTCCGAAATGGACGCCTCGAACTGGAGCCTCAATGCCTGCAGACCCTCGCAGCGGGATAGGCCGGCGTATCGCCTACCACCGAAGTGTCGCCCGGCTGACACAGCAGCAGCTGGCTGATGCCGCCAACATCCATGTCGGCACCCTTCGCAAGGTCGAACGCGGGGCGCGAGGCCCCGGCGACGGCGTTCTGGAAGCGATCGCGGCCGCCCTCCGCATCGACCCGTCCATCCTCCTGGCCGACCAGGCACAGGCGAGCTCGCGAATCCAACAGGCGCTCCCCATTCTGTCGGCCGCCATCGCCGCCTATGACATGCCCGAAGACGGTTCTGTCCGGCCAATGCCCGAACTCAGGGCCAAGGTCGCCGACGCGGTCACCTGGCGGCTGGCGGCCCAGTACGTCCGCATCGCGCGTGAGCTGCCGGCCCTGCTCACCGAGCTGCTCCGGGCCCTGCACACCGCGCCTGCGCACGAGCGACCGGACGTGGCCGCTCTAGTCGTGTCCGCATGTCGCTCCGCCGACGCGATTGCCTACAAGTTCGGCGCCTACGACCTGTCCGCCAGGCTGATCGAGCTGATGCGGTGGGCCGCGCCGTATGCCAACGACCGGGTGCTCGACGCGGCCGTCGCCTACGTCCGCACGGAGACCTTCTTCGCCGCTGGCAGGCACGATCGCGGCCTGCACGCGTTGGAGACGGCGATCGACACCGCCCCGTCCCCGGACCACGCCAACACCAGGGCGGCGCGTGGCGCGCTGCACATGCGTGCGGCAGTCATCGCGGGCCGCGCCGGCTCTGCTGCGGCCGCCGACACCCACCTGGCCGAGGCCCGCCTCCTCGCGGACCAGGTGCCCGAGGGCATCTACGGGGGCACAGCGTTCGGCCCATCGTCGGTGCGGATCCATGAGGTGTCAATCGCTGTAAGCCTCGGCAGCGACCATGTGCACCGTGCCCTGGAAGTGGCCCGCGAGTGGGCGCCGCCGCGAGACCTCCCAGCCGAGCGCAGGTCAGGTTTCTACATCGAGCTCGGCCGAGCCCAGTTGTGGGCCGGGCTGCCCGACGACGCGTTCGAGAGCCTCAAGGTCGCGAGGAAGATCGCCCCCCAGCACACGCGCGATCATCGCTGGGTCCGTGAGGACGCCGC
>NZ_JBSGJX010000132.1:0-1141 GCF_053605785.1 Nonomuraea sp. NPDC003754
CGGCTTGTCGACCGCTTCCACCTGTCCACCTGGCGACAGTGCCTTGACCTTCTCGAACACCACGGCCCTGAAGAACTCATCCGCCAGGTCCGCGCAGCCGAACGATCCGACCTGGACGCTGCCCGGTGGAAGCGCGGCAAGATCTTCGATGACGCTACCGCGGCGCACTGGCTGTTCGCCTAAATCGGTGAGCGGCGGAACTGTCGGTGGCATCTGATACCACTACGCACAGCACTTGCTAAGAAGCTGTGCGTGACAGTAATGGGGGTGGGGCAGCCAGTCGAGTGACGTTCAGGCCGTACGCGTCGTACCGCAGAGCACGCAACAACCTCGCCCCGTTCGCCCCCGGCACTGGAAAAGGAGCCGCTGACGTGCCCGACAAGGCAACCGTCGCCGATCCCACCCCTGAACAGCACCAGCACGGCGAAACACAGCAGCACAACGAAGAGCTGACGTTCAACTTCAGCGGCGGCGACACTGAATGGACAGATCACCTCACCTGGAGGGAACTCAGCAGGCGCCTGCCGCAACTGGTCCGCCGTTCCTTCGCTCTGGCCTGGGCCGTGGACCGACGCGCGGTGATCGTCTTGCTTGTCTGCCAGATCATCTCTGGCCTGGCGGAGGCGCTCGGCCTGCTCGCCACGACCGCGGCGCTCGGAGCGCTGATTCAGTCCGCCTATGACCCCGCGCACCTGCGTGAGGCCCTGCCCTCGATCGTGGTCCTGGCTGGTGCCGCCGGTCTGCGCGCGCTTCTGGGCATCGCGGTAGGGGGCCTGTCGAACCGGCTGGGCCCGCGCATCGCACGGGAGGCGGAGTACCGCCTCCTAGAGGCGGCCACGAACGCTGAGATGGCCGCCTACGACCATCCAGGGTTCGATGACCGGTGCGACAAGGCCGACCGGGGCGTCAGCGTCAGCCAGGACATGATCGGCGAATCGCAGAACCTGGTCGCCTCCCTGACCACCCTGATCGCCGCCACGGTGGTGATCGCCACACTCGCGCCGGTCCTGCTGCCGCTGCTTGCGCTGACCACCGTCCCGCAGGCACTGGCGTCCCTCGCCGGTGAGCGGGTCGCCTACCTGGCGATATTGAAGACCTTCCAGGAGCGCCGGATGCTGAGCATGCTGCGCTGGCACCTGAC